>NC_015588.1:902110-1202814 GCF_000215105.1 Isoptericola variabilis 225
GCGGCCCCGGCGATGGTGTTCCGCGGGGCGCGCACCACCCACTCCTCGCCGTCGTGCGCGGCGACGACGGCGACGTCGTAGTCGCCCGGGACATCCTCGGGGCGGACCGAGCGGGCGTCGAGACCCGGCACGGCCGCCGTCGCGAGGGCGGCGAGGGCGAGCGGACTGCGTGGCACCCGACCACCGTAGAGCCCGCCGACCCTCGCGAGCGGATACGGTCGAGGGCGTGTCCCCGCTCCACCTGCCCTTCACCCGCAGCGTCCACGACCGTGCGGCGCACCGCCGCACCGAACCCGGGCTGGTCGAGGAGCTCCTCGCCGACCCGGCCACGCGCGCGGTGCGGGTGCGCGGCGCCCGCGTCGCGGTGACCGACGACGGCGGTCGCCCGCGTCCCGTCCTCGCCCCGGCCGACGCGGTGGGCGCGCACGACGACGGCACGTGGCTCTTCCTCGGCGAGCACGACGGCGCGGGCCTCCTCGCGCTCGCGCTGCCCGACGACGGCGCGGCCGGCGCGCAGAGCGGCGTCGACGACGGGTCGGACGGCCGCTGGGCGGGCCTGCGCGAGCTGACGGCGCTGGACGACCTCGAGCAGGGGATCGTCGTCGAGGCGGTCGCGCTCGCGCAGTGGCACACGGCTCACGCGCGCTGCCCGCGCTGCGGCGCGCCCACGACGGCCGGGCAGGCCGGGTGGACCCGCGTCTGCGCGGTGGAGGACCGCGAGCTGTACCCGCGAACGGACCCCGCGGTCATCATGGCCGTCGTCGACGACGAGGACCGGATCCTGCTCGCGCACGGCGCGGCGTGGCCCGCCGGGCGGTACTCGACGCTCGCCGGCTTCGTCGAGCCCGGCGAGGGCCTCGAGCACGCGGTGCGTCGGGAGGTCGCCGAGGAGACCGGCGTCGTCGTCGGCGCCGGCCCCGACGACGTGCTCTACCGGGGGAGCCAGGCGTGGCCGTTCCCGGCGTCGCTCATGGTGGGGTTCCGGGCGCGTGCGGTGCGCACCGACGTGCGCGTCGACGACGACGAGATCACCGACGCGCGCTGGTTCACGCGCGCGGACCTCGTCGAGGCGGCGGAGGCGGGCGACGTGCGCCTGCCGGGCGCGCAGTCGATCGCGCGGGCGCTCATCGAGGAGTGGTACGGCGAGGAGCTGCCCGGCGCGTGGTGAGCGCGGGCGTCAGTTGGCCAGCGCGGCCTTGACCTCGGCGAGCGACGGGTTCGTCGCGGCGGAGCCGTCCGGGAACACGACGGTCGGCACGGTGCGGTTGCCGCCGTTGACCTGCTCGACGAAGGCCGCCGTCTCCGGCTGCTCCTCGATGTCGATCACCGTGTAGCCGATGCCCTCGGAGTCCAGCTGCGTCCGCAGCCGGCGGCAGTAGCCGCACCAGGTGGTCGAGTACATCGTGACGGTGCCGGGCTCGGGGAGCGTCGGGGTGGCGGTCGTGTCGGCAGGCATCGAGCGGTCCTCCTGGGGACGACGGTCGGTGGGTGTCGGCGTCGGCTGCAAGAATCGCAACCGATGTCCCTCGCCTCCAACACGACTGTTGCCTCGGTTCATCCCGACGCCGTCCTCGACGCCCTCGACCCCGAGCAGCGCGAGGTCGCGCTCGCGCTGACCGGCCCCGTCTGCGTGCTCGCGGGCGCGGGCACGGGCAAGACGCGCGCGATCACGCACCGCATCGCCTACGGCGTGCGCTCGGGCGCGTACAAGCCGACGTCGGTGCTCGCCGTGACGTTCACCGCGCGAGCGGCGGGGGAGATGCGCACGCGGCTGCGCGAGCTCGGCGTCGTGGGTGTCCAGGCGCGCACCTTCCACGCCGCCGCGCTGCGCCAGCTCGGCTACTTCTGGCCGCGCGTCGTCGGGGGCGCCCCGCCGCAGATCCTCGAGCACAAGGCTTCCGCGGTGGCCGAGGCCGCCCGCCGCATCGGCGTGAGCGTCGACCGCGTCGCGGTGCGCGACCTGTCGTCCGAGGTCGAGTGGGCCAAGGTCTCGCTCGTCGTCGCCGAGGACTACGTGAAGGCGGCGCTCGCGGACGACCGTCCCGCGCCGTCGGGCTACGACCACCAGACGGTCGCTCGCCTCCTGACGGCCTACGAGGACGTCAAGACCGAGCGCGGCGTGATCGACTTCGAGGACGTCCTGCTCATGCTCGCGGACATGCTGTCCTCGCACCCTCAGGTCGCCGAGGAGGTCCGCTCGCAGTACCGGCACTTCGTCGTCGACGAGTACCAGGACGTCTCGCCGCTGCAGCAGTTTCTGCTCGACCAGTGGCTCGGCGGGCGGCGCGAGCTCTGCGTCGTCGGGGACCCGTCGCAGACGATCTACTCGTTCACGGGCGCGACGCCGCACTACCTGCTGGACTTCACGCGCACCTACCCGGACGCCCAGGTGATCCGGCTCGTGCGCGACTACCGCTCGACGCCGCAGGTCGTGCACCTGGCGAACGAGGTGCTGCGCCGCGGCCGCGTCGCCGGTGCGCTCGAGCTGCGCGCGCAGCGGCCGGCGGGGCCGCCCGTGTCGTTCACCGTGTACGACGACGACGAGGCGGAGGCCGCCGGGATCGCCGCGCGCGCGGGGCGGCTCGTCGCGGACGGCGTGCGCCCGTCCGAGATCGCCGTGCTGTACCGGACCAACGCGCAGTCGGAGGCGTTCGAGGCCGCCCTCGCCGACGCGGGCATCTCCTACCAGGTGCGGGGCGGCGAGCGGTTCTTCCAGCGCAAGGACGTGCGCGACGCGGTCGTGCTGCTGCGTGGCGCGGCCCGCTCGGCCGACGGAGACCAGCCCATGCCCGAGCTGGTGCGCGACGTGCTCACGTCGGCCGGCTGGTCGGAGCGCCCGCCCGCGGCCCGCGGCGCCGCCCGCGAGCGCTGGGAGGCCATGAACGCGCTCGTGGGCCTCGCCGACGACCTGGCGCGCGCCGGCACCGACGAGCAGCCCGCGACGCTGGCGACCCTCGTCGCCGAGCTCGAGGAGCGCGCCGCCGCGCAGCACGCGCCGACCGTCGAGGGCGTCACGCTCGCGTCG
The DNA here is from genome assembly GCF_000215105.1 of Isoptericola variabilis 225. Lineage (GTDB taxonomy): Bacteria > Actinomycetota > Actinomycetes > Actinomycetales > Cellulomonadaceae > Isoptericola > Isoptericola variabilis_A. The sequence goes on from NC_015588.1 coordinate 905,136, forward strand.
CTGCACGCCGCCAAGGGGCTCGAGTGGGACGCGGTGTTCCTCGCCGGCATGAGCGAGGGGCTCATGCCCATCTCGCTCGCGGAGACCGACCAGGCGGTCGCCGAGGAGCGACGCCTCCTCTACGTGGGGGTCACGCGCGCCCGCGTGCACCTCGAGGTCTCGTACGCGCGCTCGCGCAACCCGGGCGGCCGCGCGTCGCGCAAGCGCACGCGCTTCCTCGACGGGTTGTGGCCCGACGAGCCGCGGGGCCGCACGGCCGGGCCCGGCACGCGCCGGCGGGGCCAGGCGCGCCAGCAGCTCACGGGCGAGGCGGACGTCGAGCTGTTCGACGCCCTGCGCGAGTGGCGCCTGTCCGTCGCACGCGAGACCGACAAGCCCGCCTACACGATCCTCGGGGACGCGACGCTCGCCGAGATCGCCGAGGTCCGGCCGTCGTCGATCGCGCAGCTGGCCAGGATCAACGGCATCGGACCGGCCAAGATCGACCGCTACGGGGCGACGATCCTGGCCCTCGTCGCCGACGCCGGAAGCCCCTGAGAAAAGTTCCCCCACGAATCTCCGAAAAAAGGGGTGGCGCTGGCGGGACCCGGGTCTATGCTCGGAGAGTCCCTGACGGAGATGGCGCGCGCCGAGAGGCGCGGAGCCCGAGAGCAGTGAGGAGGTGGGTGCAAGAGATGGACACGATGACCATGACCACGCTGGTGAACGCATCGTTCGGCTACGCGCCGGGGGAGAACTCTGCCCTCGTGCCGTGCCAGGCGGTCGTTCCCTTCCGTGCGCGTACGCACGTCGGAGCTGGCCTCATCGATCACGCCTTCGCACCCGACTCCGCACCCTGGATGCATCCGGTCTGTTGACCGGTCCAGGCCGCGGAGTCCACCCGGGACCCGCGGCCCTCGTCTTTCCGCCCAGGGAAGAAGACCTCACCAGGTCGCACGAACCGGCCCCCTGACGCCAGGGGGTCACCCGCAGGTCCTGAACATCGACGTTCGCACCACCCATGGACCTGACGGAGGAACTCGTGCGTCTCGCACAGCTGTTGGACGAGCGGCTGCTCGACACGATCCCCCAGGGCGGTTCCGGCCCCTGGACTCCCCATCAACCCCTGGCGCAGAGCCCGGACGAGGCGGCCGAGCTCGACCGCCAGTTCGCGGCGATGCTGCCGTGCCGCACCAACGACCCCGAGCTCTGGTTCGCCGAGCACACGGCGCAGGTCGAGGAGGCCAAGGCGCTCTGCCGCACCTGCCCGCTGCAGGCCGGCTGCCTCGCCGGTGCCCTCGAGCGCCGCGAGCCCTGGGGCGTGTGGGGCGGTGAGGTCTTCGTCGACGGCGTCGTGGTCGCGCGCAAGCGTGGTCGTGGTCGCCCGCGCAAGTCGGAGACCGTCGCCGCGTGACGGCACGTCCCGCCGGTCAGCCGGCGGGCACCAGACCGGTGCAGCCGCACCCCGGGTGCGGCTGCACCGGTCGTACCCGGGGCACGGCCTCGGGCAGCGCCACCTCGAGCGCGGCCCCCACGGCGGCCGGGCGCGCGCCGTCGAGCAGCGCCAGCACCTGCCCCGCCGCGAGCGCCGCCGCGTTCGCGGCCAGCGTCGTCTCCTGCGGCCGGTCGGGCTCGCGGCCGCGCAGCTGCTGCACGAGCCGAGGCCACCGGGCGTCGGCGTCCGCGACGTGGCGGTGCGCGCACCGCACGCACGCCGAGCGCCCCGGCAGCACGAGCGGGCCGACCACGACGTCGGCCTCGCGCACCACCACCGGGAGGTGCGGGACCCCGTCGCCCAGCAGCCGCCCGTACCGGTCGGGGTCGGCGACGTCAGGCTCCACGACAACCACCGCGTCCGGCTCGCGGCCGTCGACCTCGTGCACGACGTCGGTGCGCGGGTGGCGCTCGGCGAGCAGCTCGGTCAGCGCCCGCTCGCGCGGCGTGCCGACGTCGTCGCGGCGGTAGCCGCCGAGCCCGGTGTCGCAGGTCTGCACCGGCCGCGGGTCGTCGAGGACGAGGGTCCCGACGCCGGCCGTGGCGAGGTGCAGCGCCGCCGCCGCACCGACCCGGCCGAGGCCGCAGAGGCCGACCGTGCGTCGCGCCCGCGCCGCGAGCGTGACCTGACCCGCGCCGTCGGGCCGCAGCGCTCCGAGCACGGCCGCGTCGGCCGCCCCGTCCGCGGGGGCGGTGATCCGGCCGGCGGGAGGGGGCGGCCCCACGAGGAACCCCGAGCGCTCCAGGAGCTCCAGGACCTCGGCCCGCCGCGCGTCCTCGACCGCCCACCGCCGCGCGGTCTGCTCGAGCGACCGGTGCCGCCGCGCGGCCGCCTCGCACAGCCAGGACGCCTCGGCGTCGGACAGCCCCGCGACCACGAGCGCCCACCGGTGGTCGGTCCCGAGCTGCACCTCGCCGTCGCCGCGGTCGAGCACGGCCGTCCCGGGCCGGAGCCGGACCTCTGCGCGCGCCTGCGTCATCGCCTCCGTCATGCGCGCCACTGTGGCACGGGCGCGGCGAGCGCCCCGGGCGTCGTCCACAGGCCCGGGGCCGTGTGGCACGAAACACATCGGTGACGTTTTTTCGGTACGGTCGTTCCGTGGCCCACGACGCCCCGACGTCCGTGGAGGTGCGCCGGAGTCGACGGCGGACCGCCACGGTGAGCGCCTACCGCGACGGTGAACGCACCATCGTCGCGATCCCGGCGCGCTTCTCCCGCGCCCAGGAGCAGGAGTGGGTGGCGAAGATGCTCGCCCGCCTCGCGGACAAGGAGCGACGGCGGCGGCCGTCGGACGCCGAGCTCATGGCGCGTGCCCGGGAGCTGTCCGCCAAGTACCTCGACGGCCGCGCCCGCCCCACGAGCGTGCGCTGGTCCGCCAACCAGGGTCGCCGCTGGGGCTCGTGCACGCTCGTCGACGGCTCGATCCGCATCTCGACGCGCGTGCAGGGCATGCCCGCGTGGGTGCTCGACTACGTGCTCCTGCACGAGCTGGCCCACCTGCTCCACGCGGGGCACGGGCCCGAGTTCTGGAGCCTGCTCGACGCGTTCCCGCGGACCGAGCGGGCCAAGGGCTTCCTCGAGGGCGCGGCGTTCGTGCAGGACGAGTCGCTCGGCACGCCCGACGACGTCGACCCCTGAGCCGCGTCGGCCGTCGGCCGCGTCAGCCCTGAGCGGGGCGGTCCTCGCCCGCGGGCGCGTCGTCCCCGTCGTCGCCAACGTCGCCACCCCGGGCGTCACCGCCCGCCTCGCCGAAGATCTGGGCGAGCGCGGCGTCGACGTCGGCGTGCGCGTCGGCCTGGGCCGCGCGGCGGTCGAGGTAGCCGGCCGGGTCGTCGAGGTCGGCGGGCCCGGGCAGCAGGTCGGGGTGCTCCCAGACGGCGTCGCGGGCCTGCGGGCCGCCCGCATGCAGGACGTGCGCGAAGAGCGCGGCGGCGTCGCGCGAGCGGCGGGGCCGCAGCTCGAGCCCGACGAGCCCCGAGAACGTGTGCTCCGCCGGACCGCCCGCGGCGCGCCGCCGGCGCAGCATCTCGCGCAGCGGCACGGCGTGCGGCAGGTGGGGGAGGGCGGCGGTCGTGACGACCTCGCTCACCCAGCCCTCGACGAGCGCGAGCGCCGTCTCGAGGCGCAGCAGCGTCGCCCGCTGCTCCTCCGTGTGCTGCAGCCCGAACACACCGCCCGTGAGGGCGCCGCGCAGCGCCTCGGGGTCGGTCATGTCGATGTCGCGGACCTGCTGCTCGAGCACGTCGACGTCGATCGTGATGCCGCGCGCGTACTGCTCGACGAGGCCGAGCAGGTGCGCCCGCAGCCACGTGACGTGGGTGAAGAGCCGGGCGTGGGCCGCCTCGCGCAGCGCCAGGTAGAGGCGGACCTCCTCGAGCGGCGCGTCGAGGCCGTCGGCGAACGCGGCCACGTTGGTGGGCAGGAGCACGGTCGTGGGCTGGTCCAGCAGCGGCACGCCCACGTCGGTCGCGCCGAAGACCTCCCGCGAGAGCGTCCCGGCGGCCTGCCCGACCTGCATGCCGAAGACGGCGGCGCCGAGGCGGCGCATCATCTGCCCGGGGTCGAGCGCCCCGAGCGGGCCGAGGGCGCCGAGCGGGCCGAGGGCGCCGAGCGGGCCGAGGGCGCCGGCGGGCATGCCGGGCAGGCCGGGGAGCCCGAGCGCGTCGAGCTCGTCGCCGTCGCCGGGCAGCTGGTCGCGCAGCACGTCGGCGAGCGCCTCGGCGACCGACGTCGCGACCGGCGCGACGAGACGGTTCCACGCGGGCAGCGTCGCCTCGACCCACTCCGAGCGGCTCCAGGCGCGGTGCTGCCCGCCGGCGGGCGGCAGGTCCGTGACGACGTCGAGCCAGAGCTCGGCGACGGACAGCGCCTCGGTCGCGGCGCGTGCCTGCCCGCCGGTGAGCGACGGGTCGCCCTCGGCGACGGCGACCTGGCGGGCGACGTCGTGGGCGACGTCCTCGTTGACCGGCCCGTCGCCCGACGCGGACAGGAGCCGCTGGGCCTGCGCGAGGACGTGCTGCATCGCGGCGGGGTCGGGCGCGCCGGCGCCCGGCATGCCGGCGAGCGCGGCGGGGTCGAAGCCCTGGGCCCGCATCTGCGCCAGCACCTCGTCGGTCCGGTCGCCGAAGAACCCGGACAGCATCTCGCGCAGCATGCGCTCGCGCTCCTCGGCACCCTCGGGGTCGTCGGGCAGGTTGCTCACTGCGGGCTCCTCAGTCGCTCTCGGGTGCTGCCGCGGCCGTCCGTCGGCCCGGTCGTGCTCGGTTCTGGCTCGGTCGACGCGGGTGGGCCGCGTCTCACGGTACCCACGCTCGACGCGCGGCAGCGGGGCGCGGTTCCCGGCTTTCGCTCTGGGCGCACCCGTCCGGCGCGTCGGGAGATGATGGGCCCGTGACGTTCGACCGCGACATCCTCGCGCCCGCCGAGCCCGCCGACCGCTCCGAGCCCGCCCTGGAGCCCGCTCCGCCGGCGACGCGCCGCACCGTGACTCTGACGCTCGGCATGCTCGCGACGGCGGTCCTGGCGGCTGTGTGCCTGGTCATGCCGACGGCGTACGCGGTCCGCACCCCGGGCCCCACGGTGGACACGCTCGGCGTCCAGGACCTTGCCGAGGGCGAGAGCGTGCGCGAGGTGCCGCTCGTGGAGATCTCCGGCGCCGAGACGTACGAGCCCTCCGGGCAGCTGCGCCTGACGACCGTGTCCGTGTACGGCGGGCCGGGTGGCGACGTGCTGGTCGGCGACGTGCTGCTGGGCTGGGTCGCGGGCGACCGCTCGGTGCAGCCGGTCGAGGCGATCTTCCCGCGGGACCTCACGCCCGAGGAGCAGGAGGAGACGGGGCAGGCGGAGATGGTCTCCTCGCAGGAGAACGCGACCGTCGCGGCGCTCACCGAGCTCGGCTACGAGGTGCCCGCGACGCTCACGATCGTGGGGGCCGCGCCCGGGACCGGCGCCGACGGCGTCGTCGCGCAGGGTGACGTCGTGCGGACGATCGACGGCGAGCCCGTCGTCACGCACCAGGGACTGCTCGGCGCGCTCGACCGCGTCACCCCGGGCGACGACGTCGTGCTGGGCGTGCTGCGCGACGGTGAGGAGGTCGACCTGACCATCACGACGGGCGAGGGTCACGGGCGTGCGGTGCTCGGCATCTACCTCGACCCGCAGTACGACTACCCGCTCGACGTGAAGATCCAGATCGAGAACATCGGGGGGCCGAGCGCCGGCACCATGTTCGCGCTCGCGATCATCGACAGGCTGACCCCGGAGGACGAGCTCGGCGGCGAGGTCGTCGCCGGCACCGGCACGATGGACGTCGAGGGGAACGTCGGCGCCATCGGCGGCATCGAGCAGAAGATGCACGGGGCGGTGCGCGACGGCGCGCGGTGGTTCCTGGCGCCGTCGGGCAACTGCGACCAGGTGGTCGGCAGCGTCCCCGACGGGCTGCGGGTCGTCCCGGTGGCGACGCTCGCCGAGGCCCGCCAGGCGGTGGAGGCGATCGGCGCCGGGGACGGCGACGCGCTGCCGACCTGCTCCTGACCTGCCGCCGGCCCTGCCGTGGTCGGGACCGCCTGTGGAGGGTCCGTCGACCACGCGTGCGTGAAACGTGGGAACCTGGGGTGAGGCCCGGTCGTTCACCCTGGACGACCAGCCGGTCCGCAGCCCTGTCCCGAGCACGAGCGAGGTGCCCGCACCGTGTCCTTCACCGCCCCGCCACGACGTCCCGGTCCGCCGACCACGCGACGCCGCAGCCCGTTGACCGTCACCGTCGCGGTCCTGGCCGCGATCGTCGTGGCGATCCTGCTGCTGGCGAACTTCTGGACCGAGGTCCTCTGGTTCCAGACGCTCGGCTTCGGCAACGTCATCTGGACCCAGTGGATCGCGCGCGGCATCCTCTTCGCCCTCGGGTTCCTCCTCATGGGCGCGGCGGTGTTCACGTCGTTCTCCGTCGCGTACCGCGTGCGTCCCGTGTACGCGCCGTCGACGCCGGAGCAGGCGACGCTCGACCAGTACCGCGAGGCGGTCGAGCCGCTGCGCCGGGTCGTGACGATCGCGGCCCCGCTGCTCGTCGGCTTCTTCGCCGGCGTCGCGGCCGCGGCGCAGTGGCGCACCGTGCTCCTGGCGCTCAACGGCGGCACGTTCGGCACGTCCGACCCCGAGTTCGGCGTCGACCACGGCTTCTACGTCTTCACGCTGCCCGCGCTGCGCTTCGTGGTGGGCTTCCTCATGTCGGTCGTCGTGATCTCCGGCATCGCGGCCGTCGTGACCCACTACCTGTACGGCGGTCTGCGCCTCGGGCCGGTCCCCGCCGGCACCCCGCGCACGACGCCGGCGGCGCGCGTCCACCTGGCGATCATCGCGGCTGCGCTCATGCTGCTCGTCGGCGCCAACTACTGGCTCGACCGCTACTCGCTCCTGACGACGACGAACAGCCGGTACGACGGCGCGAGCTACACGGACGTGCACGCGGTCATCCCGTCCAAGGAGATCCTCACGGGCGTGGCCGTGCTCGTGGCGCTGCTGTTCGTGCTCGCCGCCTTCCGCGGCACGTGGCGCCTGCCGGTCATCGGCGTCGGGCTCATGGTCGTGTCGGCCATCGCGATCGGCGGCATCTACCCGGCCGTCGTCGAGCGCTTCCAGGTCAACCCGAACGCGCAGCAGCTCGAGGCGCCGTACATCCAGCGCAACATCGACGCCACGCTCCAGGCCTTCGGGATGGACGACATCGAGAAGCAGCAGTACGAGGCGACGACGCAGGCCGCGGCCGGCCAGCTGCGCGAGGACGCCGAGACGACGGCGTCGGTGCGCCTGCTCGACCCGCAGGTCGTGAGCCCGTCGTTCCGCCAGCTGCAGCAGAACAAGCAGTACTACAACTTCACCGAGAACCTCGCCGTCGACCGGTACGAGATCGACGGCGAGGTCCGGGACACGGTCATCGCCGTGCGCGAGCTCAACCTCGACGGCCTGGGCGAGCGCAACTGGACCAACGACCACACCGTCTACACGCACGGCTTCGGCGTCGTCGCCGCCTACGGCAACGTCCCGGGCCCCGACGGCCAGCCCGCGTTCTTCGAGGGCGGCATCCCGACGCAGGGCGCGCTCACGGAGAAGGGCTACGAGCCGCGGATCTACTTCTCGCCGAGCACGACGACCTACTCGATCGTCGGCGCCCCCGAGGGGACGGAGCCGTGGGAGCTCGACTACCAGGCCGACGAGGAGGGCGGGCGCCAGATCCGCACCGCGTTCCCGACCGACGAGGTGTCGGCCGGCCCGGAGATCGGCACGTTCTGGCGCAAGCTGCTCTTCGCGCTGAAGTTCGGCGACGAGCAGATCTTCTTCTCCGACCGTGTCACGAGCGAGTCGCAGATCCTCTACGACCGCGACCCGCAGCAGCGCGTGGCCAAGGTGGCCCCGTGGCTCACGCTCGACAACAAGTTCTACCCGGCCGTGGTCGACGGTCGCGTCAAGTGGATCGTCGACGCGTACACGACGTCGGACGCGTTCCCCTACTCGACGTCGATGCCCATGCAGGAGGCGACGACCGACTCCCTCACGCTCGCCGCGCAGGGCGTGCCGGTCGAGCTGCCGCCCGAGGTCAACTACATCCGCAACTCGGTCAAGGCGACGGTCGACGCGTACGACGGCTCGGTCACCCTGTACGCGTGGGACCCCGAGGACCCGGTCCTCCAGGCGTGGTCGGAGATCTTCCCGACGTCGCTGCGCCCCCTCGAGGAGATCTCCGGCGACCTGATGAGCCACATCCGGTACCCGGAGGACCTGTTCAAGGTCCAGCGCGAGCTGCTCACGCAGTACCACGTGACGGACGCGGTGCAGTTCTTCTCGAGCTCCGACGAGTGGGAGACCCCGGCCGACCCGGTGGCGAGCACCGAGACGATCGCCCCCAAGCAGCCGCCGTACTACCTGACGCTGCAGATGCCGGGGCAGGACCGGCCGGCGTTCTCGCTCACGAGCACGTTCATCCCCGGTGGCATCACCGACCGCGAGATCCTCACCGGATATCTCGCCGTCGACGGCGACGCCGGGACCACGGGCGGCCAGAAGGCCGAGACCTACGGCCAGCTCAGGCTCCTCGAGCTGCCGCGCGATGCGACCGTGCCCGGCCCCGGCCAGGTGCAGAACAACTTCAACTCCAACCCGACGATCTCCGAGCAGCTCAACATCCTCGAGCGCGGTGCGTCGACGGTCGTGCGCGGCAACCAGCTGACGCTGCCCGTGGGCGGCGGTCTGCTGTACGTGCAGCCGGTGTACATCCAGTCGGCCGGCGGCACGCAGTTCCCGCTGCTGCGCCGCGTGCTCGTCGCGTTCGGCGACCAGACGGGGTACGCCGAGACGCTCGACGAGGCGCTCGACCAGGTGTTCGGCGGCGACTCGGGCGCGAACGCCGGCGACGCCGAGGGCGAGGAGGAGACCGACGTCCCGACAGACCCGGTGGACGTCGACCCCGGCGCCGAACCGGGGACCGGCGAGGAGCCCGAGCCCGAGCCCACGGAGACGACCGAGCCGACGACGCCCGCGCCGGGCGGCGGCGGCGACCCGCGCGCCCGCCTCGACGCGGCGCTGCAGGAGGCCAACCAGGCGCTCGCGGACAGCCAGGAGGCGTTGTCGTCCGGCGACTTCGGCGCCTACGGCGAGGCGCAGCAGCGTCTGAAGCGAGCCATCGAGGAGGCCGTCGCGGCCGAGGCCGAGCTCGAGGGCTGACCCAGGCGACCGAGGGCCGCCGTCCTGCGGGACGGCGGCCCTCGGCGTCTCCGCGGGCGTCGGTGCGCCGCCTGTGACCTGCGTCCCATGTGGCCGTTTCGATTTGGTGTGGGCGGGTTCGGTGCCGTAATGTTCAGGGAGTCGACGCGGGGTGGAGCAGCTCGGTAGCTCGCTGGGCTCATAACCCAGAGGTCGCAGGTTCAAATCCTGCCCCCGCTACCACGGGACACCGTCGACACGGTGTCGGACGAAGGCCCCCAGGTTCGCCTGGGGGCCTTCGTCGTGCTCGGGGTCCCGGAGCCCGTCAGGCCTCGTGCCCGGGCAGCGGCCGCCGCTCCAGCGGCGAGTTCGCCGGCCCCTGCAGCACCGCACCGTCGACGGCGAACCGGGAGCCATGGCACGGGCACTCCCAAGCGGTCTCGGCGTCGTTGAAGTGCACCAGGCAGCCGAGGTGGGTGCACCGCGCGGAGACGGCGGTGAGCACGCCCGACGGGTCGCGCTGGGCGTCCTCGCCGAGCACGACGTCGGGACCGGCCGGGCCGTCGACGCCGGCGGCGCCGAGCGCGTCGGCCACGGGGGCGAGCACCGGGTCACCGGGCGTGGCGCGGAGCGCCTCGAGGAGCGCGGCGCTCACGTGGCCGCGCGGCCGGGGCACCGGCAGGCGCCACGGGGCCGCGGCGGGCGCCTCGTCGGCCGGGTGCACCTCCACGGGTGCGGTGTCGGTCGGCAGGGACGTCGTGGTCATGGGGCCTCCCCGGTGCGGGCGGGCGGTGCCGCGGTGCGTCGTCGTGCGACCACGTGCTGGGTCGGCGGCGGGTCACTCGCTCGACGACGGCACCCCGGCGGTGTCGGCCGGCCGCGGCACCGGCTGGGTCGCGAGCACCGCGAGGTCGGCCAGGACCTGCTCGGGCAGGGTGCGGCGCCGCCGCAGCGCGGGCAGTAGGTCTGCCGCCGCCGCTAGCACGCCGCGGCGCTCCGGCCCGCCGGCTCGCAGGTCCTCGCCGAGCCGCCGGCCGACGTCGCGCCACGGCAGGCGCAGCACCGCGCTCAGCGTGCGCGACCGGGCGACCGCGCGTCGTCGTGCCGCCGCGTCGTGGCGCCGCGGCGACGGGTGGTGGTGCACGACGACGTCGGGCACGTGCACGAGGTCGAAGCCGTCCGCGGCGAGGTCCCACGCGAGACGCTCCTCCTCTCCCGGGAACCGCACGACGTCGTCGAACCCGCCCGACGCCAGGAACGCGTCGCGGCGCACCGTCGCCGCGCAGGCCATGAAGCCCAGGACCCGCGGTCCGGGCAGCGGGCGCCCACCACGAGTCGTCGTCGGCGAACGCGACGAACGGCGTGCGGGCGCGGCGCGCCCCGAGCGTCCGGCCCGCGGCCGCGAGGTTGCGGCCCGCCTCGACGACGTCGACGTGCGGGTGCGCGTCCCGCACGGCCTGCGGCGTGCCGTCGGACGAGCCGTTGTCGACGAGGACCACCGGGGCGCGGTGGCGCCCGAGGCTCGCGACGAGCTCGTCGCGACGGTCGCGGCTCGCCACGACCACGGTCACACGGGTGTCCTCGATCGGCTGCATCCCTCCGTCCTATCCCCGTGCCGGGGCGGTCGCGCGTCGGACCCGTCTCCCGTAGGGTCGGTGTCACCCCGAGCAACGATCTCGACGAGGAGACACCGATGCCGATCCTGCCCCGCGTCCGTCCGTCCCGTCTCGCCGCCGCCGTCGCCACGGTGGCCGCCGTCGGTCTCGCCGCGCCGTGCGCGGCCGCCTCGCCCGACGGCGCCGGCGTGCTCGACGTCGGGACGTGCGTCGCGCCCGACGCCCGCCCGACCGTCGTCCTGCTCGACACCGACAGCGGCGTCGCGAACGCGACCCTGCCGGGCGGCTGCACGATCAACGACGTCATCGACGACGAGCGCACCTGGGAGGACCACGGGTCGTTCGTGACGCACGTGCGGGGCGTCACGGACGCCCTCGTCGCCGACGGCGAGCTCGGGCGGCGCGACGCCGCGCGCCTCGTCGCCGCGGCGGGCCGGTCCGACGTCGGCACCGTCCCGGGCTACCGGACGCTCTTCGACGGGACCGCGACGTCGCTCGAGGACTGGGAGTACGCGGGCGTCGGCGGGTTCGACCTCACGGAGGACGGGTCGCTCGTCAGCCGCGCGGGCGCCGAGGGCGGTTTCGGCACGCTCTGGTACGTGCCCGAGGAGTTCGGCGACTTCTCGCTGCGCCTGCGCTTCCGCGACGACGCCCCCGGCGACGCCCGCGCCAACAGCGGCGTGCAGGTGCGCTTCCCCGCCCTGCACGGGCCGGTCGAGGGCTGCCCGACGACGTTCAACGGCAGCGAGACGGGCAACCTGTCGTGGATCGCCGTCAACTGCGGCCACGAGGTGCAGATCAACGACTCGCCCGAGACGGGCTCGAACGACCCGCGCAAGACCGGCTCGATCTACGGGTTCGCCGACCTGACCCTGGCCGAGGCCATGCCGACGCCCAAGGGGACGTGGAACGACCTCGAGGTGCGCGTCGTCGGGCAGCACTACACGGTGATCCGCAACGGCGTCGTCATCAACGAGTACGAGAACGTGCCCGGCGTCCCGTTCCCCGGGCGGCCGAACGACCCCGACTCGAGCAGCCGCGGACTCGTCGGCCACGTCGGCCTGCAGGCGCACGGGAGCGCGCCCGACGTCGTGTCGTTCCGGGACGTGCGGGTGCGGCCCCTCGACTGACGGGCGCGAGGGCGCGTCACGGGACGTCGCGAGCGGCGTGACCTGGGCTTACCGTCGTTGACACATCGACGCCGCCACGGCCACCGTCGGTCCCGGCCGACGCCGCCGCCGTCGACGGCACCGGCCCTGTCGAGCCGGAAGGAAGGTGACGACGATGCGCCGTTCCCGAGCCGTTCCCGTGATCGCCCTCGCGGGCGTCGCGGCACTCGCCGCGTGCACCTCCGACCCGCCCGCCGACGGTGGCGGCGACGGTGGCGGCGGCGAGGGCGGGGCTCGCTCGTCGGGCTCGTCGTCGTCTACGTCGCGCAGGTCGCCGCCGTGTCGATCTACATGCTGCGCAACTACTTCGAGACGGTGCCGGTCAGCCTCGAGGAGGCCGCGGCGATCGACGGGGCGACCCGGGGCCAGGTGATCCGGAAGATCAGCATCCCGCTCGCGATGCCCGCGATCGTCTCCAACGCCCTGTTCATCTTCATGATCGCGTGGAACGAGTTCCTGTTCGCCCTGCTGTTCCTCGTCGAGCGCCGCGACCGGTGGACGGTCTCGCTCGGCCTGTCGCAGCTGTCGGGGAGCATCGAGGTGCCGACCACGGTCCTCATGGCCGGCTCGGTCATCCTCACGCTGCCGGTCGTCGTGCTGTTCTTCTTCTCCGAGCGGTACCTCGCGGGCGGGCTGACGGCAGGCGCCGAGAAGGGCTGAGCCGCCGCCGACCCCTCGGCGAACCGTCGTCGTCGGGCGCATGATGGAAGCACGACGCAGTGGTCGACGAGGAGCTCGACGAGGAGACGGAGGGACGGTCATGAAGGCGTCGGTCGGTGACCGGATCGTGACGGCGTCCGGCGTGGTGGGTGCCGCGGTGCGCGAGGGGGTCGTGGTGAGCGTGCGCAACGCGGACGGCTCGCCGCCCTACCTGGTGCGATGGTCGGACACGGGGGACGAGACGCTGGTCTTCCCCGGTCCGGACACCGTGGTGCGGCACGGCGACGGCGGCGCGCAGGAGGGCGAGGCGGCGGGTGCCGCGACGGGGACGTCGGCGGGCCACGGGGTCCCGGCGCGCTCGACGACGTGGCACGTGCAGCTCACGCTGGTGGAGTCGCAGGGCAGCACGACGGCCGAGGCGACGCTCGTCGCGGGGCCGGCCGAGCACGGCGACGTCGGGGCGCTGCGTGCCGTCGGGCACGCGCGCAAGGACCCGGGCGACGAGGAGGTGCCGGTGATCGGCGACGAGGTCGCCGCCGGTCGCGCGCTGCGCCGGCTCGCGGACGCGCTCCTCGGACAGGCCGAGCAGGACATCTCGGCGCGGACGGGCAACAAGGCGCACGTGCACCCCTGAGCCGCGCGCCGCTGGGCTAGGCTCGGCGTCGTCGCCCCACGTCAGAACGGAAGGCCTCGCCGTGCGCCCGTCCCGCCCCGCCCTCGCCGCCACCCTCGTCCCGGCCGTCGCCCTCGGGCTGGCGGCGTGCTCGTCGCCCGACGACGCCCCCGAGACCCCCGAGACCTCCGCGGCCACCGACGCCGCGGGCGGCGAGTGCAGCCCGGAGACGCTGCCCACCCTCACCGAGGGCACGCTGACCGTCGCCGCGGGGGAGCCGTACGAGCCCTGGTACGTGGGCGAGCCGACGAGCGGCGAGGGCTTCGAGTCGGCGCTCGTGTACGCGGTGGCCTCCGAGCTCGGCTACGCCGAGGAGGACGTCGAGTGGGTCACGGTGACGTTCGAGCAGATCATCAGCCCGGCCATCAAGCCGTTCGACATCGCGGCCTACCAGACGACGATCACGGAGGAGCGCGCCGAGGCCGTCGACTTCTCGAGCCCGTACCTCACGAGCCGCCAGGGCGTCATCGTCGCGGACGAGGGCGACTTCGCCGGTGCCTCGACGCTCGCCGACCTCGAGGGCGCGCGCGTCGGCGTGACGGCGTCGCAGACGTCGCTCGACGCCGCCGAGGCCGCGTGGGGCGACGCCGTCGAGATCGTGCCGTTCAACGCCGCGGGCGACGGCATGACCGCGCTGTCGTCGGGCACGATCGACGCGATGGTCATGGACGTCGACCAGGGCGTGGCCGCCTCGACCGTCTACTTCCCCGACACGCAGGTGATCGGCACCCTGCCGGCGACCGGCGAGCCGGAGCAGCTCGGCCTCGTGCTCGACAAGGACTCGGAGCTCACCGACTGCGTGTCGCAGGCGGTCGAGGCGCTCGAGGCCGACGGCACGCTCGCCGAGCTGCGCACCGAGTGGCTCAAGTCGGACGACGTGCCCGAGCTGTCCTGACGCCGGCGGAAGCACGCGCGCGATGACCGACGCCTGGGTGCCGTCCGAGCGCGCCCGCGCGCGCGAGGCGTTCCGGCGCGCGCAGCACCGCCGGGCGCTGCTCGTGGCGGGCGTCGCGACGGCGGTGCTGTGCGTCGCCGTCGTCCTCGTCGTCACCGGTGCGCCCGGGTGGGACCGCGCGCGTCGCGCGTTCTTCTCGCCCGAGCGGGCGTGGGAGGTCCTGCCCGACGTCGCGGCCGGGCTCGTGCTCAACCTGCGGGTCTGGGTCGTGGCGTCGGCCGTGGGGCTCGCCGTGGGACTGCTGCTCGCGGTCGTGCGCACCTCGCGGCTGCCCGCGCTGTTCCCGCTGCGCGTGCTCGCCACCGTCTACGTCGACGTGTTCCGCGGCGTGCCCGTGCTGCTCGTCCTGCTGCTCGTCGGGTTCGGGCTGCCGGCGCTGCGGCTCGAGTGGCTGCCGGTGAGCGCGGCCTTCCTCGGCGGGCTCGCGATCGTCCTCACCTACACCGCGTACCTCGCGGAGATCTTCCGCGCGGGCATCGAGTCGGTCCACCCCTCGCAGGTCGCGGCGGCGCGCTCGCTCGGGCTCACGCGCGGGCAGGCGGTGCGCCGTGTCGTGCTGCCCCAGGCGGTGAGGAACGTGACCGCGCCCGTCGCGAGCGTGCTCGTGTCGTTGCAGAAGGACTCGGGCCTGATCTCGATCCTCGGTGCGGTCGACGCGATCCGCGCCGCCCAGATCGCCACGACGGGCGACTACAACTTCACGCCCTACGTGGTGGCCGGCGCGCTGTTCCTGCTCGTCTCGATCCCGCTGACCCGCCTCGTCGACGCGTGGTCGGCCCGGCAGGGCTGGCGCGGGGAGCTGCGCGGGGTGCCCGGGGCGGGGGTGCTGCGATGAGCGCGGCGGCGAGCGGGGAGCAGCCGCTGCTCTCCCTGCGCGGCGTGCGCAAGTCCTACGGCACGGGCGCCGCGCGCAAGGTCGTGCTCGACGGGATCGACCTCGACGTCGCGGAGCACGCGTGCGTCGTCGTCGTGGGCTCGTCGGGGTCGGGCAAGTCGACGCTGCTGCGCGTCGTCGACCTGCTCGACGACGTCGACGACGGTCAGGTCCTGCTCGACGGCGAGGACGTCGCCGACCCGTGGGTCGACGCGAACGCCGTCCGCGCCCGTCTCGCGATGGTCTTCCAGCAGTACAACCTCTTCCCGCACCTGCGCGTGCTCGACAACGTCACGCTCGCGCCGCGCGTCGTGCACCGCTGGCCGCGCGCCGAGGCCGAGCAGGCGGGCCTGGCGATGCTCGAGAAGGTCGGGCTCGCGCACAAGGCCCGCGCGTACCCCGACCAGCTCTCGGGCGGCGAGCAGCAGCGCGCGGCGATCGCCCGGGCGCTCGTGACCGGCCCGGAGCTGCTGCTGCTCGACGAGGTCACGTCCGCGCTCGACCCCGAGCTCGTCGGCGAGGTGCTCGACCTCCTGCTCGCCCTGCGCGACGAGGGCACCACGATGCTCGTCGCGACGCACGAGATGGGCTTCGCGCGCGACGTCGCCGACGAGGTCGTGTTCCTGCACGAGGGCCGGGTCCACGAGCGCGGCACCCCGGCCGAGGTCCTCGACGACCCGCGCCGCGAGCGCACGCGCGAGTTCCTGCGCCGGCTGCGGTAGGCGACCGGCGCGTCGTCAGGGCCGTGGTGGTGGGGGTGCCGTGGCTCCGGCGCGGTCGACGAGGACCGCGAGCTGTTCGCGCGAGGTGAGCCCGAGCTTGTTCATCGCCCGGCTCAGGTGGACCTTGACCGTCGAGTCCGCGAGGAACGTCAGCCGGGCGATCTCCGGGTTCGACAGCCCGTGCGGCAGGTAGGAGGCGACCTCGCGCTCCCGGTCGGTGAGCTGCTCGAGCCGCGCGAGGGCCTCGGCGCGGCGACCGTCGAGCCGCCGCCCGCCCTCGAGGTGCCGGATGACGGCGCCCGCCGCACCGTGGTCGAGCGCGCCCGCCCCGGCGGCGACCTGGCGGACGTGGTTCGCGATCCGGTCCGGGTCGTCGTCCTTGCCGAGGAAGCCCTGCGCGCCCGCGTCGAGGGCCGCCACGACGGTGTCGTCCGACCCGAACGAGGTCAGCGCGATGACCGCGGGCGGGTCGGTGCGCCGGCGCAGCGCGCGGATCGCGTCGAGCCCGCCGACGCGGCGCATGTGCAGGTCCATGAGCACGACGTCGGGACGGTGCGCGTCGACCGCCGCCGGCACCTCGTCGCCGTCCGTGGCCTCGCCGACGACGTCGATGCCCTGCCCCCGCAGCACCGCGGTGAGCAGGCGGCGGACCATCGGGTCGTCGTCGACGATGAGCACTCGTGTCACGGACGCCGAGGCTACCGGCCGGGGCCGACACTCAGCGTACGGATGCGGTGTCCGCCTCCGGGTGCTCCGCGTCGACCCAGGGGAGGTGTGCTGCGACGACGTGCCGGCCGTCGTCGACGTGGACGTCGAGCGTGCCGCCGAGCGCCTGGACGCGTTCGCGCATGCCCGTGATGCCCGCACCGGTCCCCGGTGCGGCCGGCGCGGGCTCGTCCGTGAGGCGGTTGGTCACGCGCACGTCGACGCCCGTCGCGCGCGCCGCCCGCACCGTCACGTCGACGGGGGAGCCGGGCGCGTGCTTGAGGGCGTTCGTGACCGACTCCTGCACGATCCGGAACGTCGCCCGGGTCAGCGCCGGTGCCGCGGTGTGGCCGTCGGAGACGAAGATGCTGCTCGTGATCCCCGCGCCCCCGTCGCGCAGCCGCTCGAGCAGCGGGACGAGGTCCTCGAGGCTCGTGCCCGGCAGCAGGGTGCCGTCGCCGTCCCGCAGCGTCGACAGCAGGGTGCGCATCTCGGCGATCGCCCGCTGGGCCGAGGCGCGCACCTCCCGCGCCGCCTCGCGGGCCTCGGGGTCTTCCCCTCGCGCGACCTCGAGCGCGGACGCCTGCAGGGAGATGGTCGCGATGTGGTGCGCGACGGTGTCGTGCACCTCGCGCGCGATGAGCTCGCGCTCCTCCTGCCGCGTCATCCGGTCGCGCAGCACCGCGGTCTGCGCGACCTGCGCCTCGCGCGCCGCCTCGGCCGACGCCTCCGCCACGCGCGCCCGGTCGGCGGTCGCGCGCGAGCGCCGCACGAGGCCCGCGGCGACGGACGCGCCGAGGAAGAACAGTCCCCAGAAGACGAACGAGAGCGTGCCGGGGGCGGAGGTCAGCGCGCCGCTCTCGTCGAACACGGCGAACACCCGGTGCTCCGGTGCTCGCAGCGCATCACGGACGAGGGCTGCTGCGGTGCCCGCCGCCGTCGCGGCCGTGCAACCGGCCACCGTCCTACGCGACGTCGACGTCGCGTAGACCCACGGCAGGGTCAGGAGCGCCGCCGACGAGTCGAGCGGGAGCAGGAGCGGTGCGGCCGACGCCGCGAGGTTGAGCTGGACCGGGTACCGGCGGCGCAGCACGAGAAGGCCCGCAAGGATCAGTCCGATCAGGGCGGCGAGGATCGCGAGACTCGTCGAGGCGTCCCCGGGCATGTCGGCCCACGCCGCGGCCGTGAGCGCGCTGAACGCCGAGACGGTCACCGCCACGACCGTCCCGCCGCGCGACGTCCAGCTCCGGCCCGGGGCGCGGTCGCCCGGTGCACGCCCGACGTCGGTCAGGCCGGCGTCGTGGGCAATGGGCTGGGACATGCCGAGAGCGTACGTGCGGGCGCCGACACGGTGCGTCACCCGATCGGGCACGCGGCGGCCCGCCGGCGTACCCGGTCGGGTACGCGACCGTGCCCGGGCGGCCGATGCCCGGCCGTGCGCAGCGCGACGAGGCTGGGCGCAGGCCGAGCCGAGCACGGCGTCGGCGGTGACCACGACCCGAGGAGGAGACATGTCCGACCAGACCCCCGCCCCCGAGCCCGCTCCCACGCAGGCCGAGCTCAAGCGCCAGGCCCGCGAGGCCCGGGCGATCGCGAAGGCGAACCGCGGCTGGTTCGCGCGCCACAAGATCCTCACCGCCCTCGGCGTGATGGTCCTCCTCGCCGTCGTGGTGTCGCTCTCCTCGGGCGGTGACGGCGACGCTCCCGCCGACGTCCCTCCCGCCGCGGCCGAGCCCGACGCCGCGGCCGAGCCCGACGCCGGCACGGACGGGCCGACCGAGGAGCCGGCCGACGAGGCCGCGCCCGAGGAGCCGGCCGGCGCGGCGATCGGCGAGCCGGTGCGCGACGGCAAGTTCGAGTTCACGGTCACGGCCGTCGAGCCCGGTGTCGCCGAGGTCGGCAGCGAGTACCTGAACAAGCAGGCGCAGGGCCAGTTCGTCCTGGTCCACGTCACGGTCGAGAACATCGGCGACGAGTCGCAGTACTTCTTCGCCGACAACCAGTACGCGTTCGACGCCGACGGCCGCCGCTTCTCGGCCGACTCCGAGGCGAGCATCTACCTCGAGGACTCGCAGTCCTTCGTCAACGAGATCAATCCCGGCAACACCGTCCAGGGCGTCGTGGTCTTCGACGTGCCCGCGGACGTGACGCTCACGTCGCTCGAGCTCCACGACTCCGCGTTCTCGGGCGGTGTCACGGTCGAGCTCGGCTGACCTCCCCCAGACCGGGTGCACCGGGTGCCCCCCGCCCGGTGCACCCACCGCGGCGCCCGTCGTCCGTATCAGGCGGCGGGCGCCGTGCTCTTCCTCGGGAGGAGGGAATCATGCGACGACTCGTCCTGTGCTGCGACGGCACGTGGAACCACGCGGTCAACCCGCAGGTGTCGAACATCGAGAAGCTGGCGCGCGCGGTGCGCCCGGGCCTGGTGCCCGGGGCGGACGGGCGGCCGGACGCCGTCCAGGTCGTGGGCTACGTGGGCGGCGTCGGCTCCCGCGGCTACACGCTCGACCGGCTGGTCGGCGGCGCGTTCGGCTACGGCTTCACGCGCAACGTCGTGGAGGGCTACCGGTTCCTCGCGATGAACTACGCGCCGGGCGACGAGATCGTCGTCATCGGGTACTCGCGCGGCGCCTACACCGCGCGCAGCGTCGTCGGGATGATCTCGCAGGTCGGGCTGCTCACGCCCGAGGCCGTCGACGCGGGCCTGCTCTGCGAGGCCGAGCGCGTCTACCGGCTGCGCGCCGACGACGGCGCGGACGGCCCCGCGGCCGAGGCGGTGCGGCGCGAGAAGGCGCGGTTCAAGGCGGAGCACTCCTGGGACGCGCCGGTGCGGTTCCTCGGCGTCTTCGACACCGTGGGTGCGCTCGGGGTCCCCGTGCTGTCCCGGCGCAAGCACCGGTTCCACGACGTGCGGCTCTCGCCCATGGTGCAGACGGCCCGGCAGGCGCTCGCGATCGACGAGCGCCGCATCACCTTCGCCCCGTGCCTGTGGGACGTGCCCGACGACGACGAGCCCGGCCGGGTCGAGCAGGTGTGGTTCCCGGGCACGCACGGCGACGTCGGGGGCGGCGGGGCGCGGTGCGGGCTGTCGGACCTCGCGCTCCGGTGGATGGCCGACGAGCTCGCGGCCGCCGGCGTCGTGCTCGACGAGCGCCGCCTGGCGAGCCAGACGTCCCGGCGCGCCCCGCTCCTGCTGCACCAGGACCCGCCGTGGTTCTTCCGGCTGGTCAACGGCGTCAAGCGGCTGCGGCCCCGGTACGAGCGGGTCGACGGCCGGGTCGTCTTCCGCCGCGGGCTGCGCGTGCTCGCGCTGCCGCGGCCGGACGGCGGGTGGCGCGACGGCGTGCTGCTCGCCGACACGGCGCTGCGGCACGTGGTGCGCGACGACTACCTCATGCGCGCGCCGAACCTCGGCTGGTGGGTGGCCGACGCCGGCGGCGTCGAGCACGTCCCGACCGAGCACGTGCGCGCCGCGCGCGGCGACCTGCGCCCGCTCGTGCCCGTGTGACCGGACCGGGTCAGCGGGTGGGCACGAAGTCCTCGAGCGCCGACGGCGGGTCGGTGAGGTCGGGGTCGCGCTCGAGGTAGGCGCGGGTCTCGCGCACGATGAGGCCCGACAGGAGCAGCAGGCCGATGAGGTTGGGCAGCGCCATGAGGCCGTTGAGGACGTCGGCGACGCCCCAGACGAGCTCGAGCTCCCACAGCGCGCCGACGAGGCACGCGACCGTGAAGAGCGCCCGGTAGGGGAGCGAGACGCGGATGCCGAACAGCGTCGTCGCGCACCGCTCGCCGTAGTAGGCCCAGCCGATCACGGTCGACAGCGCGAAGAACACGACGGCGATCGCGACCACGGCGCCGCCGATCGACGACAGCGGGCCGGACGACATCGCGGCGGCGGTCATCGCCGCGCCCTCCGCCTCGCCCGTCCAGGCGCCCGACGTGACGATGACCAGGCCCGTGAAGGTGACGACGACGAGCGTGTCGATGAACGTCTGCGTCATGGAGACCAGGCCCTGGCGCACGGGGTGGTGCGACTTGGCGGCGGCGGCGACGATCGCGGCCGAGCCGAGGCCCGACTCGTTGGAGAACAGGCCGCGGGCCACGCCGTACTGGAGCGCGAGCGCGACGGTCGACCCGACGAAGCCGCCCGTGGCGGCCGTGCCGGTGAAGGCGTCGGTGAAGATCGTCGCGAACGCGCCCGGGATGGCCGTGACGTTGGCGCCGAGCACGAGGACGCCGGCCACGAGGTAGAGCAGGATCATCGTCGGGACGAGCGACGCGGTGACCGCGCCGATGCGCTTGATGCCGCCGACGAGGACGACGCCGACGAGCACCATGACGACCAGCCCCGTGGCCAGCGGCGGCACGCCGAACTGGTCCTCGAGCGAGGCCGCGATCGTGTTGGTCTGCGTCATGTTGCCGATGCCGAACGCGGCGAGCGCGGCGAAGACGGCGAACGCGACGGCGAGGACCGCACCGACCGGCCCGCCGATCGCACGTCGCAGGTACTCCTGCGGCCCGCCGCGCTGCTCGCCCTTCTCGTCGACGACGCGGAACTTCGACCCGAGGAACGCCTCCGAGTACTTCGACGCCATGCCGACGAGCCCGGTGACCCACATCCAGAACAGCGCGCCCGGGCCGCCGATGCCGATCGCCGTCGCGACGCCCGCGATGTTGCCGACGCCGACCGTCGCGGCGAGCGCCGTCGTCAGCGCCTGGTAGTGCGAGATGTCGCCCGCGCCGCCGTGCGCCTCCTTGCGCTGGACCAGGCCCAGGCGCAGCGCCGGTCCGAGCTTGCGGAACTGCAGACCCCGCAGGCGGACCGTGAGGAACAGGCCCGTCCCCAGCAGCAGGGGGATGAGGAAGAACGGGCCCCAGACGAACCCGGCCGTGCTGTCGACGATGTCGGCGAAGGTCTCCACGGGGCGAACGGTAACCCGGTGATCCACGTCACGGGCAAGTCGGCCGCCCTCGACGAGGACGACCGAGCCAGTCGAGGGCGCCGGCCGCGGGCCGGTAGCCCATCGCGACGGCCGCGAGCACGACGAGCGTGACGGCGGCCAGCCCCTGCACGACGAAGCCGAGCACCTGGCCCGACAGCACCGAGCCCGGGGAGATGGCCATCGTCCGGAACCGCGCCATGATGCCGCCGTCGAGCACCGCGATGCGGTCGGCGAGCTGGTCGGCCTCCTCGAGGTACTGCGTGGTGAGCAGGATCGTGGTGCCGGCCGCCACGAGCGCCCGGACTTCGTCCCACAGGGTGCGACGGCTGCGCGGGTCGAGCCCGGTGGTGGGCTCGTCGAGGAAGACGACCGCCGGGCTGCCGACGAGCGTCATCGCGAGGTCGAGCTTGCGGCGCATGCCGCCCGACCACGTCGACACGGGCTTGCTCGCCGCGTCGGTCAGGCCGAACTGCGCCAGGAGGGCGTCGGCGCGCTCGCGCCCGTCGTGGCGGCCCAGGTGGTGCAGGGCCGCCAACATATGTGGTGTCGCGTGGCGTCACGCCGGATCGGCGCCGGTCAGCGGTCGTACTCGTCCTTGACGACGAGCACCGGCACGGGGGAGTCGAGCAGCACGCGCTGCGTCGTCGAGCCCATGAGGAAGGTCCCCATCGAGGAGCGTTTGCGCGACCCGAGGACCACGAGGGTCGCGCCGGACGCCTCGGTCGCGTCGAGGATCGCGTCGGCCGGCTCGGTGCCCTCCGGACGGACCGTCACGGGTTCGACGTGGAGGTCGGGCGGGGCGTCGGCGAGCAGCGCGGCGAGGCCGTCGTCGACGGGCGACGCCGCGTGCTCGGGATGCAGGTCCAGGACCGCCAGGGGGAGCCGGCGTCGCGCAGCCTCGGCGACCGCCGTGCGGACGGCAGCCTCGCCGTGCGGCGACGCGTTGTAGGCCACGAGCACCGTCATGGCGACCACTCTTGCACACTCGCGGCGTCTCGCCGCCCGCGTCTCAGCCCGACCTCGAAGGCCGCGAGCGCGACGAGCCACAGCGCGGTGATGGGCAGGACGAACCACAGCATCGCGGTGCTGAACGGGCCGAGCGCGTCGTGCTCGGCGGCAGCGAGCAGGAGGTAGGCGACGTAGGCCGCGTAGAACGCGACGAACAGCACGCCCTCCCAGCGTGCGACCGCCTGGCCGGTGAACGCGACCGGCAGCAGCGCCAGCGCGACGGCGACCATGACCGGCACGTCGAAGTGCGCGGCGGCACGGTCGACGGCGACGCCGTCGGGCGAGATCAGCGCGGTGATCCCGAGCACCGCGCCGATGTTGAAGATGTTGCTGCCGACGATGTTGCCGACCGCGATGTCGCGCTCGCCCCGGACGACCGCGACGACGCTCGTGGCGAGCTCGGGCAGCGACGTCCCGACCGCGACGACGGTCAGGCCCACGACGAGGTCGCTGACGCCCATCGCCGAGGCGATGCTCGTCGCCCCGCGCACGAGGAGCTGGGCGCCGACGACGAGGAGCGCGACCCCGACGGCGACCAGCACGACGTCGAGCAGGACGGAGCGCAGGCGGCTCGTGCGCAGCCGCGCCAGCCGGTCCCTCCCGGCCGGCTCGGTCGCCGCACTGGCCTCAGCGGTCGCACCGCCGCGCCGGGCCACGACGGCGGTCATGGCGACGTAGCCGGCGAGCAGCGCGAGGAGCACGACGCCCTCGACGCGGCCGATCCCGCCGTCGAGCGCGAGGACCAGCATGAGCACCGACATCCCGACCATGACCGGGACGTCGACGCGCACGAGCTGCGAGCGGACGACGAGCGGGACCACGACCGCCGACAGTCCCAGCACGAGCAGGACGTTGACGATGTTGCTGCCCACCACGTTGCCGACCGCGAGGCCGGGGGAGCCGGACAGGGCCGCGCCGGCGCTGACGGCCAGCTCGGGGCTCGACGTCGCGAACGACACCACCGTCAGGCCGACGACGAGGGACGACATGCCGACCGTGCGGGCGAGCGACGCCGCGCCCCGCACGAGAGCCTCACCGCCCCCGACGAGCAGCACGAACCCGACCACCAGCAGCACGACGCTCGTCAGGGTCACGCCGCCAGGGTACGGGCGACGCCCGCGTCACGCCGCGCACCGACGGGCCTCGCCCGCGACCGGGCGGGCGCCGTCAGGCGGCGAGCTGCTCGCGCACCTGCCGCTTGGCGCGCGTGAGCATGCCCGCCATGCCGCCGAGGCGCAGCGGGCTCACGGCCCGGGCCAGCCCGAGCATCTGGGGGAAGTCCTCGGGCACGTCGAGCACCTGCTGCGGCGTCAGGCCCGACAGGCCCTGCGCGAGGATCGACGCGAAGCCGCGCGTCGTCGGCGCCTCCTGCGGGGCGGTGGCGTAGAAGCGCACGACGTCGCCCTCGACCTCCGCGAACGCGCGCACGGGGGACTGGCACTCCTCGACGCGCTCGAGCAGGCCCGGCGCCGCCTCGTACCGCGCCGGCAGGTCGGGCAGCTCGCGCGAGAACTCGAGCAGCAGCTGCAGGCGGTCGCGCTCGCCGAGCGCGAGGAAGTCGTCGCGGATCTCGGCGAGCGAGTCGGGCAGCCGGTCGGTGGTCGCGGCGTCGGTCATGGGTCCAGTCTCTCCCAGGTTCGGACACGGATCAGGTCGGCAGTCCGGGATCCGGTCGGCAGTGCGGACTGCCGACGGGATGCGGGACTGCCGACCTGATCGGGCGGCGTCGGGCTCAGGCGGCCGCGACCTTCTCCTTGGCGCTCGCGGGCACCTCGCCGGGCTGGTCGCCCGCGACGATCGGCACGCGCACCGCGTTGCCCCACTCGGTCCACGAGCCGTCGTAGTTGCGCACGTCGGGGATGCCGAGGAGGAAGTGGAGCGCGAACCACGTGTGGCTCGAGCGCTCGCCGATGCGGCAGTACGTGATCACCGAGTCGTCGGCGGTGATGCCGAGGCCGCCGGCCTGGTAGATCGCCTCGAGCTCGGCGCGCGGCTTGTACGTGCCGTCCTCGGAGACCGCGGTGGCCCACGGGACGTTGCGCGCGGTGGGGATGTGGCCGCCGCGCAGCACGCCCTCCTCCGGGTAGTCCGGGATGTGCAGGCGCTCGCCGGTGTACTCCTGCGGGGAGCGGATGTCGACGAGCGGGCCGCGTCCGAGGTGCGCGAGCACGTCCTCCTTGAACGCGCGGAACGTGGAGTCGTCGCGCTCGACGGCCGGGTACTCGACCGGCGTGGGCGTCGGGACGTCGGTGGTCAGCTCGCGGCCCTCGGCGACCCAGAGGTTGCGGCCGCCGTCGAGCAGGCGGACGTCCTCGTGGCCGAACAGCGTGAAGACCCACGCGGTGTACGCGGCCCACCAGTTGTTCTTGTCGCCGTAGAGCACGATCGTGGTGTCGCGGCCGATGCCCTTGGAGCCGAGCAGCTCGGCGAAGCCGGGGCCGTCGAGGTAGTCGCGCTCGACCGGCAGGAGCAGGTCGGTGTGCCAGTCGATCTTCACGGCGCCGGGGATGTGGCCCGTCTCGTACAGCAGCACGTCCTCGTCGGACTCGACGACGACCAGGTCGGGGTTGTCGAGGTTCTGCGCGAGCCACTCGGTCGTGACGAGGCGCTCCGGGTGGGCGTACTCGGCGAGGCGGGGGTGCGGGTCGAGCGGTGCGGGCATGGGGGTTCCTTCCTCGGGGCCGGCCGGCGGTGCGTGGCCGCTGTCTGTCCGGGGGCCACTGTAGGGACCGGTTCACGTGCGGCGACACCGCGTGTCCACGATGTGGGACCACGATGTGAGACGCGATGGGGACTGGTGCCCTGCGCCACCGTGCGCGGACGGCCTACACTGCCGGAACCGGGACGACGACGTCGGAGGCGACATGGGGCACCCTCGGACGACCAGCACGGTCCGCGACGCACGCCGGCTGCGCGCGGCCCACGAGACCTTCCTGTCGACGGGCACCCTGCCGCCCGGGATCGACCCGGTCGTCGCCGAGTCCTGGCACCGCTCGCTGACGAGCGGGGTCGACCCCGACGAGCCGCGCACCGTCGTCGGGCTCGACGGCGAGGACCTCGAGACCTACCGCGCCTCCCACCCGCTCGCCGCCGCGATGCCGGTCGTGCGCGAGCTGCTCGTCGAGGCGGCGACCGACGAGGGCCTCGTCGTCGCCGTGTCCGACGACGTCGGTCGCCTCCTGTGGGTCGAGGGCAACCTGCGCGTCCGCTCGGCCGTGGACCGCGTCGGCTTCGTCGAGGGCGCCCTGTGGTCCGAGGACCGGGTCGGCACCAACGCGCCCGGGACCGCGCTCGCCACGCGCCGCGCGGTGCGCGTCGTCGGCGCGGAGCACTTCTCGCGGCCCGTGCAGGAGCTCAGCTGCGCGGCCGCGCCGGTCCGCGACCTGCGCACCGGCGGCGTGCTCGGCGTGCTCGACGTCACCGGCGGCCAGGCGGCCGGCTCCCAGATGGTCCTGTCGCTCGTGCGCGCGGTCGCCGGCAGCGCCGAGCGCGAGCTCGCCCGTACGGGCGCGCCGTGGTCCGCGGCGGACGCCCGCGGGCCCGCGGTCGACCTCGAGGTGCTCGGCTCGCCGCGCTGGCTGCCCGACGGCGGACGCGCGCTCTCGCTGCGCCACGCCGAGATCCTGCTCCTGCTCGCCGAGCACCCCGAGGGCCTGTCGGCCGACGCGCTCGCGGTGCTGCTGCACCCCGGCGACCTGTCCGACGTCACGGTGCGGGCCGAGGTCTCGCGCCTGCGTCGCGTCGTCGGGCCCGTGCTCGCCGGGTCCCGGCCGTACCGGCTCGCCCGCCCGCTGCGCACCGACGCCGGCGCGGTGCGCGCCGCGCTGGCCGCCGGCGACGTCGCCGGGGCGCTCGCGGCCTACCGCGCCCCGCTGCTGCCACGCTCGGTGGCGCCCGGCGTCGAGCGGCTGCGCGCCGAATTGTCGGCCGAGGTGCGGTGCGCCGTGCTCGCGAGCCACGACGTCGACGTGCTCGACGCCTGGACGCGGCACCCCGACGCCGCGGACGACCTCGAGGCCTGGACCGCGCTCCTGCGGCGCGCCGAGCCCGGCAGCCCGCGCGCGGCCCGGGCGCGCGCCCACGTCACGGTGCTCGACACCGCCCTGCGCTGAGCCCGCGCCGTCCGCCGGACGCTGCAACGGTCGTGCAACCCTCCGACTCCTACCGTCGCACCCATCCGGCGCACGGAAGCGCCGCGACAGTGCGATGCGAGGAGGCAGAGCATGACCGTCTACGCAGCCCCGGGCCGGCCGGGGGCGATCGCCGAGTACAAGGCCCGCTACGACCACTGGATCGGCGGGGAGTACGTACCGCCGTCGAGCGGCGAGTACTTCGAGAACTTGAGCCCCGTGACCGGGCAGCCGTTCACCGAGGTGGCGCGCGGCAACGCCGAGGACATCGAGCGCGCGCTCGACGCCGCGCACGGTGCCGCGCCCGCGTGGGGCCGCACGAGCGTGGCCGAGCGCGCGAACATCCTGAACAAGATCGCCGACCGCATGGAGGCCAACCTCGAGAGGCTGGCGGTCGCCGAGACGTGGGAGAACGGCAAGCCCGTGCGCGAGACGCTCGCCGCGGACATCCCGCTCGCGATCGACCACTTCCGCTACTTCGCCGGGGCGATCCGCGCGCAGGAGGGGTCGATCTCCGAGATCGACGAGGACACCGTCGCGTACCACTTCCACGAGCCGCTCGGCGTCGTCGGGCAGATCATCCCGTGGAACTTCCCGATCCTCATGGCCACGTGGAAGCTGGCGCCGGCGCTCGCGGCGGGCAACGCCGTCGTGCTCAAGCCGGCCGAGCAGACGCCCGCGTCGATCCTCTTCCTCATGGACATCATCGGCGACCTGCTGCCGCCCGGGGTGGTCAACGTCGTCAACGGCTTCGGCGTCGAGGCGGGCAAGCCGCTCGCGTCCAGCCCGCGCATCCGCAAGATCGCGTTCACGGGCGAGACGACGACGGGCCGCCTGATCATGCAGTACGCGTCCCAGAACATCATCCCGGTCACGCTCGAGCTGGGCGGCAAGAGCCCGAACATCTTCTTCTCGGACGTCGCGGCGGCGAAGGACGACTTCTACGACAAGGCGCTCGAGGGCTTCACGATGTTCGCCCTCAACCAGGGCGAGGTGTGCACGTGCCCGTCGCGCGCGCTCATCCAGTCCGACATCTACGACCAGTTCCTCGGCGACGCCGTCGAGCGGACCAAGGCCGTCAAGCAGGGCAACCCGCTCGACACCGAGACGATGATCGGCGCGCAGGCCAGCAACGACCAGCTCGAGAAGATCCTGTCGTACATCGACATCGGCAAGACCGAGGGCGCCCGGGTCCTCACGGGCGGGCACCGCGCGGAGATGCCCGGCGAGCTCGCGGGCGGCTACTACGTCGCGCCGACGATCTTCGAGGGCAAGAACTCGATGCGGATCTTCCAGGAGGAGATCTTCGGTCCGGTCGTGTCCGTGACGTCGTTCGACGAGTTCGACGACGCGATGAAGATCGCCAACGACACGCTCTACGGCCTCGGCGCGGGCGTGTGGACGCGCGACGGCGCCCAGGCGTACCGCGCCGGCCGCACCATCGAGGCCGGCCGCGTGTGGACGAACTGCTACCACCAGTACCCGGCGGCCGCCGCGTTCGGCGGGTACAAGATGTCCGGCGTCGGGCGCGAGAACCACAAGATGATGCTCGACCACTACCAGCAGACCAAGAACCTGCTGGTGAGCTACTCCGGGCAGAAGCTCGGCTTCTTCTGATGGAGACGGCGGCGCGCGTCGCCGTGACCGACGCCGCGGCCGGGCTCCTCGCCCGGCTGCGGCGCCGTCACGGCGAGCTGATGTTCCACCAGTCCGGCGGGTGCTGCGACGGCTCGAGCCCGATGTGCTACCCGCAGGGTGACTTCCTCACGTCCGAGGCGGACGTCCACCTCGGCGACCTCGTGATCCCGGACGAGGACGTGTCCGAGGACGGGGCCGCCTTCCGCGTGCCCGTGTGGATGAGCCGCCAGCAGTTCGAGTACTGGAAGCACACCCACCTCACGATCGACGTCGTGCCCGGGCGGGGTGCCGGGTTCAGCGTCGAGGCGCCCGAGGGCGTCCGGTTCCTCATCCGCTCGCGGCTGCTGACCGACGAGGAGTGGGAGTCGCTGAGCTGACGCGTCCGGCGGTTCGCCGGCTGATCACCAGCCGGCGAACCGCCCGACGGCGACGAACGCGGCGAGCAGGAGCAGCACGACGTTGATGCCGAGCTGCGACGTCTCGCGGCGGCGGACGTGGACGGCGATCGCGAGGACCTGGAGGACGGTGAGACCGGTCGCCGCGACGGGCGTGAGGATCGGCAGGGTTCCGGTCGCCTGGGGCAGGCGGCGCAGGGCCCGCCCGCGCAGGAGCTTCGTCACCCCCACGGCCAGGTAGACGACCGCCAGGAGGCCGGCGGCGATCCACAGCGCGATGTTCATCCGGCTCCTCCTCGGGGCCCGCGTCGTCGTCGTGCCTGCCTTCGGACACTAACGTCCGCGGCCGCCCCTGTCGGGATGCCGCGCGGACCCGATATGTTCTGGGCCGTGACCAACGAAGCCGAGGCCTTCCCGTCCGTGTCGTCGCTGCCCGCGTGGCTGGTGCCGTCGGTCTACCTGCACTGGTCGACCGACTGGCTGCGCGAGTCCGTCGCGATCGCGACCCGCTCGCGCGAGCACTCGCTCCCGGGCGGCGCCGAGGGGCCGCAGCGCGGCGACGTCGTCGTGACCGTGCTCGGCGACGCCGGCGTGGTCGCCGCGGTCGAGCTCATGGGGTCGAGCGACGGCGACAGCTGGGTCACCGACGAGCTGTTCGGCCCCGAGCGGCCCATCGTCTGGGCCGACCTGTTCGACGGCGCCGAGGCGTACGCCGGCTCCTCGGGGTGGCTGCCTTCGGAGCACGCGCGGCTCGTGCTCGACGGGATCGCCGAGCAGTTCCGCGACGGCCCGGTGCACACCCTCGACCCGGGCGACTGCGGCGCGGGGCCGCTCGCCTCGGACGTGCACGTCCTGCGCATCCTCGGCCACCGCATCGTCACGGGCTGGGCCATGCGCCGCGAGGAGCGCTGCGCCACGTGCGAGAGCTTCGTCGACGTCCGCGACCTGCAGGCGCACGACGACGGCGCGGTCCGCCTCGGCACGACGACGGCGGGCGGCCGGACGCTCGACCAGATCGTGCGCGACGTGCACCTGATGTGCGCGCCGTGCCACGAGCTCATGCACGCCCACACCGTCGCGGCGCAGCGGGCCCGGCTGCGGCCCGCGTGCCCCGGGTGCGGCACGCGCGGCACGACCCAGCGCATCATCTGGGGCATGACGTTCCAGGAGGACGTCATGGGGTCCGAGCCCGACGTCGTGTACGGCGGGTTCGAGGTGCCCGTGCCGACGCCCGACTGGTACTGCACCGCGTGCCACGCCAACTTCACGAGCACGGTCATCGTCTCGCGCGCGCTGCAGACGACCGGTTCGACGGCGTCGGGCGGCACGGCCGCCGGCCCCGCCGAGCCGTCGAAGGGTGCGGCCGCCCTGCTGACCGGCGAGACGCCCGCCACCGACGACGACGGTGGCGAGCGTCTCTGGCAGCCCGAGGGTTACTGAGCCGGTCCGGGGCTAGGCCGCGACGGCCACGCGTGATCGGCGGCCGTGTCTGACCAGGCCGTGCTCGGCCGGCGGCACGTAGGGCGTGACGAGCAGCGGCATCCCGGCCTCGGCCGGCGTGCGGTCCGCCTTGCGGTGGTTGCACGGCTCGCACGCGGCGACCAGGTTGAGCCAGCTCGAGTCGCCGCCGCGCGACCGCGGGACGACGTGGTCGACCGTCTGCGCCGGGCCGCCGCAGTAGGCGCACATCCGGTCGCGGCGCTTGACGCCGTCCTTGGTGCAGGCGGGCTGCCCCGCGGAGCGGTAGCGCCAGCGCATCGCGACGTAGCGGACCAGACGGAGCACGCGGGGGAGCGGGTACGGCCCGAAGCTGTGGCCCTCGACGGCCTCCTCGACCACGGCGACCTCGCGCACGAGCATCGTGATCGCGTGCTTGACGGACACGCGGTGCAACGGCTCGTAGCCGGCGTTGAGGACCAGCACGTCGGCCACGGTCCTGCTCCTTCCTGGCATGCGGTGCGCGCTGGTCGGTCGTCGCGCGCGGGGCGGCTCCTTGTCGAGGCTGTCGTCGTCCAGGCAGGCAGGTGAACCTGTCCGCCGAGGCGAAGGTATGTCCGTGAGCGGCGGAAGTCCAGGGTTTTGTGCAACGTGGAGCGGGATCGAGACCGGTCCTTGACCGGGCTCGCGGTCACGACCGGGGCGGCTCGTCCGGTCTGTTCCGGATGCCCCGGATCTCGGGTCGACCGCCGCGTGCGTTCCGAGCGATGCCGCGGGGGCGCGCCGCAGGGAGCCGTCAGGCCAGACCCATCGCCCGGGCGACCTCGTCCTCGGTGACGGCCTCCGGTACGACGACGGCGTCCTTGAGCGCGATCTTGCTCCGCAAGAGCCGGTCGAGGTTCACGTCGAAGGAGCCGGTGTCCGGGTGGATCGCCATCGGGTGGTAGACGTGCACCGGTCGGGTCTGGCCGATGCGGTAGACGCGGTCGGTGGCCTGCGCCTCCTTTGCGGGATTCCAGTGGCGTTCGAGGTGGATCGCGTGGTTGGCACCGACGACCGTCAGGCCGACGCCCACCGCGAGCGGCGACATGATGATGACGCCGAACCCTGGTCGCTGCTCGAACCGCCGGATGCGACGAACGCGGGAGTCCTCGGAGCCGGTCGCCGGGGTGTCACCGTTCACGATGTCGACGGGAACGTCGTACAGGTCGCGGAGCCAGAGCGCCAGCGCCCGCTGCATACGCTTCGTGCTGGCGAACACGATCGCCTTCTCGCCTGCGGCGCGGACGCCGTCGAGGATCTCGCGGACGGTGACCTTCGTGCGCGCGGACAGGTCCACGGCTCCCACACCGTCGGCGAGCACCTCGTCCTGCACGAGGCCCGGGTGGAGGCTGACCTGAGCGAGCCGCTGGAGCGCGCCCAGCATGGCGCCATTCGTCCCCGCCTTGGCTCGGTAGCGTGCGATCTCGTCGTCGTACGCCTGCACCTGCGCTGGGGGCATCATCCGGGCGTGCTCGCCCGTGTGGAGGATCTTCGGCGGCAGGTCGTCGAGGTGGTCCTCCTTGACGCGGCGCAGCATGAACGGGCCGACGGCGGCGCGCAGCGCGCGTCCGAGCTCAGCGTGCCGTTCGCCGGTCGCCTCGCGCATCGGCGCGTCCCATCGCTCGCGGAACTGCGCCCACGACCCGAGCAGCCCGGGCTGCGCGGCGTCGAGCAACGACCAGAAGTCGCGCAGCGAGTTCTCCACGGGTGTCCCGGTCGCCAGGAGCTTGAACCGTGCCCGCAGCGCCTTCGCCGCCCGCGTCCGCAGGATGTCCGGGTTCTTCAGTGCCTGCGCCTCGTCGAACACCACCGTGCCCCAGTCGACCTGCGCCAGCGAGACCTGGTAGCGGCCGATCGTGTCGTACGTCGTGAGCACGAGGGTCCCGGGGCGGTCGAGGCGTGCGTCCCCGAACCGCTCACCGACCCGGAGACGCATCAGGTCCGGGAGCACGTCCCGCCGCACCATCCCGTCGTGGTCGAGGTGGTCCTCGTTGACCGCCGTCTCCCGGCCCCGGCCGGTGCGGTAGTGGGCGAGGCCCTCACCTTGCAGGACGACGACGTCGTCGAAGGGTCCGGTGAACGACCCGAAGGTGGCTTCGAGCTCGTCGAGCCAGTTCTCGAGGAGCGCCACCGGCATCACGGCGAGCGTGGGACGGGCCGAGCCGGTCCGTGCGCGTTCGGCGCGCTGCGCCTCCGCCAGGGCGGCGAGCGTCATGAACGTCTTGCCGAGGCCCATGTCGTCGGCGAGGAGAGCACCGCGGACACGCGCAGGATCGTCGTCGGCCCCGTCGAGCGACGCCTGCATGAGCCGGGCCATCCACTCGATGCCCTCGACCTGGTGCGGGTACGGCGTGCGGCAGAGGGATGCGTAGTCGACAGGACGCTGGAGCGCCGCGTTGTCGGCCGCCTGCCTCAGGCGCTCGGACAGGTCCTCGGCATCGTCGAGCATCCAGCCGACACGCACCTGCGGGCCGGACGGCTCCTCCGCGCTCACCAGGTCGGTGACGTCGTCCTCGGCGTCCTCCAACCCCAGCCTCGTGACTCGTTCGCGCGAGACCGCGAGCGCCTCCTCGACGCGGCTGCGGTTGGAGATGTCGACGATGTCCTCGCCGAGCGGGATCACGTCCTCGCCGCGCTCCCACGCCTCCGCGACCGTGTGCTCGATCTCCTCGTGCTCCGAGACCGTCCGCGGCCGCTCGGCCAGCACCTCGGGAGCAGTGAGGCCGTGCTCCTTCGAGATCCACTCCGGCCCGGCGTCGGCCGCCTGGGCGAACGTCACCGGGGCGAGCCGACCGAGGCCTGCGACGAGCCAGCTGAACCTCAGCTCGACGTCGACGAGGTCGGGGTCGAAGAACGCGCCGGGTGCACCGAGGAACTCGCGCACCTGCTCCTTCGGGATGCGGGGCCGACGCCGGACCTCGCGTACGCCCGCGAGGCGCTCGCGGTCGAGAAGGACCAGCTCCTTGCCGACGCGCAGGACACCCCCGTCGGCATCCTCGTCCACCGGCAGCTGATGCCAGCGCTGACGAAGATCCGCGGGCGCCACGCCGACGTCGGGCATGATCGCGAGCGACCCGTCGTCCTGCGGCTCGACCACCACACCGACGCGCTCAGGAACTCGCGTCGTGAACTGCTCGAAGTGGCGAAGGTCGAGGTCGAAGTGCGGATCGTTGGTCGAGGGGTCCTGCGACGCCGCCATCCGCTGGGCCGCCTGGAGCTCGGCGACGACACGCATGTTGCGCGCCTCGGTGCGAGCGGCGGGGGAGAGGCGCTGGTGCGCCTCGACCGCGCGGAGCGCCCGCAAGGCCGGCGGACTGAGGCGGTAGGTCTCGGCATGCTGCGCGAGACCGAGGGTCACGACCGCTCCGGTTCGTCGGAAGGGTTCCGGGTAGCGTCCCGTGCGCAGCGAGAGATCCACGGCGAAGTCCGGCCGGGTCGTCGTCGAACGGAACGCCGCCTCGAGGTGGCCGGTGAAACGACCTGGGAGGCGGAGCAGCTGCGCCTCGTCGTCCGAGAGCCGAGCGAGCTCCTCCGCGGTGACCTCGAAACCGTCCTCGGCCGGCCGGGCCCGACCTTCGTCCGCCAGGGTCTCGAGCACCAGGAACTGCTCCTGGATGCTCCTGGTCCCGGTTCCCGCGAGCAGCTCGGCGAAGGTCTCGGGCGTCGTCGTGAACGTGGTGGTCTCGCCGTGCGCGACGTCGAAGAGCCGCGGAGGCTCGCCGGCGACGTCCGGGCGCATCGGCGTCTTGCGGAGCAGGTCTCGGAGCTTCACCGTCGCCTCCACGCCGCCCGGCTCGGGGACCGCCGCCGAGGCGCGAGCCCGGACCGTCGCCGCAGCAGGTCTTCCATGTCGTGCGTGTCCACCAGGGCCGCCTCGTCGATCGCGATCCCGCCCTCTCGCAGGAAGTCGAGCGCCTTGCGCAGCCACGCGCCGCCCTGGTCGTGCGTCCACGCGTCGTGAGCCCGCTCGCCGAGCGGATGGCGACGCTTGTGCGCGTCAGGGATCACGTGGATGAGCTCGTCGCGCGTGTACGCACGGCGCCGGGGGTCGGTGAGCTTAGGGCCGGGGCGGCCCAGGTAGAGGTGCAGCTTGAACTTGTGGGAGCCCTCGACGAGGTGGAAGTCGCCGCAGTCCACGAACACGATGGCCGTGTCGGTGTTCATGTCGTCGAAGCGCGGGGCGTCGACGAGGTTGATGTTCGTGACACGTCGCATCGTGCGGCGGACGTCGTTGCCGAGGATCAGGCGGGTGGCCTGGACACGTCCGGTCTCGTAGAGACCCATGAGGAAGCGCTCGCGCCGCGGGAACATCCGCTGCAGGCTCTCGTTCTGGGTCTCGTCCCCGTACACGCGCACGGCTCGGAGGAACGCGCGCAGGTCGGCACCGGACATCCACCGG
This sequence comes from Isoptericola variabilis 225, assembly GCF_000215105.1. Lineage (GTDB taxonomy): Bacteria > Actinomycetota > Actinomycetes > Actinomycetales > Cellulomonadaceae > Isoptericola > Isoptericola variabilis_A. Next base: position 939,668 of record NC_015588.1, read on the forward strand.
ACGGCACGGGCGCGCAAGGGCTCGTCGACGTGGGCCCACCAGTCACGCCAGGTGCTGCTCTGCTCGTGGCGCGGGTCTCCACCGATCGCGAGCACGGCGTCGACCCACTCGGTGCTCGGGACGGCGGTGTCGCTCTTGTCGCACAGTGCGCTCAGCACCGCGATGCCGAACCGCCGGTCGTCCTCGTCGCGACGGAGCGCGGTCGCTCGCGCCGTGGCGTCGGCGAGGAACGAGTGCCCTTCGGCGCTGTGGTCGGCGCCAGCGATGAGCTCCAGGTAGAACGTGTTGCGCAGCACCTGGGCGTACCTGCCGGAGTTGTCCCCGCACAGCGCCCGGGCGTCACGGTCCTTCTCCGGCGTGGCGCCCGAGGTGATCAGGTGACGCGCGAACGCGCGTGGGCCGTCGCGCTCGACCACGTACCGGCGGAGGTCGCGGAGGACCTCGACCAGATCGCGGTGCGCTCGCGGGTGGGTCCGGTGCGCGGCGACGTCCACGGTCGAGGCCACGGCCTCGAACAGGCCGGCGTGCCAGTCGTCGAGCCGGTCGTAGTGCTCGAGGAACAGCGAGGCGAGCGTGATCGCCGTCGGGTGGCCGACCGGCCGTCCCTCGGGGCGCTCCACCACCGCCCTCACGAGCTCGGGCGTCATGGACCGCTGGGCCAAGCGCGGTTCCTCGGCCCACAGTGCGACGACCACGCGCGCGAAGACGCGATCGCCCATCCGCGTCAAGAGCTCGTCCGTCCGGCGCTCCTCGAGAAGTCGGCGCACCGGGCCGTGGAGCGCCTCCGCCCGGCGGCCGCTTCCCGCGTTCCGCGCGATGTGCTTCGCCTCGGCGGCGACGCGCTGCCACTTCTCCGGCATGTCTTCCGGCCACGACGCGAGAGCGACGCGCGGCGACGGCAGGGTGAGGCTCATGAGCCGGCTCCGGCCGCGCCCGCGGTCGCCCCTTCCGACACGTCGGCCACGATCGTCGCGAGCTCGTCGGCGGTCGGGCCCTTGACGGTGAACCGGAGGTCGATGCGACGGTTGGCCGCGCGCTGCTCCTCGGTCAGCTGAGCCGGCTCGACCGGCCGCGACTCGGCGTATCCGGAGACGGAGAAGATCGGCGTCCCGTCGTCGCGTCGCAGTGCGTCGAGCTGCTTCTCCTGGGGAAGCGCGGCGTCCCAGAGTCGCCACAGGGAGATCGCGCGGAACGTGGACAGTCCCCAGTTGCCGGTCCCTTCCAGGCCGCCGAAGGCAGCGTTGTCCGTGTGCCCCTCGACGAACACCGTGTCGAGGATCGCGTAGCGCTCGTCCTTGCGGAGCGCGTCGGCCAGGACCGTGCCGATCGTGAGCGCGACCGGTTGGTGCGCCGGTCGGATGTCGTAAGAGCCGGAGTCGAAGCCGAGCGCCGACGTCGGGATGTGCAGCACCGAGCTGTCCTCGCTCACCTCGACCCGGATGCCGCGATCGCGGAGCTGTTCCGCGATCTCGTTGACGAGCTGGGCGCGCGTCTCCTCCCGGTCGCTGAGAGTCGCGACCTGCGACTCCAGGCTCTCGCGCTGCGCGGCGAACGCAGCCTCCGCCTCGGCGGCCTGCTCCTGCTGGGCCACCAGCTCCTGTTCCTTGTTCGTCAGCGAGACGACGAGAAGCACGACTGCGAGGAGGAAGACGAGCAGGAGCGCCGACATCAGGTCGGAGAACGAGATCCAGTACGAGTCGTCGTTCGTGCTCCCGGGCCGTCCTCGACGAACCGGACGCCTCATGCCGCCGCCTTCTGGTCGGCGCGACGGCTGAGGGCATCGTCGATCTCCTCGACCGCGGCCGAGAGCGCACGCGCGGCGTCGAGCATCGAGGACGTGTACGCGTGCGTCTGCTCGTTCCACGCGTTCATCCGGGCGTTCGTCTGCTCCTGGACGGCCTTCGAGTACTCGACGAACCAGGACGCGAGTGCCGAGCGGAAGCCGTCGACCTCGTTGCTCAGCTTCTCGAGGGTCTCGGTCTGGTGGGACCGCAGCCCGTCGAGGAAGGACGACTGCTGCTCCTTCATCCCGGCGAGCACCTTCTCCTGGTGCTCGCGCAGACCGCCGAGCCCGTCGTGGAGGACACCCGACGCGTCCTTGAGCATGTCGCTGGCCGACACCGTCGTCTCTGCGAGAGTGTCGAGCCGCTCGGTGAGCGCGGCGATCGAGTTCGCCGCACCGTTGTGCTTGGCGCTGATCTCCTCGAACGCCTCGACGCTGTCGGCCAGGACGTCACGGAAGGCCGTGCTCGTGGCTTCGAACGACTCGGCCGTCACCCGCAGGTTCTCGGCCGACGGGGCGAGGTGCTCCGACACGGCGTCGAGCCGCGCGGTCGCCTCCTCGAGCGCCTCGACCACCCGGGGCAGGCGCTCGTCGAGCAGCTCCACCTGCCGCGCCGTGGCAGCGCGCAGCTCTTCCATGCGCTCGTTGTGCTCGTCCGCCTGCTGCGCGAGCTTGTCGCCGAGGTACTCGATCGTCTGGCTCAACGTCGCCGACGACGCGTCGAGGCGTTCGGCGAGAGTCCTGCCGAGCTCCTCGAAGCCCGACGAGAAGCGGTCGACGAGGTGCTCGAACACCTGCTCCGACTGCTGTGCCGCCTGCTCGGCCATGCGCTGCATCGCGGGGGCGACGGCCTCCTGGAGGCTCCGGCCGATCTGCTCGCCCAGGCCGGCCAGGTACTCCTCGCTGGCGCTCGACGAGTTCATGATGCTGACGAGCGACGCCTCGGAGGTCTGCTTCTCGAAGATCTCGTCCAGCTCGACCTGGAGGCGGTGGATCACCTTCTCCACCGACCGGTCGTGCATCTTGGCGACGATCTGCGTGATGAGGCTCGCCAGCACGCCCGCCACCGAGGTGATGAACGCGAGGGAGGCGCCGCTGATGAGCTCGCGGACACCCGCGGTGAGCTCGTCGGTGGTGCCGTCGAAGTCGATGCCCTGCAGACCGAGGGTCAGGCCGAGGAACGTCCCGAGCACGCCCGTCACGGTGAGCAACGACGGCATGATGGCGAGGACCCGGTTGTGGAGGAGCTCGGGCGCGAGGGTCTCGGTGCGGAAGTAGTAGTCCGCGTCGAGCGTGTTGAGGAGCCGGCCGTGGCGGTCTGCGACGAGCGTCTCGTCGTACTCGGACCAGAGGTGAGAGACCTCGCCGCCGCGCTCCTGTGCGGCGGCGAGGAGGTGCGTGCGGTGCTGGGCGGTCACCGGTCGCGGCACGTTGGCGAGGACGGCTCGCACGCCGTCGACGCGCGCGCGGGCCAAGCGTGCGAACCGTACGGTCCAGACCCACGTCAGGACCGCAGCGCTGCCGATGACGATGCAGAACACGATTGCAAGGGTGAGAGTGGTGTTGCTCACGAGAGTCTCCATCGATCAGCGTCCAGCGGGAGCGAACGCCGGGTAGTTGCCCGGGCATGCTGCCACGCCGAACCGGTGCGAAACGCCGTCGAAGCGGGTGAATTTTCGCATTCAACCGTCACGATCGGATCACGACGAAGGGTGCACCGGGCGGGGGGCGCCCGGTGCACCCGGTCAGGGGGTCAGCCGACGGCGAAGAACACCGGGTCGGCGAACCAGCCGGCCGTGAGCGTCCAGAGCCCCGGCGCACCGGCGGGGACGACGAGGCAGACGTTGCCCGCGGCGGTCCCGCCCTCGTACAGCTCGCCGACGTTCGACAGGTCGTCCGGGATCACACCGCACGAGATGTCGTCGTACGTGACCGAGTCCTCGCCGACGAACCGCACGGTCAGGTCGACCCAGGCGGTGGCCGACTCGGACCCGGTGTAGGTGGCCTCGAGGGGCACGATCCAGTACTCCATGCCGTCCGCCGGAGGCTCGTTGAACTCGTTCTCGGCCCGGATCTGCTCCCAGGCCTCGTACGGCTGACCGAGCGTGACCGTCCACTCGTCGTTGCTCACCGTCTCGCCCACGGTGTAGGGGTTGGCGCGCGTGCCCTCGGCCGCGTCCTGCTCGGGCGCGGCCTCCTCGGACGGCTCGGCGGGCTCCTCGGGAGCCGCCGACGCGGCGTCTCCCTCGACCGCGGCGTCGTCCTCCTCGGCGACCGTCGGTGTGGAGTCGAGCGAGTCGGAGACCTCGTCCATGACGCTTCCGTAGAACGCCTGCGACGCGAGGACGGCGGCGCCGGCGAGGACGGCGATGATGATGCCGGCGATCGCCAGCCCCTTGCGGGGAGCGCCACGCCGCGCCTTGATCACGCCGCCGACGGCCAGTCCCAGACCCACGAGGGCGAGGACGAACGCCGCGTTGTTGATGATCGGCACGAGGCTCAGCGCGAGGGCGACGAGAGCGGTGACGAAGCCGGCGACGGCGAGGCCGTTGCCGCGGGGGGAGGTGGGCGCCTGCTGGGCGTCCACCATCGGAGGGGTGAGGTTGTCGGTCATGATCTCTCCTAGGTGATGCTCGGGGTTCGTGGCGCAGCGGGTGTCACTGCTTGTTCCAGCTGCCGCACCGCGAGGTCTGGAAGTCCTGCCCCTCGCGCAGGGTCACGGTGGGATACCCGCCGGTGACGATGTCGTTGTCGACGATGTCGCTCTTGTTGCTGCCGGACCGGTAGATGCCCCAGTAGCAGTCGCCGTTGACGGGCTCCGTCGTCCGGTAGGTACCGGGCTCGATGTCCACGCCCACGGTCCAGGTGCCCTCCTGGATCTGGGTCTCGGCGATGCGGTTCTCGACGGCGGTCACCGCCTCCTCCCGTTCGGTGACGGCCTTCTCGCGCTCGGCGAGGGTTGCCTCGAGCTCGTCGAGCTCTGCCGCACGTTCGGCGGCTGCCGCCTCGGCGTCCTCGGCTCGTGCCTCGGCGTCGGCGATACGGCCTTCGGCTGACGTGGCCCGGTCGAGGGCGTCCTGCTCGGCCGCCCGGGCGTCGTCGAGCGCGGCTCGCAGGTCGGCCAGCTCGGTCTCGAGCGCCGCGGCGTGGTCCTCCCAGCGCGCGTTCGCCACTCCCGCGACGATGCCGTAGACGGCCGCGACGGCGAGCAGTGCGGCGAGCGCCGTGGTGACCTTGTGGCCGCGGATCCGGCGGGTGAACGACTCGCGGAGCTGCACGAGCCGGGGCGTCTCCGGCGACTGCGGCGGCGCGGTCGCTGTCGGGACGGACATAGGTTCTCTCCTTCGTCGGAGCTGTCAGAACTGCCGCAGCCGCAGCAGGTTGTCGGTCTCCACCCCGTTCGCGACGGTTGCGATGTAGCGGGTCCCGCGGCTGCTGACACGAGCAGCGACGTCGGCCTGCTGATGCGTGCGCTCGTCGAACGTGCGGTAGCGCACTCCGCGCTTGATCGCGCGGTGGACCTCCTCACGGGTTTCCGTGTAGAGAGTTCCGGTCGTGAGCCGAGATACCTGCACGGCCTCGATGTGCTCGTTGCTCGTCCCGGGGTGGGCGAGCCGGATGGCGCGGATGAAGGGCATCGGTCGGGTCCTTTCGTGAGTCAGTCCTCGACGATCAGGAGGTCGAGTCCGGTGTCGGGGTGGTAGCTCCAGGTCGCGGTGAAGGAGTCCCACGTGTCGCTCTGCCGGCCGTCGAGAGCGCGGGTCTTGTCCATGAGCTCGACGACGCGTGCGGGCGTGTCGAGACTCGTCAGGACGCACGCGACCGTGAGGTACTCGACGCCGATGACGTCGTCGTCGCCCTTCATGTCCACGACGAGAGTCCGGTCGTCGTCGGCGAGGGAGAGTCCGGTCAGCCCGTCCTCGTGGCACTCGTCGTGCGCCTGGGCGAGCGCCGTGTCTCGGCCGCCAGCGAGAGACAGCAGCGTGGCGACGGCAGCGACGGCGGCGACCATCACGCCGGCGGCGAGCCAGCGGCGACGGCTGCCGGCCTTCCGGCTCGACGAAGCTGCGGTCGGCGCACCGCTCGGCATGTCGGTGTGTTCCAGCTCGTCGGTCATCGGGGCTCCTCGGCAGTGGCGGTGTCGGTGCGACACCAAGGAGCGTGCTGGTAAACCGCCCGTTCGCACACGTCGCGTCCCGATAAGCCCCCTTATCGTTGTACGCGGCGCGGACGGTCGGTGGTTGCCGCTACGGTGCGATCACCGACCAGTCGAGAGGAGCGAGATGACCAACCTCGCCGTGCGCGCCGGCACCCCGTCCGTGCTGGACCGCCTGCGCCTCTCGCTGCCCGACATCGCTGAGCTGGCCCACGTCCAGCGACCGGTGGTCTCCGTGTGGCGACGCCGCCACGCGAGCGGCGCGCGTCCCTTCCCCGAGGCGGTGAGCGACCGCAACGGATCGCCACGCTTTCGGGCGTCCGACGTCGTCGGATGGATCTCGGAGACGGGCCTGGGCAACAACCCGAACTTCGCTGCCGACGTCGCTCTGCGGGCCGCGTTCGACGACGAGGGCCTCGTGGCGACCGACGGCCTGCTCGCGCTGCTGTGTCTCAAGGCCTACACGTCGATGCCGCTGAGTGGGATGTCGGCCGGCGAGGTCCTGGACCTCGCGGACGAGCTCGACCCCGAGGACGCGTTCCTCTACCGCGAGGTAGCCGGGTTGGGGCCGAACCTCGGTGCGGTCTGCGAGCTCGCCGACCTCGCCGCGTCGGCGGCCTACACGCCCGGCGGAGCCGCCGAGGCGGCGCTCGCGGACCGGTTCCGCGTCGGCCGCCGGGACCTCACCTCGTCCGCGCTGGCGCCGGCAGCGCTCGAGCTCGTCGCTCGGGTCGCCGAGATGCTCGTCGGGTCGGGCACGCTCGCAGACCCGTACCCGGGGTGCGGCGACCTGGTGACCGCCGTGCTGCGGAACCCGCGTCTGATCGACCTCCCGACGGTGCAGGTGCCGGGCGGCGACGCGCATCGCCTCGTCCGACGGCGACTGGCCGCGCACGGCTGGGACGCCGAACGGCTGGACCTGGACGCGGAGCTCCTGCACGACGCCGTGGTCGTCACCCAGTTGCCGCCGACCGGGTCGCCGGAGCTGGACGACGAGGAGGTGATCGCGCGCGTCGACGACATCGTCCTGCGCCTCCGTCCGGGGCAACGCGCCGTCGTGATCGGCCCGGCCAGCGCACTCGTCGACGCGGCCGCGACTCCGGCCGTCGAGTCCGCTCGTTCCGCGCTGCTGCGCACCGACCGGCTGCGCACCGCGGTGCTGCTTCCTCCGGGCCTGGTCACCGAACGACCGCGCCAACGGCTGGCGTTGTGGGTGCTGGGCGACGCGCACCCTGACGTCCACATCCGGGATCGCTGGACCATGGTTGCCGACCTGTCGGACCAGGGCGTCTCCGGCGACCAGTTCGACCGGGCCGTGGTGGAGGACCTGCTGACCGACATCACGGCGTCGCTCGGCACCGCCGAGGCGGTTCGTTCGCACGCCTTCCGGTTCGCGCGCTTCGCCAGCATTCCTGACGTGCTGGCGCGGGGCGGGTCGCTCGTCGCAGCAGGACGCTCGGTCGTGCGTGGTGCGCGCGACGACGGCGGCGCGGCGGCGGTCAGCCTCACCGAGCTGGTCGCGTCCGTCGAGAGCGCTGCGCGTCCCCGCCTCGAGGTGCGGGTCGAGCGCGGCGAGGCCCGGCCCGTCCGCCGGGTCCCGCTGGGCACGTTCGACCGTCGGTGGATCAAGCGCGTGTCAGGCAACCGGATCGACGTGCGGGACGTGGTCCCCGCTCCCGAGCGCGACGCCGCGCTCACGCGAGTGGTCGGCGTGCCGGAGCTCGTCGGGGAGTCGGCCTGGGGGAGCCGGGGCGTCGAGACGCTCACCTTCACGGGGAAGTACCCGGCGGCTCGGCTCACCGAGCCGGGGGACGTCGTGTTCACCACGACCCCGTACCCGGCCGCCGTCGTCGACAACGACGGGTTCTCCGCCGTCGCGTTCCCGGCGCAGATCCTCCGCATCTCAAAGCCCGAGCGCGCGAGGGAGTACGTCCTGCTCCCCGAGGTGCTCGCGCGCGACATCTGCGCCCAGCCGCCCGGTGCCAAGTGGTGGCGTGCGTGGGAGGTGCGCCTCGTGCCGGCGTCAGACGCGGACTCCGTGGCGCGGACACTGACGTCGGTCGCGGACCGCCTCGCCGCGGCGAAGCAGGAGATCGGCAGGCTCGAGCAGATCGCGTCGACGCTCGTCGACGGCGTGACCTCGGGTGTCGTACGCATGCGCAAGGATGAGGCCACAGCGTGAGAAAGGAACACCGAGTGCCACCGAGGAAGAAGGCAGCCGCGCCGACCGTCGCCACGGCGACGACGATGAAGGAGCTGAAGGACACGCTCTGGAAGGCCGCGGACAAGCTGCGCGGCTCGATGGACGCCAGCCAGTACAAGGACGTGATCCTGGGGCTCGTGTTCCTCAAGTACGTCTCGGACGCGTTCGAGGAGCGCCGTGCGGCCATCCTCGAGGAGTGCCTCGCCGACGGCCTCAGCGAGGACGACGCGGCACCGCTGCTGGAGGACGTCGACGAGTACCGCCGCGCGGGAGCCTTCTGGGTTCCCGAGCGCGCACGGTGGGGCTACCTGGCGCAGCACGCCAAGGGCCGCTCCGCGACGCCAGACGAGCCGGAGGCGTCGATCGGGCAGCTCGTCGACGACGCCATGCTGCTGCTGATGGGCTCGAACCCGACGCTCAAGGGCACGCTGCCGACGATCTTCAACCGCGACAGCGTCGACCAGCGCCGCCTCGGAGAGCTCGTGGATCTGTTCTCGTCCGCCCGATTCACCGGGGTGATGGCGGACGGTACGAAGGTCTCCAAGGCACGCGACGTGCTCGGTGAGGTCTACGAGTACTTCCTCGGCAAGTTCGCCGCAGCGGAGGGTAAGCGTGGCGGCGAGTTCTACACGCCTCCGGGCGTGGTCCGCGTGCTGGTCGAGGTGCTCGAGCCGTACCGCGGTCGTGTGTACGACCCGTGCTGTGGGTCGGGTGGCATGTTCGTCCAGGCCGAGAAGTTCCTCGAGCGCCACGGCGCCGACCCGCAGGCGATCAGTGTGTTCGGGCAGGAGCTCAACGAGCGCACGTGGCGCATGGCGAAGATGAACCTCGCCGTGCACGGGCTGACCGGGAATCTCGGGCCGCGGTGGGGCGACACGTTCGCTCGTGATCTGCACCCCGAGCTGCAGGCCGACTACGTCCTCGCGAACCCGCCGTTCAACATCAAGGACTGGGCGCGCAACACCGACGACGCGCGGTGGAAGTTCGGCGTCCCGCCGGCGGGCAACGCCAACTACGCGTGGATCCAGCACATCTTGTCCAAGCTCGCGCCCGGCGGGTCCGCCGGTGTCGTCATGGCGAACGGGTCGATGTCGTCCAACTCCGGGGGAGAGGGCGAGATCCGGGCCCAGCTCGTCGAGGCTGACCTCGTGAGCTGCATGGTCGCACTGCCGACGCAGCTCTTCCGCTCGACCGGCATCCCCGTGTGCGTGTGGTTCTTCGCCAAGGACAAGGGCGCGCGGGCTGGAGAGGTGCTGTTCATCGACGCCCGGAACCTGGGCCACATGGTCGACCGGGCCGAGCGCGCGCTGTCCGACGACGACATCGCCAAGATCGCGGACACGTACCACGCCTGGAAGCGCGGACCCTCACCAGAGTCCGAGCCTGTCGAAACCCTTCCGGTGGTTGAGCCCGTCGAAACTGAGCCTGTCGAAACCGAGCCGGTGGTTGAGCCTGTCGAAACCACTTACAGCGACATCCCCGGCTTCTGCTACTCCGCCACGCTGGCTGAGATCAAGGACGCCGGCTACGCGCTCACGCCGGGCCGGTACGTCGGCGCCGCTGAGGTGGAGGACGACGGCGAGCCCATCGAGCAGAAGATCGAGCGTTTGACTGCGGAACTATTCGCGCAGTTCGACGAGTCCGCGCGCCTAGAGCAGGTGGTGCGCGAGCAGCTGGGGCGGGTCCATGGCTGAGCCGGTCACGATCGGGGAACTCGCTCGGCGTGGTGTCCTGACCTTTGGGGACGGATACCGAACCAAGCGGTCGGAGCACGGACAGCCCGGCTACCGGATCATCCGCGTGGCCGACGTGAGGGATTCTTCGGTGTACCTCGATGGCGACGACTTCGTGAGCGCTTCATTCGCGGTGCAAATGGGATCCAAGATCGCTCACGCCGGTGACGTGCTGCTAACCACTAAGGGGACTGTTGGTCGCGTGGCAGTTATGCCTCCTCACGACGAGCCCGCAGTTTACTCCCCGCAGCTATGTTACTTCCGTATTCACGAGCGCCATGTCTTAGACCCGGCATACCTGCGCTATTGGTTCGACTCGGCCGAGTTTGTTGGCCAGGCTTCCTACCTTCAGGGCAATAGCGACATGGCGCCCTACATCAGTCTCACCGATCTAAAGGGATCGCGGATCACGCTTCCGCCTATTGAGGTGCAGCGAGCTATAGCTGAGGTGCTCGGTGCGCTCGACGACAAGATCGCGGCTAACACCAGGCTCGCCAACGCCGCTGATGCCCTCGCGACTGTGAAGTTCACGGCCGCAAATCGCGGCGACAAGAAGGTGGTATTAAGCGCCATGGCGCGCTTCGTCAACGGCCGGAACTTTACCAAGGCAGCGACCGGCCAGGGTCGCGCTGTGATCCGGATTGCGGAGCTGAACTCGGGAATTTCTGGCTCGACCGTGTGGAATGACGTCGAAGCGCAAGAGGACAACGTGGCACGTGCCGGAGACTTGCTCTTTGCATGGTCGGGGTCGTTGACGCTGCGCCGGTGGTATCTCGACGAGGGTGTCGTAAACCAGCACATCTTCAAGGTGATCCCGAACGAGGGTTACCCACTGTGGCTCGTTCATCAGGTCCTGCAAGAGAAGCTCCAGGAGTTCCGTGACATCGCCGCCGATAAGGCGACGACAATGGGTCATATCCAGCGGAAGCACTTGGACGTGCCAGTCCGGGTTCCCGCGCAGGAGGAGATTGCGGCAATGGACCCGGGCATGACAGCGCTTTGGCAACGAGCGTTGAGCGCCGAGCGCGAGCGCGAAGCCCTTGCTGCCTTGCGCGATGCCCTTCTTCCCGCACTGATGTCCGGAAGGCTGCGTGTCCGCGACGCTGAGCAAATGGTTGAGGATGCGGCGCCGGGTCAGTCGAGTGTCGGCGCGATAGTGAGGTGAGGATGTCTCGTATCCGTCTTGTCTCTGGAGGCGTCCCGCCGGAGTCTCTTCCGCGCACGAGAGCCGAGCGGCGGAAGAGTAAAGTCCCACCAAGGGAATTGAGGTGTGTCTGTGGTCGTACGTTCCCTTCCGGCGGTGACGTTCCACGGCCGCACAAGGTTCGAAAGGGCGGTCCCTGGTGTTCCGGAAAGGCGTCGCCTCAGAGGCGCCGCGAGGAACCAGCGCTGGCCGTCGACCTTGCACCTGTAAGGCTCTCCACCGTGCCCCGTGGGCGCGTGCGTTGCACGAGTTGTGAACGACTGTTCCCGCGTGATCCGGCTACGGGTGGACTTCCGGCGCACCTGAATCGTGTGGGATCCCGTCCGTGCATCGGATCACCTACAGGACCGGCAAAGCAGTCGCGTTCGGGTGAGGCGACAACTCCACCGGCGTCGGAAGGGACGAAGCGCCGCTCGCAGAAGTCGCGAGGCCCCAGTAGTAATGGCACATCGACAGCACAGATTACGCAAGCGCCGAGGAAGCCGCGTGTGGTCACCGCTGACGCCACTGACGTGACCGACCGACGTGAGCGACGTCGTGAGCGAAAGCGTCAGGACCGGATCGAACTCGCGATGGCGGAACTCGACGTCCGCCCGCCGCGGGACGACATCGACTTCGGTCCTGGGCGTCGCGGCGATGTCTGGAGAGGGGGACTCCCTGGACTGGGCCGCCGACGCTGACGACGCGTCACCGGCACCAGCCAGCTTGGCTTCTCCATGCGCTCCCAGATGAGCCTTGGCCACGGAGGAGCTCACGCCTGACCCGGCCCGAAGCCGCGGTCCATCTGCCACGTTATTCACCCGCTCGGGCAGCAGGTGACCCAGTCGATTGACCCTAGATTGTCCGCTGACCCATCGCACAGAGGAGCAGGCGTGGCCGAGCCCATCGATGTTGCCGAGCAGGATGACGTTCCGGACGACGAAGCCGAGGCAGTATCGCGAGCAGAGAAGCTCGGGCAGCACCTGACACGGCTCGTCGGCTCGGTGGTCGACAACGGTGTCGGCCCGATCACCGGCTCGGTCGCGTGGGCAGAGGACCGACTGGCTCGGGTTCAGGGCGACCGCTACGACCCCAGCCAAGCGGGGTGCCGCAAGCCCCTGGACGCGGACCGTGACGACGTCGAGAAGGTCATCGCCAGGCTCATTAAGGAGTCGGTGGCCGCTGCTGGTGGGAACGGGTTCGTCACCGGGCTCGGAGGACTGATCACGCTGCCGGTCACCGTCCCCGCGAACCTCGCGGGCGCCCTGATCGTGAACGCCCGACTGGCGGGCTCCATCGCCTACCTGCGTGGGTATCCGGTCGACGACCCGCAGACCCGGACCGTGCTCCTGCTGGTCGTGCTGGGCTCGAGTGCTCAGCAGGCAGCACGCACGCTAGGCATCAAGATTGGTCACAAGGCCGGGGAGCAGGCGCTGAAGAAGTTGCCGGCAGCAATGCTCCGGGAGATCAACAAGAAGGTCGGCTTCATGCTCGTCGCCAAGTACGGCACGAAGCGCGCAGCAGTGACGCTCGCCAAGGCGATTCCGCTCCTGGGCGGGGTCGCGGGCGGCACGATCGACGCGACAATGACCGCCGCCGTCGCCAAGGCCGCCAAGTCCATGTTCCCCAACGCCTGACGGAGTGCCCGGTGACCAGTACTGATGAGAGACCCGAAGGGTCCGAATCCTCGAAGCACCCGGCAGTACCGGCCGCCGGAGCATCGCGGTCCCGTGGTGGGATCGTGCGCGCAGCCGTCGTCGCGGTCCTCGCCACGATCGGCGTGGTGGCCGTCCTGCTCGTGCTTGCGTTCGGGGCCCTTCGCTCCGGGCTCGTCTCGCTGCCCGGCAACCCGTTCCAGACCGAGCAGGTCGACCGATCGGAGACCCCCGTGCTGCTCGGCATCCAGGACCTCTCCCGCTTCGTCGCGGCCGAGGCCACGTTCCAGGTGGTCCTCGACCTCGAAGAGGACACGAGGTTCGTGCCGGACTGGCTCATGGGCGAGCGCACCATCTTCATCGCTCATGGCTCGGTCGAGGCGTACGTCGACTTCCGAGACCTCGACGAGGAGTCGATCGAGATCTCCGAGGACGGCACCGCGGTCACGGTCACGGTGCCCGCGCCTGAGCTCGCGGACCCGCGGATCGACCTCTCGCAGAGCAGGGCGTTGTCCGAGTCCCGAGGCTTGATCAACCGGGTCGAGGACTTCTTCGCCGAGGACGCCGACAGCCGGCAGGAGACGCTCCTCAAGGCTGAGGAGATGCTGGTTGATGCCGCGGAGGCGAGCGATGTGAAGGTTCGCGCCGAGGAGAACACGCGCAAGACGCTCGAGGGACTGATCACCGGACTCGGCTTCGAGTCGGTGGAGGTCGACTTCGAGGACGCAGGGGCGGGTTCATGACCCGCTCGCAGATCTTCTGTCTCGAGGGCGACTGGGAGACGCGACTCGAATCGAAGCTGAGTGTTCGTCCCCTGCTCGACCTCCTCAGCGGCGTGGGTGTCGCGGGTGGCGTCGTCCACCGTGACGTGGCCACCCGCGCGGAGCTCGAGCACTACGTGGCCAGGCTGGCGCGCCGCAGCGTGGACGCGTTCCCGGTCGTCTACCTCGCCTTCCACGGTTTTGCCGAGGACGGGCTCGGCTACGTCAGCCTCGGCGGCGAGCACGTGAACCTCGACGAGCTTGCGGACGTCTTCGGGTCCGAGTCCGTCGCCGGACGCGTGATCTACACCGGGTCCTGCAGCACGCTCGACGTCGCGGACGACGCGCTCCGCGACTTCTGCAAGAGGACGGGCGTGCGCGGACTGGTGGGGTACTCCAAGGACGTCGGCTGGGTAGAGTCGGCCGCGTTCGACATCCTGCTGCTCGACGAACTGCTTCGGGCGCACAAGCTCAAGCCGATGATGGCGCGTCTTCGGAAGCAGCACGCCGGGTTCGTCGACGGCCTGGGGCTGACCATCGCTACCGACCGGTGGGTCGAGCGGGGGCTCGGATCGGCGGCCGCGAAATGAGCTGGTTCAGCGACCGTACGGAACCAGTTCGGCCCCGGTGCCCGGAGTGCGGAGAAGCCAACCCACGACAGATCATTGCCGGCATGCCCCCGAGGCAGGTCATGAACTCCGACGACTACGTCATCCTCGGCTGCGTGATCGGGCCCGGAAGGGTCATGGAGTGGCAGTGCCGCGAGTGCGGGACCGAGTACTCGGTGACCGCTCAGTCGGGCTTCGTCGCCTTCGCCACTGGGGTGAACCGGCCGCTCGCGGTGTCGGGCCGGCCCGACCTTCGCATCGCGTCGCCAGCGGGCGCCGCCTTCTCGCTCACCGTCGTCCCGGACGTCGCTGACGGCACGCCGACTGCCGCCGTCGACGTCGAGTTCCTCTCGCCGGACCGACAGGTCCGGTACCTCGGGAGGCCTTTCGCTCCCGCGTCGGCAGACGCGCTCGCCGAGTTCCTGTACCGCTGTGCCGATGACCGGCTCCCGCAGGTGACGCTCCAGCCGGTCATCGACGTGGCGTCAGGGCTGTCCGTCGCCGTGCTGGACGCCGGTGAGCTCGACGTCAACCTCGAGATCTCGCTGCCGGAAGACCCAGAGGACGACGAGGTGGAGCCCGACGGGCTCGACATCGTCGTGCCGCGCTCGTCGCTGGTGACGGCGTCCCAGGCGGCACGACGGTTGTTCCGAGCTCTGGAGCGGCGATGAGTACGCCCTTTCTCGCCGAGTTGCTCGAAGTACCGCCGTACGACCGACTGACCGGCATCCGTCTCTCACGGCCGGAGCCTGCCTACACGGACGCGGGCGGCGCGCTGACACTCGACCTCCTATCCCTGCCGGAGGACCACGAAGCTGACGTCGACGGCTCCCTCGTCGACCGGTTCCTGCCGTACGGGCTCGGAGGGTTTCACGGCAGGGCCGATGACGGAAGCGAGTGGATCGTCATCGCGCAGTACGGTCCGCCGAAGGACCAGGGCTTCGGAGCGGTGCGGTCGACGCAGCCGTGGGGCAGGCGAGAAGCGTCCGCGCCCGAACCCGGCCTTGAGACCCGTTGGTCGCTGGCGCGAGCGTTGAGGCTGGCGGGCGTCCCACGGTTTCCCCGTGCGACTGTCGCGCTTGACCGGCGGAGCCTCGTCGAGCCATTCCCGGATCCCGACGTGGTGGCCGACTGGTCCGTCGACCAGCTCTACCGAGCTCTTCTGGCAGAGCTGTGCGGGATGCCCCTCGACGTGATCGTGCAGCTGACACCCCTCGGTTGCGGCTTCCCGAACGACGCGCACGAGTGTCAGGGCGACGTGACGCGCGACGTGTTCAGCCGGTGGTCAGCTCCGCGTGCGTGACGGCTGAGAAGGGAGTTCCCGGACTCCACGTCCTACAGGCGTCCGGCCGTGGCGACCCGGACGCCGCGGGTGTCGCATTCGTGGATGCCGAGTTCTGCACGGCCTGCCTCGAGCCAGCCGTTCCCGCCGAACCGCAGGCCGTCCGGCCACGGCAGGTCCAATCGACGGATCGGTACCACCCGCCATGCGAGGACGTAGCGCACGTCCGACCCTTGCTTGTCGGCCGTGTACGCGTTCTTCAGGACCCGATCACGGCCCAACTCGGTGTGATCGGCGAGGAGGTCCACAGCCTGTTGCCAGCCGTCCGCCCGCTCGGCGATCACGTCCGCCGCCTGGACCAGCCAAGCGATGCGCTTGCCACCGGACCACGAGGCGACGAGGGCGACCTGCGTGCCGTCCGTGAGGTCGCGGAAAGGGAAGGAGCGGGTCTTCCAGAGGTTCCAGTACCACTGTTCGGCGAGCGTATCGGCGTCGATGTCGATCAGCCCGTCGCAGGCCTCTGACCGGCTGGGGAACGAGTGCAGGCGCAGGAACATCGTGGGCGGCTCCTTAGTTCGGCGGGTTCTCGCGGTGGTACGCGTCGACGACGGCTCGCGGCAGCCGGCCTCGGACCCCGACCTCGTAGCCGTTGGCCAGCGCCCACGTCCGGATCTGGGATGGTGAGGCCGCAGTATCCGGCCCGGGCGTCAACGGGGCGGCCGTCGTCGTGGGCGTCGTCGCTCCGGTGGCGACCGCTGCGGGTGTCGGCACTGCCGGCTTCGTTGCCGGTGCTGCAGGTTGCAGATGGGCGAGGAGCACCTCGAAGACCTCGGGGTGCACCACGCGGATGCCCAGTTCCGTCGCCTTCGCCAGCTTGGTGCCGGAGAACGATCCGTCGGTCACGAGCATGGCGGTCAACCGCGACACGCTGCCGAGCACGCGGACGCCAAGCTCCGTCGCCCGCTGCTCGAGCCTGGCACGCTCCGCGTCGTCGCATCCTGTGAAGACGACCTTGTCGCCCACGCGGAGCGGCTCGCCGTGGGTCCAGCCGTCCGGCAGCGGGAGCAGGCCTGCGCTCAGCCGTGCCGCGCGAGCCCTGTCCGCGTCGTCGATGAGCTGCAGGACGGTGGCCTTCGGCACCTCGAGCAGCTCGGCAAGAGCGTGCAGCTCAGACCGCTCCTCCTTGGAGACATGGCCGTCGTCGAGAGCGCGATGGGCCAGCGCGGTGACGAACGCCCGATGACATGCCTCGACGTCCGAGCTCGTGAGCCCGTACAGCTCGACCACGTCGTCCAGCGCAGCAGTTTCCGACTCGCTCAGCTCTCCGTCCTCGAGCACTTCGATGAGCATCTCGAGGTAGTTCAGAGAACCTTCGGGTGCGCCGTCGTCGAGCAGTTCCTGAAGGCTCAGGCCGGCAAGCTGCGTGACCAGTGGTGGCTGCTTCGGACGCGACGGCGTCACACGGACCGGTCGCGGGCGACGCGCGGCCGGCGCGCTGAGGGCCGTGACCGGCTCTCGAACGGGCGCGGTGGGCCAGGGCACGGCGAGCGCCTCGTCGGGAAGGCGCGTGAGGTCGCGGTGCACAGGGACGCCACGCAGCCCGGTGAGGTAGCCGGCCAGGAGACCCGCCGCGGCACGTGCGTCGCCGAGAGCGGAGTGGGCGTGGTGCAGCCTGACTCCCGCGGCGTGGCAGCAGTCGGTGAGCCGGCGCCGGTCGAGGTGGGGAAGGTAGTGGTGACTGGCCTCGAGGGTGCAGAACGACGGGAGCCAGGGGAGCTCCCACCCGGCGCGTTCGAACTCGGCGCGCACGAAGGCAAGATCGAAGCGAGCGTTGTGGGCGGCGACCGCGAGTCCCGCGAGACGTCCGCGGACCTCCGTTGCGACCTCGCGGAACACGGGAGCGTCCTTGACGTCGGACTCGCGGATGCCGTGGATGTGCGTCGCGCCGACCGGGCCCTCCGGGTTGAACCTCGTCGTCCACTCGTCGAGCACGCTTCCCCGGGTGTCGAGGCGGACGACCGCGACCTCGAGGACCCTGTCATGGCGTGGGGAGAGGCCCGTCGTCTCGACATCGATGACCGCGAAACCCGGCAATGGGCTCGGCTCAATGGGCTGGTGGATGGCAGCGTCGGCACGCGGCACAGACGTTCGGCGGCGGCCCAGGAGGCGGTCGAGCAGGCCCATGGTGTCCTCGTCGGTCTCGATGGCGATGGAGCAAGATGCTGTCAGAGGCAACAGACAAATGGGGCGCTCGGGCGGGTGAAATCCGGGGGATCGGCTGCCGCGCACCCAGAGCCCATCCCGGCGAGCCGTACCGTTGCCTCAGGAACTGGCGCTGCGCTGCGCCGATATGGGGGTTATCGCTGGCGAGCCTCGAGCCGGGCGTCGGTGTCCGCGACGATGAGCACAGAGACGCCGGTAGCGACCGCAGGAGGAAGCATGCATCCGAGCGAAGCCCAGTGGGAACAGCTCGCCCTCGACCACCTTGCCGAGCCGTTGGGCTGGGCACCGCTCGCCGGCAAGCAGATCGCTCCCGGCGCCACCTCCGACGTCGGGCACCCGGGATACGCGGCGCTGGGCGAGCAGCCGCAGCGCGAGTCGTGGTCGGAGCTCGCGATCCCGTCTCGCCTGCGCTCGGCGCTGCGCCGGCTCAACCCCGACGTGCCGCGCGAGTACCTGGACCAGGCGCTCACCGAGATCCTGACGCCGTCGTCGCAGGACGCCATCACAGAGAACAAGCGCATCCACGACTTCCTCGCCCGCGGGTACCGCATCACGTTCACCGAGGACGGCCGCGAGCAGACGCCCACCGTGCGGCTCGTCTCGTCGCTCGAGCACGAGAACGAGTGGCTCGTCGCCAACCAGGTGACCGTCGTCGACGGCGACGTCGAGCGACGTTTCGACCTCGTGCTCTACCTCAACGGCATGCCTGTCGCGATCGTCGAGCTCAAGAACGCCGGGAGCGCGCACGCGGACGTCGCCGCGGCGCACGCTCAGCTCACGACCTACGTCCGCGAGCTGCCGATGGCTTTCCGGTTCTGCGTGCTGACCGTCATCAGTGACGGGGTGATCGCGAAGTACGGGACGCCGTTCACGCCGCTGAACCACTACGCACCGTGGAACGTGGACGACGAGGGGCGTGTCGTCGGACCGGACGGCCGGCCGGAGGGTGAGCGGCACCTGCACCTGGTCGACGAGGACGGTCTCGCCGGTGAGGTCGAGCCGCTGACGCCGCTCGAGGTCACGCTGAACGGGCTCTTCAACCCCGAGCGGTTCGGGCAGCTTCTGCGCGGGTTCGTCGCGTTCGACGCCGACGAGGACGGGTTGCACAAGCGCATCGCCAAGCCGCACCAGTACTTCGCAGTGACCAAGGCCGTCGGGGCGACGGTCAACGCCGTCGAAGGGGACGGGCGGGCCGGCGTCGTCTGGCACACGCAGGGCTCCGGCAAGTCCATGGAGATGGAGCTCTACGCGGCGGCGATCGCGCGCCATCCCAAGCTGCTCAACCCGACGATCGTCGTCATCACCGACCGCACGGACCTCGACGACCAGCTCTACGAGACGTTCCGGCGCTCACAGCTGCTGACCGAGGAGCCGAAGCAGGTGATGCGTCGCGCCGAGCTGCGGGACGAGCTCGCCAACCGGACCACCGGGGGCATCTACTTCACCACGCTGCAGAAGTTCGGCCTGACGGCCGAGGAGAAGCGGGCCGGGCGCAAGCACCCCGTGCTGTCCGAGCGGCGCAACGTCGTGCTCATCGTCGACGAGGCGCACCGCAGCCACTACGACAACCTCGACGGCTACGCGTGGCACCTGAAGAACGCGTTGCCCAACGCCACCCTCATCGCGTTCACCGGGACGCCCGTCAAGGGGGAGCGGGACACCGAGGCCGTGTTCGGCGACGTCATCGACGTCTACGACCTGACGCGTGCGGTCGCCGACGGCGCGACCGTGCCCGTGTACTTCGAGTCCCGCCTGGTGAAGGTCGGCTTCCCCGACGACGTCGACCCGGAGACCATCGACGCCGCCGCCGACGAGGCGACCGTCGGTCTGGACGACGCGGAACGGGCGCGCATCGAGAAGTCGGTGACCGTGGTCAACGCCGTCTACGGTGCGCCGGCACGGCTGAAGACTCTGGCCGCCGACCTGGTGCAGCACTGGGAGGACCGGCGTGACGCCGTCGTCGAGATGGTGCGGCCGACGCACTCCGAAGGTGCCGTCGGGGGAGCGCCGGGCAAGGCGCTCGTCGTGTGCGCGACGCGGGAGATCTGCGCCCGGCTGTACGAGCAGATCGTGGAGCTGCGGCCCGACTGGCACTCCGCCGACATCACCGCGGGCAAGGTCAAGGTGGTGTACTCCGGCGACGCGACGGACCAGCCGCCCGTGGCAGACCACGTCCGGCGCGACGGCGAGAACGCCATGGTCAAGAACCGGCTCAAGGACCCCGACGACGAGCTCGAGATCGTCATCGTCAAGGACATGCTCCTCACGGGCTTCGACGCGCCGCCCCTCCATACGCTCTACCTCGACCGGCCCTTGCGCGGCGCGCTGCTCATGCAGACGCTCGCGCGGGTCAACCGCACGTTCCGCGGCAAGGACGCCGGCCTGCTCGTCGCCTACGCACCGATTGCCGAGAACCTCACGGCGGCGCTCGCCGAGTACACCGTGCGGGATCAGGCGGAGCAGCCGATCGGCAAGAACCTCGACGAGCTCGCCGAGACCACCCGGGCGCTCGTCGAGGCGCTGCGCGAGCTCGTCGCGCCGACGCGGTGGCGCGACCGGCTCGAGAAGGCGCGGAACGCCAAGCGGGGATACATCGACGCCGTGCTCCACGTCGTCAACTGGCTTCGCGACCCGCAGAACCCCGGCAACCAGGTTCCCGACGACTCGGACGAGGAGAAGCTCGCGGACGCGTTCCGGCGCCGGGCCCAGGCCCTGGTTCGCGCCTGGGCGGCCGCCGGCCGGCACGAGGCCCTCGCCGACCTCCACGACGAGGCGCGCTTCTACGAAGAGGTTCGCGTCTGGATGGGCAAGCTCGACGCCGAGGACCGCCAGGCGCGCGGTGAGCCGATCCCCGAGGACGTCCAGCGGCTCCTCAACCAGCTCACGGCCACCGCGGTCGACGCGCGCGACGTCGTCGACGTGTACGAGGCGGCGGGCCTGGAGCACCCGCGCCTCGACCAGATCGACGGTGACTTCCTGGCCAAGGCGCAGGCCTCGCCCAACCCGCAGATCACCATCGAGGCGTTGCGCGCTCTGATCACGTCCGAGGCGCGCGCGCTGACCCGCGGCAACATCGTCCGGCGGCAGATGTTCTCCGAGCGGCTCGCCGAGCTCATGCTGCGGTACACGAACTCCAACCTGACCTCGGCGGAGGTCATCCAGGCGCTCGTCGAGATGGCCAAGGACTTGGCTGCAGAGGCGACGCGGGGCCAGCGGTTCGAGCCGCCGCTGGACCACGACGAGCTGGCGTTCTTCGACGCCGTGGCCCAGAACGAGTCAGCCGTGCTGCTCCAGGGCGACGACAAGCTCGCCGAGATCGCGCGCGAGCTCGTCGGGATCATGCGGCGTGACGTCAAGACCGACTGGACCGTTCGCGACGACGTCCGGGCGAAGATGCGCTCGTCGATCAAGCGCCTGCTCATCAAGCACAAGTACCCGCCGGACAGGCAGCCGGAGGCCATCCGGCTCGTGATGGAGCAGATGGAGGCGCTGGCGCCGCGGTACGCCGCATGATCCGATGGCGCCCACCGTCGTTACCATCGGATATGGCCACATCCGATGGTAACGTGGGGATGTGGCATCGGAAACGGTGGGGACGTGGCCCGCGTTCGGCATCGAGTCGCTGAGGTGGAGCTCCCCCGACCTCGAGTACGGACCGCGCACGGCTCGCAGTCGCGAACGAGGGCCGTACGAGAGCGCCGTGCCGGCACGCATCGCGGACGCCACCGTGACGCTGGACAGCACGACCATGGCACTCGTGGCCGAGGCCAGCGCCGAGATCGCACGGCTCGATGGCGAATTCCTCGGGATGGCGACGTCGTTCGCGTCGCTCCTGCTCCGCACCGAGGCAGCGAGCTCGTCACAGATCGAGAATCTGACCTCCTCCCCGAAGTCGATCGCACTCGCCGAGCTCGGTCGTCGAGGCCGGGCGAACGCGGACGAGATCGTGGCCAACGTGTCGGCGATGACCGAAGCACTCCAGCTCGCGGATCGTCTGGACTCCGACGCCATCCTGGCGATGCACCGAGTCTTGATGCGGGAACACATGCCGCAGGTGGCGGGAAGGTGGCGAGAGCAGCCGGTGTGGATCGGCGGCTCGGCCCGCAGCCCTCACGGCGCCGACTACGTGGCACCCCGTGCCGAGCTGGTCCCGGCAGCCATGCAGGACCTCGCCGGCTTCATGGCTCGCGACGACGTCCCGGCTCTGGCGCAGGCGGCGATCACCCATGCACAGTTCGAGAACATCCACCCCTTTCCTGACGGCAACGGTCGAACAGGGCGCGCACTCCTTCACGCGCAACTACGCCATGCGAGGCTCGTCCGACAGACGATCGTCCCCGTCTCTGCGGGGCTTCTGGCGGACACCGGCAGGTATTTCGAGGCGCTCGCGCGATATCGCGCGGGCGAGGTGGCGTCGATCGTCGTGCGGGTGTGCGAAGCGGTGTTCCCTGCGCTCGAGAACTCCCGGCGCCTGATCGATGACGTGCGCGAGGCCCGCGCTCGCTGGGACGACGTGATCCGGGCTCGACGCGGCGCGGCAGCGTGGGGACTGGCGGACCTCGTGATGACCCGACCCGTCGTCGACTCGCGGTTCGTCGCAGAGCGACTCGGGGTGACCCCGCTGAACGCGCAACGTGCCATCGATCGGCTCGTCGAGGACGGTGTGATCGTCCAGATCGGTCGGGGGACGCGTGACCGGGTCTGGCAAGCCCCCGAGATCATCCAGGCGATGGAGGACTTTGCAGAGCGCGCCCACCACCGGGTCTTCTGACGTTCAGCCGGTGCGCTGGGTGAGGTAGACGACGACGTCGGACCGGCCGAACCGCTCGGCCCACGCGGCGGGCGTGGCGCCTAACCGGCGCTCGACGGCACCGGCGTCGGCGCCTCGCTCCACGAGGAGCCGCACGACGTCGAGCTCGCCCGCCGCCGCGGCGTAGTGCAGCGCGGTGGTGCCCTCGGTGTCGGCGGCGCCGGCCGGGAAGCCGTGCTCGACGAGAGCGCGCAGCTCGCGCCAGCGGTGGATGCCCGCCAGCTCGACGAGGAGCCCGGGGTGCCGCTCGGGCAGGTCGTGCACGCCGCCGTCGAGCACGAGGGTGCGCTCGAGGTCGGGTGCCCTCCCGCCCAGCGCGGCGGCGACCACGGGGTCGCGGCGCTCCTCCTGCGCCCGGTACAGGTCCCGCAGCAGGCACATCTCGGCGCCGTGGGCCATGGCCTCGCGGTTGAGGTGCGCGACGAGCGCGGCCATCGAGTCGTCGGCGAACGGCCCGCCGCGCGGACCGAGCGGGCGCAGCAGCGCGTCGTCGTCGAGCCCGGCGAGCGCGTCGCGCCACAGGGTGTAGCCCTGCTCGAGGAGCGCGAGCCCGCCGGCCGCGGTCAGGGGCAGCGGCTCGGGCCAGTGGCGGTCGTCGAACATGTCGGCGTCGTCGGGCGCCGACGTCGGGCCGAAGTACGCGCGCGCCCGCTTGGCCCACACGTCGCGGCCGAGGTGCGCCATGCGCCACGCGATGGTCGTCACGGGCGGCACCGTGGGCTCGGGCACCGTAGCCTCGATGCGCACGACGCCGTCGTCTCCGGTGCGCAGGCTCCACGCGCCCTCGACCGGCTCCCAGAGGTACTCGGCGTCGGTCAGGCCCTGCAGCCGGGGCCACAGGTGGACCTGCCAGTAGAAGTCGATCTGGTCGGCCAGGAGGGTGCGCAGCGTCGTCGCCATGCGCCGATCCTCGCGCAGGGCACCGACACGGTCACGTGGCGTCGTCGAGCGCGAGCGGCCGGACGGTGCCGCCCGCGGCGACGAACACCCCGCGCACGCGCACGCCGGCGGCGGACGCCTGGCCGCGGACGAGCGCGTTCCACGCCCGGTCGGAGGCGGTGATGTCGTCCGTGCCGGGCCGCTCGAGCACCGCGACGAGCGCGCCGCCCGGCGCCGTCTCCTCGCCCACGGAGCGCAGGAGCAACCCGAGACCGGGTGCGACGTCGTCGTCGGGCGTCACGGGCACGCCCTGGATCGGCACCGCGATGCCCAGCAGGCGGTCGTCGGCGTCGAGCCACGTGAGCAGGAGCACGCGCTCGCGGGGGAGCGCATCGCCCGCGAGCATGCGGGCCAGGTGCAGGACGTCGTCGTCCGAGGTGACCGGGTCGCCCGGGCGGAAGGAGGCGGTGTGCGTCGTCATGACCCCAGAGCCTGCCGGAGTTCACCCGCCCCGGCCCTGAGTTGTCCACAGGCTCGGGCCTACCCTCGAACCATGCGCGTGCTGTTCGCGACGACCGCGGGCCTGGGGCACTTCCGGCCGCAGGTGCCGCTCGCCCGCGCGGTGCGCGACGCCGGTCACGAGGTCCGCGTCGCGGCCCCGGCGTCGTTCGCCCGCCACGTGACCGACGCGGGCCTCGAGCACGCCCCGTTCGACGACGCCGACCCGGAGGCGCTCGGCCGCGTCTTCGGCTCGCTGCCGGGCCTGGCGCCCGAGGAGGCGAACCACCGCGTCGTCACGCAGGTCTTCGGCCGGCTGGACCCCCAGGCGGCGCTGCCTCGGCTCGCCGCGCTCGTCGAGACCTGGCGCCCCGACGTGATCGTGCGCGAGCCGGGCGAGGTCGCCTCGCTCGCCGCGGCGGAGGCCGCCGGCGTGCTCCACGTGGTCTCGGGTATCGGGCTCGGCCGCCTTCACGCCTGGATGATCGAGGGCCTGGCCGAGCCGCTGCAGGACCTCGCGGCGCGCGCCGGCATCCCGGACCGGGACCTCGCCGCCGCCGCCCGCGACGAGCAGGTGTTCACCACGCTGCCGGCCTCGTTCGACGAGCCGGGTCCCGCGCTCCCGCACGATCCCGTCCGGTACCGCGCCGAGCCCGACGGCGCCACGGCGCCGCCGCTGCCGGCGTGGGGCGACCCGGACGCGCCGCTCGTCTACGTCACGTTCGGCTCGGTCGCCGCCGGCCAGCCCACGTTCGAGCCGATGTACCCGCTCGTCCTCGACGCGCTCGCGGACCTCGACGCGCGCGTCCTGCTCACCACGGGCACGCACGGCGACCCCGACGCGCTGCGGCCGTGGCCCGCCAACGCCCGCGTCGAGCGGTGGTGGCCGCAGGAGGCCCTCATGCCCGCGGGAGGCGAGCCTGCCGCCACGGCCATGGTGGGGCACGGCGGCTTCGGCACGACCACGACGGCGCTCGCAACCGGCGTCCCGCAGGTGGTCGTGCCGCTCTTCGCGTCGGACCAGTGGCTCAACGCCCGCCGGGTCGCCGACGTCGGGGCCGGCCTCGCGGTCGAGGCCGGCCCCGAGCTGGTCGAGCGGCTGCCCGGTGCGGTGCGGTCCGTGCTCGACGACGGCACCTACCGCGCCCCGGCGCGGCGGCTCGCGGACGAGATGGCCGCCCTGCCGCCGGCGGCCGCGACCGTCGAGCGGGTGCTCACTGCCGGAAGTACCGCGCGTACGCGCCCGTCGTGAGGAACGGCGGGAACTCCTCGCCGAGCGCGACCTCCCGGAAGATCGCCGCGGCGTCGTCGAACCGGTCGCCGCGGAACCGCTCGAGGCCGCCCATGACCTCGCGCAGCACCGCCTCGCAGCGCCGCCGCGTGATCGGCCGGCCGTCGTCCGTCGTCGTGCCGGCGTGCACCCACTGCCAGACCTGCGACCGCGAGATCTCGGCCGTCGCGGCGTCCTCCATGAGGTGGTCGATCGCTGCGGCGCCGACGCCGCGCAGCCACGACTCGATGTAGCGGACGCCCACCGAGACGTTCGTGCGCAGCCCCGCCTCGGTCACGGTCGCGCCCGCGCGCCGGGCCGACGCGACGTCGAGCAGCTCCGCCTGGCCGACCGTGACGTCGTCGCGCAGGCGGTCCACCTGGTTCGGGCGCTCGCCGAGCACGGCGTCGAAGGCCTCGCGCGCGACCTCGATGAGGTCGGGGTGCGCGACCCACGTGCCGTCGAAGCCGTCGTTCGCCTCCCGCGTCTTGTCGGCGCGCACCTGCTCGATCGCGCGCCGCGTGACCTCCGGGTCGCGGCGGTCCGGGATGAACGCGCTCATGCCGCCGATCGCGTGCGCCCCGCGCTTGTGGCACGTGGCGACGAGCAGCTCGGTGTACGCGCGCATGAACGGGGCCGTCATGGTGACCTGGCCGCGGTCGGGCAGCACGTACGAGTCGCCGCGGGTGCGGAAGCACTTGATGACCGAGAAGAGGTAGTCCCAGCGCCCGGCGTTGAGGCCCGCGCAGTGCTCGCGCAGCTCGTAGAGGATCTCCTCCATCTCGAACGCCGCGGGCAGCGTCTCGATGAGCACGGTGGCGCGGATCGTGCCGCGCGGGATGCCGAGGGCGTCCTCGGAGACCTCGAACACCTGGTTCCACAGCCGCGCCTCGCGGTAGCCCTCGAGCTTGGGCAGGTAGAAGTACGGCCCGCGCCCGCGGGCGATCAGCTCGCGCGCGTTGTGGAACAGGTAGAGGCCGAAGTCCACGAGCGAGCCCGACGCAGGCTGCGTCGAGCCGTCCGGGCCCGTGTAGGCCAGGTGCGACTCGAACAGGTGCCAGCCGCGCGGCCGGAAGATGATCGTCGGCAGCTGCGTGAGGTCGCTCGTGCGCAGCGCGTAGTGCTTGCCCGCCTCGTTCGTGAACTCGAGCGTGCCGCGGATCGCGTCGTGCAGCGCGAGCTGGCCCTCGATCACGTTGCGCCAGGTGGGGGACTGGGCGTCCTCGGCGTCGGCGAGCCAGCACCGGGCGCCCGAGTTGAGCGCGTTGATCGTCATCTTGGGGTCGGTCGGGCCCGTGATCTCGACGCGACGGTCCTCCAGGCCGGGCGCCCCGACGCTGCCGGCGACGCGCCACGACGGGTCGTCCCGGACCGGCCGGGTCGACGGGGTGAAGTCGGGGTCGGCGCCGTCGGCGATCTCGCGCGTGCGGCGCTGCCGCTCGAGCAGGAGCCCGCACCGCTCGTCGGCGAAGAGGTCGTGCAGCAGGGTCAGGAACTCGAGCGCCTCCGGCGTGAGGATCTCGTCGTACCGCGGGCCCAGGGGGCCGGTGACGTCGATCGAGCCCTCGGCGCCGTGCGGGCGCCGGCTGCCGGTCGTGCGCGACGCCGGGTCCGACGTCGTGCCCGACGGTGCGGAGAAGATGGGGGGTGCGGTGAGCGTGGTCATGGGGTGCCTCCGGGAGATCAGAACTGGGCGGTCTCGGTGGAGCCGGCGAGGGCGAGGGTCGAGGCGTCGGGGTTGAGCGCCGTCGCGACCCGGTCGAAGTAGCCCGTGCCGACCTCCCGCTGGTGGCGGGTGGCGGTGTAGCCGTCGGCCTCGGAGGCGAGCTCGGCCTCCTGCAGCTCGACGTAGGCGCTCATGGCGCGCTCGGCGTAGCCCCGCGCGAGCTCGAACATCGAGTGCGACAGGGAGTGGAACCCGGCGAGGGTGATGAACTGGAACTTGTAGCCCATGGCCGCGAGCTCGCGCTGGAACGAGGCGATCTCGGCGTCGGACAGGTGCTTCTTCCAGTTGAACGAGGGCGAGCAGTTGTACGCGAGCAGCTTGTCCGGGAAGCGCTCGTGGACCGCCTCGGCGAAGCGGCGCGCGAGGTCGAGGTCGGGCGTGCCGGTCTCGACCCAGAGCAGGTCGGCCACCTCGGCGTAGGCGAGGCCGCGGGAGATCACGGGCTCGATGCCGTTGCGGACGCGGTAGAAGCCCTCGGGCGTGCGCTCGCCGGTGAGGAACTCGGCGTCCCGCGGGTCGACGTCGGACGTCAGCAGGTCGGCGGCGAGCGCGTCGGTGCGGGCGATGACCACGCTCGGCACGCCCGCGACGTCGGCCGCGAGGCGTGCGGCGCTCAGCGTGCGCACGTGCTGCTGCGTCGGCACGAGCACCTTGCCGCCGAGGTGGCCGCACTTCTTCTCCGAGGCGAGCTGGTCCTCCCAGTGCACGCCCGCGGCGCCCGCGGCGATCATCGCGCTCATGAGCTCGTAGGCGTTGAGCGGACCGCCGAAGCCGGCCTCGGCGTCGGCCACGATCGGGGCGAGCCACTCACGGGTCGGAGCGCCGGACTCGGCGAGCTCGATCTGGTCGGCGCGCAGCAGCGCGTTGTTGATGCGGCGCACGACCTGCGGCACGGAGTTCGCCGGGTAGAGCGACTGGTCGGGGTAGGTCTGGCCCGCGAGGTTGGCGTCGGCGGCCACCTGCCAGCCGGACAGGTAGATCGCCTCGAGGCCGGCCTTGACCTGCTGCACGGCCTGGTTGCCCGTCAGGGCGCCGAGGGCGCGGACGTACTCGCGGGTGTGCAGGAGCTCCCACAGGCGCTCGGCGCCGCGGCGGGCGAGGGTGTGCTCCTCGCGGACCGACCCCCGGAGCGCGACGACGTCCTCGGCCGTGTAGTCGCGGCGCACGCCGGCCCAGCGGGGGTCGGACGCCCACTGCGCCGCGAGCTCGGCGGCCGTCTGCGTCTGGTCCCCGGGGCGCGTCCCGGGGGAGGTCCTGCCGGAGGTGGCGGGGGAGGTCTGGGGCTCGAGGGTCGTGGTCATCGCGGTTCCTCTCGTCGTCGGGGGACGGGTGTGCGTGACATCGACTGTGGCCCGGCCGCACCGCCCGGCGCGAGGATCTGGGAGGAGAAGTTTCCCGGTTCTTCTCCTGGACGGAAGCCGTGACGTGTGTCACCCTCGATCATGGCTATCTCGACATCGAGAGATCTCGGTACCCGGGAACCGCGCCGGCCGACGCCGCCCGCGGCCGGTGCGGCCGCGCCGTCGATCCCGCTCGAGGCCGAGCCGGACGCGCTCACGATCGGTCGCCGGATCCGGCATCTGCGCACGCAGCGCGGCATGACGCTCGAGGACCTCGCCACCGCGATCGGGCGGGCTCCCTCGCAGGTGTCGATGCTCGAGAACGGCCGGCGCGAGCCCACGTTCAGCCGGCTCCAGGCGGTCGCCCGCGCCCTCGACGCGAGCGTCGAGGACCTCCTGTCGCCCGAGCCGCCGTCGCGCCGGGACGCGCTCGAGATCGAGCTGGAACGCGTGCAAAGAGGCCCGCTCTTCTCCGTGCTCGGCATCCGTCCCGTGCGGGTCGGCAAGTCGCTCCCGACCGACGCGCTCGAGGCGATCGTCGCGCTCCAGCGCGAGCTCGAGCGGCTGCACCGCGAGCGGGCCGCGACGCCCGAGGAGGCGCGACGGGCCAACACCGAGCTGCGCGCCGACATGCGCGCGCAGGACAACTACTTCCCCGACCTCGAGATCGCCGCGCGCGGCCTGCTCGACGACGTCGGGCACACGCGCGGCCCGCTGCCGCAGCGCGCCGCCGGGGAGCTCGCCGCCCACCTCGGCTTCACGATCCACTACGTGCCCGACGTGCCGCACTCGGTGCGTGCCGTCATCGACCAGCGGCACCGCCGGGTGTACCTGCCGAGCAACGGGATCCGCGGGCGGTCCGACGCCCGGTCGGCGCTGCTCCAGGCGCTCGCGTCGCACGTGCTCGAGCACGCGGAGCCGCGTGACTACCGCGAGTTCCTGCGGCAGCGTGTCGAGGCCAACTACCTGTGCGCCGCGCTGCTCGTGCCCGAGCGCGACGCCGTCAAGCACCTGCGCGAGGCCAAGGAGGCGCGCGCCATCTCGCTCGAGGACCTGCGCGACGCGTTCGCCGTCTCCTACGAGACCGCCGCGCACCGGTTCACCAACCTCGCGACGCGGCACCTCGGCATCGGCGTGCACTTCATGAAGGTCCACGAGTCCGGGGCGATCCACAAGGCGTACGAGAACGACGGCGTGCGCTTCCCCGCGGACGCGCTCGGCACGGTCGAGGGGCAGTACGTGTGCCGGCACTGGACCGCGCGCGTCGTGTTCGGCATCGAGGACCGGCTCAGCCCGTACTACCAGTACACGGACACGCCCACCGGGACGTACTGGTGCACCTCGCGGGTCTCCGACACCCCGGAGGGCCGCTTCTCGGTGAGCGTGGGAGTGCCGTTCTCCCAGGTCAAGTGGTTCCTCGGGCGTGAGACGACGGCGCGCGCGACGTCGCGCTGCCCCGACGAGTCGTGCTGCCGGCAGCCCGCCGAGCCGCTGCGGCAGCGCTGGGCCGGGCACGCGTTCCCGAGCGCGCGCCCGCACGCGTCGATGCTCGCGGCGATGCCGTCGGGCGCGTTCCCCGGCGTCGACACCACCGAGGTGTACGAGTTCCTCGA
The DNA here is from genome assembly GCF_000215105.1 of Isoptericola variabilis 225. GTDB lineage: Bacteria > Actinomycetota > Actinomycetes > Actinomycetales > Cellulomonadaceae > Isoptericola > Isoptericola variabilis_A. Next base: position 969,391 of record NC_015588.1, read on the forward strand.
GCGCCACGCGCCGTCGTCGTGACCCCGGAGCTGTCAGGCCCTCGCCGGGGTATACCCACGCCTGGGCCTGACAACTCGCCGTACTGCGGAGCTGTCAGGCCCTCGCCGGGGTATACCCCCGCCTGGGCCTGACAACTCCTGGGGTGCGGGGCGCGGGGGTGAAGGGACGCCGGTGGTAGCACGGAGAAGGTCCGGTGCTGGCACAGATGTTCCGCGCCGCGCCGCTGCATAGCGTCGTCATCACCGGAGCACGTGGGGGCGTGACTCTGACGACGACGGAGAGACGCGATGCGAACGAACACTCACCAGCTTCCCGGGCGCATGGTCCCCGCGGTGGGCAGCCCGCTCGAGCTGGAGATCTGGGTGGGCGAGGACGCGCCCGACGACGGACGCGAGCGCGCCCGCCGGACGGCGGCCGAGCGGCCGAGCGGCTCGCGACGACTCGTCGGTGCGCTCGGCGCGCTCGCCGGCGTACTGATCGGCGTGCCGCTCGGCGCGGGCGCGGTGGCGCTCGCGAGCGAGATCGGTCCCGCCTCGACCGGTGACGACGTCGCCGGGGACGCTGCCGAGCTGCGCTCGAGCGCGATCCCGTCCGGCGTCGACGTGCCCTGGTTCCTCGAGGCACGCGAGGACGACGGCATGGTCGTGCTGGAGCTCGGGGAGAAGGAATGGCTCCTGATGCTGCGGGTCGACGAACGGACCCGGGACGACGCCGGCATGGCCGGTGCCGTCGCGAAGGAGCGGCTCCTCGACTGCGTGGCCGGCGTGACCGGCACCAGGACCGGGTGCTGAGGAAGAAGACCCACCGCCGCGGCACCGTACGGCGCCCCGGCGCACCGACGTGGGACCGAGACGCCTGCGGGTGAAACGCAGGTCGTCGGCGTCCGACGTCCCGGCAGGCCGCGCACGGCCCTCCCCACGGATGGAGGCCGTGCAGCAGGCGCGACCACGGGGAGGGGAGACTCCCATGAGACGGTCGACGACGGCCGAGCGGCCCGTCGACGCCCCGCTCCAGCTCGAGATCTGGGTCGGCGACGTGGTGCCAGAACGGCTCCCTCGCCCGCTGCCCCAGCCCGATCACCCTGCGACCGTCCGAGGGTCCCGGCTCCTCGTCGGGCTGCTCGGGGTCCTGATCGGTGCGGCGCTCGGCATCCCGGCGGCCGCCGTGCTCGGCACCGCACCTCGTCCCGCGGCGGCCGCGCCGCCCCCCGGCGCGACGCTGCTCGTCGAGCGGTTGGACGACGAGGCTGCCGCCGACGTCCACGAGGGGAGCGGCCCGTGGGTCCTGCGGCCGTCGGACGAGGGCGGCGTCGCGGTGATCGAGCTGGGCCTCGACGAGTGGGTCGTCGTGCGACGTCAGGCGCCTGAGGCGGCGCCGGTCGTGCCCGCGACCGAGACCCCGGTGCAGCGAGCCCTCCGCTGCGCGGCCGCCGTGCCGCCGTCGGGCGCGCCGTGCCCCTGGTGAAGACGGGCGCTGCACGGGTTCATCAGTGCTAGCACGGATGGCCTGAGGCCTCCTGCCGCGCATCGTCGGTCTGGGGGAACGACGAGATTCGGAGACTTCCATGAAGCGATCACTGACGATCGGGACCGTCGCCGCGGCGGCGTCCCTGGCTCTCGCGGCACCGGCGGGCGCGGCGCCGCAGATCATCATCGACCACTGGACGGAGCACCTCGCGTACCTCGCCGACGAGGACCCGGAGTTCTGCCAGGACCTCGGATTCCCGGTGTGGTTCGAGCTCGACGCGTCCGGCACGTTCCGCGGCACGGTGCGCAACGGGGTCTTCTACGGGGCGAGCACCGTCCACGAGTCCGGCAGCTACACGAACCTGGAGAACGGCAAGACGTACTCCTTCCGGACGTACGGCAACGACATGGACACGGACGTGACGGGCCTCGGCGACGGCCTCGTCGAGATCGACGTCCACCACACCGGTGTCGCCTCGCTGTGGTCGGTGGACGGCAAGCCCGTGCTGACCGATGCCGGCCGTGTCACGTTCACGCTCGTCATCGACACGAAGGGCACGCCCGACCCGGAGGACGACGAGGAGATCGGCTTCGAGTTCCACCGGTTCACCGGAGGATCGCAGACCGAGGGCCGCGACTTCTGCGCCGACCTCGTCGAGTTCATCGGCTGACCGCTCACAGCGGGAGCGGTCAGGCCTCGAGGAGGAGCGCCTCGCCCTGGCCGCCGCCACCGCACAGCCCGACGGCGGCGCGCCCGCCGCCGCGGCGGGCCAGCTCGTGCGCGGCGTGCACCGCGAGGCGTGCGCCCGACGCCCCGATGGGGTGGCCGAGCGAGATGCCGCCGCCGTGCGGGTTGACCCGGTCGAGGTCGACGCCGAGCCTGCGCGCGGACACGGCGACGACGGCGGCGAACGCCTCGTTGATCTCGACGAGGTCGAGGTCGGCGGTCGACCAGCCCTCGCGCTCGAGCGCGCGCCCGATGGCGTTGGCCGGCTGCGAGTGCAGCGACCGGTCGGGCCCGGCGACCTGGCCGTGCGCGCGCACGGTCGCGAGCACCGTCGCGCCGGCCTCCTCGGCTCGGGCGCGCGTGGTGAGCACGAGCGCGGCGGCACCGTCGGAGATCTGCGACGCGTTGCCGGCCGTGATGGTGCCCTCCGGGGAGAAGGCGGGCCGGAGCCGCGCGAGCGCCTCGACGCTGGTGTCGGGGCGCACGCCCTCGTCGTCGTGCACGACGACGGGGTCGCCCTTGCGCTGCGGGACGCTCACCGGGGCGAGCTCGGCCTCGAACACGCCGTCCTTGGCCGCGGTGGCCGCACGCTCGTGCGACGCCGCGGCGATCGCGTCCTGCTCCTCGCGCGACACGTAGGCGTCGCCGGTGTTGCTCTCCTCGGTCGAGACGCCCATGGCCTTGCCGTCGAACGCGTCGGTCAGGCCGTCCCGCGCCACGGCGTCGAGCAGCGTCGCCTCGCCGTAGGCGAAGCCCTGGCGCGCACCCGGCAGCAGGTGCGGCGCGTTGGTCATCGACTCCTGGCCGCCGACCAGCACGACGGACGCCTCGCCCGTGCGGAGGAGCCGGGCGCCGTCGATCACGGCGGTGAGGCCGGACAGGCAGACCTTGTTGATCGTCACGGCCGGGACGCCCATCCCGACGCCGGCCGCGACCGCCGTCTGGCGGGCCGGGTTCTGCCCGGCGCCGGCCTGGAGCACCTGGCCGAAGATCACGACGTCGACATCGTCGACCGACAGGCCGCCGGCGCGCTCGAGCGCGGCGCGGGCCGCCACGGCGCCCAGCTCGACGGCGGTCAGGGACGCGAGGGAACCGCGCAGCCGCCCCTGGGGTGTGCGGGCGGCGGAGACGATGACGACGTCGTCAGCGGTGGTGTTCATGAGAGCGCCTCCTCGGGCTCGGACTCGGGATCACCGAGATCCACATTCTGGACCATCGGGTCGACGGTCAGGGGAGCCCCGGTCTTGGCGACGACCTCGTCCGCGCTCACACCGGGGGCGAGCTCGCGCAGCACGAGGCCGTCGTCGGTCACGTCGATGACCGCGAGGTCGGTGATGATGCGGTCGACGACGCCCTTGCCCGTGAGTGGCAGCGTGCACTCGGGGAGGATCTTGGGGTCGCCGGTGCGGGTCACGTGCTCCATGAGGACGATGACGACCCCGGCGCCGTGCACGAGGTCCATCGCCCCGCCCGGCCCCTTGACCATCTTGCCGGGGATCATCCAGTTGGCCAGGTCACCCGTGACCGACACCTGCATGCCGCCGAGCACCGCGGCGTCGATCTTGCCGCCCCGGATCATGCCGAAGCTCAGGGCGGAGTCGAACACCGCCGCACCCGGCATGAGCGTCACCGTCTCCTTGCCGGCGTTGATGAGGTCGGGGTCGACCTCGTCCTCGGTCGGGTACGGCCCGACGCCGAGCAGCCCGTTCTCCGACTGGAGCACGAGGTGCCGGCCCACCGGGACGTGGTTGGGCACGAGCGTCGGCAGCCCGATGCCCAGGTTGACGTACCAGCCGTCCTGCAGCTCGCGCGCGGCGCGCGCGGCCATCTCGTCGCGGGTCAGGGGCATGGCTCAGGCCTCCTTCTCGGTCGCGGCCGGCCGGACGGTGCGGCGCTCGATCCGCTTCTCGATGTCGGTGCCCACCTCGACGATCCGGTGGACGAAGACGCCGGGCAGGTGCACGTCGTCGGGGTCGATGTCTCCGGGCTCGACGAGCTCCTCGACCTGCGCGATGCACACCCGGCCCGCCATCGCGGCGAGCGGCGAGAAGTTGCGGGCCGAGCGGTGGAAGACGAGGTTGCCGTACCGGTCGCCCTTGGCCGCGTGGACGAGCGCGTAGTCGGTCGTGATGGCCTCCTCGAGCACGTACTCCGCGCTCGTGCCGTCCGACGCCGTGAAGGTGCGCACCTCCTTGGCGGGGGAGGCAAGGGCGACGCCGCCCGCGCCGTCGTACCGCTGCGGCAGGCCGCCCTCGGCGACCTGCGTGCCGACGCCGGTGCGCGTCCAGAACCCGGCGATGCCCGACCCGCCGGCGCGGAGCTTCTCCGCGAGCGTGCCCTGCGGCGTGAGCTCGAGCTCGAGCTCGCCCGACAGGAACTGGCGCTCGAACTCCTTGTTCTCCCCGACGTACGAGCTCGTCATCTTCCGGATGCGCTTCGCCGCGAGCAGGACGCCGAGGCCCCAGTCGTCGACGCCGCAGTTGTTGCTCACGACCCACAGGTCGCTCGTGCCCTGGGCGAGCAGCGCCTCGATGAGCGCGATCGGGTTGCCGCACAGCCCGAAGCCGCCGACGGCGAGCGACGCGCCGTCGGGGACGTCGGCGACGGCCTCGACGGGCGTGGCGACGACCTTGTCGAGCCCGGGCGAGGGTGAGGTGGTGGTCATGTCGGTCCTTCCTTCCACCTTAGGACGGTCCGCCCGGCCCGACGATCGCGAGCGTCGCCGCGAAGACGATCCCGGACGCCAGGAGGGTGATGGTCGTGTAGCCGAGGATGTCACGGACCTTGAGCCCCGCGATGGCCAGGAGCGGCAGGGCCCAGAAGGGCTGGATCATGTTGGTCCACTGGTCGCCGTACGCGATCGCCATGATCGCGACGGCGGGGTCGACGCCGAGGTCGCGCGCCGCCTCGAGCATGATCGGCGCCTGGACCGCGAACTGCCCGCCGCCCGAGGGGACGAAGAAGTTCACGAGCCCCGCCGACAGCAGGGCCAGCACGCCGAACGAGCCGGGCGTCGAGACGCTCACGACCCACTCGGAGAGCACGGTCACGAGCCCGGTCGCCGTCATCATCCCGAGGATGCCGGCGTAGAGCGGGAACTGGAGCAGGATGTCGCCCACGTTCGACGCGGCGTCCTTGACGAGCGCCGTGATCTCGAACGGGCTGCGGACCAGCAGCAGGATGAGCGCGAGGAACGTCCAGTTGACGATGTCGAGCGTCGGGCCGCCCCCGCGCACGAAGTGCACGACGAGGTACGCCGCGAGCGCGAGCCCCACGAGCGTCGTGATCCAGCGCGAGGCGTCGAGGCGGTCGGCGGGCGTCTCGACCCGGTCGTCGACCTCGACGCCGGCGTCGCGCGCGTCGACCGTGAGCTCGACGACCCGGTCGCCCCGCCGCGGCGCGACGAGCGCGAGGGCCGCGCCCACGACGACGACAGTCACGGCCGCCGCGGTCAGGTTCCACGGGGCGAACGTCGTCTCCGCGACCGGCACGACGTGGCCGAGCTGCTCGGCGATGAACGAGCCCTCGGTCGCGGCGGTGAGCGGGCCGGAGCCCGCGTACCCCATGTGCCAGACGACGAAGCCGGAGAAGCCCGACGCCACGAGCAGCGGGAAGTGGACCTGCATCCCGCGCGCCCGCGCCTGCGCGGCGACCTCGCGCGCCATGAGCCCGCCGACGACGAGCCCGAGCCCCCACTGGAGGAGCGAGGCGACGGCGGCCACGACGAACACGAAGACGTAGGCCTGCACGGGCGTGCGCGGCACGGACCCGAGCGCGGCGAGCAGCCGGCGCACGGGCCGGGTGTTCGCGAGCATGTGCCCGAGCAGCAGGATGAGCGCCATCTGGGTCATGAACGCGAGCAGCCCCGCGAGGCCGTCGCCCCAGCCGACGAGCACGTCGACCGGGCCTGCGTCGGTGAGGGTGAGGGCGAGGATCGCGACCACCACGGTGAGGAGGATCGCGAAGACGAGAGCGCTCGGGATGAAGCGCTCGACGAGCGTGTTGAGTGGTCGCACGGCCCGGGTGAACGGGTTGCGGGTGGACGGTGGCGTCCCCGGCGACGCCGTCGTGGCCTGGGTGTGGCTCATGGGTCCTTCCTGGTTGTCGTCGTCGACACGGGACCACGGGTCGCGTGGTCCCGCTCGGATCGTGCCAGACACCTCACCTCGCGCTCCACCCGCCGTCGACGGTCCACGACGCGCCGGTGACCATCGCGGCCTCCGGACCGGTGAGCCACCCGACGAGCGAGGCGACCTCCTCGGGCTCGACGAGCCGCTTCACGGCCGACTCGGCGAGCAGCACGCGCTCGACGACCTCGGACTCGTCGATGCCGTGCACGCGGGCCTGGTCGGCGATCTGCCTCTCGACGAGCGGGGTGCGCACGTACCCGGGGCTGACGCACACGCTCGTCACGCCGTGCGGGCCGCCCTCGAGCGCGACCGTCTTCGACAGGCCCTCGAGCCCGTGCTTGGCCGAGACGTACGCCGACTTGAACGGCGACGCCACGAGGCCGTGGACGCTCGAGATGTTGACGATGCGGCCCCACCCGCGCGCGTACATGTGGGGCAGCGCCGCGCGCACGAGCAGGAACGGGGCCTCGAGCATGAGCCGGTGCAGGAGCCGGAAGTCGTCGGGGGCGAGCTCCTCGACCGGGCTCACACGCTGCACGCCGGCGTTGTTGACGAGGACGTCGACGTCGAGCCGCAGGTCGTCGAGGGCACGCGTGTCGGCGAGGTCCACGACCCACGCGTCGCCGCCGAGCTCGTCGGCGAGCCGCTTCGCGCCGTCGGGGTCGACGTCGGCCACGGTGACGTGCGCGCCACGGGCGGCGAGCTCGCGGGCGCAGGCCGCCCCGATCCCGCTCGCGCCGCCCGTGACGAGCGCCCGGCGTCCTGCGAGGGGCCGTGCGGTCACGCGTTCACCCTCTCGATCTCGCGGTCCCGCTCGTCGAGCTCGTGCAGCGAGCTGCCGCGCGTCTCGCGCAGGGTCAGCACCGCGACCGTCGTGATCGCGCCCGCGACGAGCAGGTACACCGCCGTCGGCCACCACGAGCCCGTGTTGCGCAGCCAGGTCGTGGCGAGGATCGGTGCGAGCGAGCCGGCGACGATCGACGTGACCTGGTAGCTGATCGAGACGCCCGAGTACCGCATCCGGGTCGGGAACATCTCGGCCATGATCGCGGGCTGCCCCGCGTACATGAGGGCGTGGAACAGCAGGCCGACCATGATGACCGCCAGGATGATCGGCACGCTCCTGGTGCCGAACGCGGGGAAGGCCCACAGGCCCCACGTCCCACCGAGGATCGCGCCCGCGAGGTAGACCGGGCGGCGGCCGAAGCGGTCGGCGAGCCGGCCGACCCACAGGATCACGAAGAAGTGGAAGGCGTGCGCGATCGCGATCATGCCGAGGATCGACGACGTGTCCATGCCCAGGCCCGTGCCGAGGTAGACGATCGAGAAGCTGACCACGAGGTAGTACATGATGTTCTCGGCGAACCGCAGGCCCATGCCCGTCACGACGCCGCGCGGGTAGCGCCTGACCACCTCGACGACGCCGTAGCTGCGGGCCTTGCCCTCCTCGAGCTCGGCCTTGGCCTGCTCGAAGATCGGGGCGTCGGAGATGCTCGTGCGGATCCAGTAGCCGACCACGACGACGACGGCCGAGAGCCAGAACGCGACGCGCCAGCCCCACGAGAGGAACGCGGCGTCGGACAGCGTCGTCGACATGAGCCACAGCACCGCGGTCGCGAGCAGGTTGCCGACCGGGACCGCCGCCTGCGGCCACGCGGCCCACGTCGCCCGCTCCTTCGCGGGGGAGTGCTCCGCGACGAGCAGGACGGCGCCGCCCCACTCGCCGCCCAGCGCGATGCCCTGGACGAACCGCAGCAGCACGAGCAGGAGCGGCGCGGCGAGACCGATCGTGTCGTAGCTGGGAAGGCAGCCCATGAGGACGGTCGCGACGCCGATGAGCATGATCGTCAGCTGGAGCGTGTGCTTGCGGCCGAGCCTGTCGCCGAGGTGGCCGAAGATCACGCCGCCGAGCGGGCGGGCGAGGAAGCCGACCGCGTAGGTGACGAACGCGGCGATGATGCCGTCGTACTGGTTGCCCATCGCGGGCATGAGCACCTTGTCGAACACGAGGGCCGCGGCCGTCGCGTAGAGGAAGAAGTCGTACCACTCGACGACCGTGCCGGCCATCGAGGCCGAGACGATCCTGCGGAGCAGCGACCGGTCGCTGCCGGCGTCGCGTGCGGTTGAGCTCTGGCCCGTGGCCATGAAGTCCCTCCGGGTGTCCTCGTCGACACGTGTGGCTGGAGCCACCCTGACCGGAGGATCGTGCCCGCACGGCTCGTGTGCGCGCAACGACCATCGCGGCACACCTGGTGTGCAGCATTGCACATCGACCTCGTGCGCCCTACGGTGCGGTCGTGACGACGACGCCCTCCCCGGACCAGCTCCTCGTGCTGCTCGAGGTTGCCCGCTCGGGCCGGTTCACGACGGCGGCCGAGACGCTGGGCGTCAACCACACGACGGTCGCGCGCAACGTCGCGGCGCTCGAGCGCACGCTCGGCGGCCGCGTCCTCGTCAAGGGCACCGACGGGTGGGAGCTCACCGCGCTCGGGGAGCGCGCGGCGCGGGCCGCCGAGGCCGTCGCCGACGCCGTCAGGCGGCTCGCCGCCGGGGACGCCGCGCCCGACCCGGTGGCCGGCGTCGTGCGCATGACGGCCACCGACGGCTTCAGCGCCTACGTCGCGTCGCCCGCCGTCGCGCGGCTGCGCGAGCAGCACCCCGACCTCGCGGTCGAGCTCGTCACGATGACGCGGCGCGCGACGTCGCACCGCTCGGGCGTCGACGTCGAGGTCGTCGTCGGCGAGCCGCAGGTGAGCCGCGCGCGGGCGCTGCGGCTGGGCGAGTACGAGCTCGGCATGTACGGCTCGCGCGCCTACCTCGAGCGGCACGGCGTGCCGCGGTCCGTCGGGGACCTGGCGCGCCACGGGCTCGTCTACTTCGTCGACTCGATGCTGCAGGTCGACTCGCTCGACGCACCGCGGCGCCTCGTGCCCGGCATGCGCGACGCGCTCACGTCGACCAACGTGTTCGTCCACGTCGAGGCCACCCGCGCTGGAGCGGGGCTGGGCTTCCTGCCCTGCTTCTGCGCCGACCGGCACCCCGACCTCGTCCGGCTCCTGTCCGACCAGGTGCGCGACCGGCTGCCGTACTGGGCCGTCGTCCACCCCGAGGCGTGGCGCCGGCCCGCGGTGACCGCCGTCGTCGACGCGCTGCGCACGCAGGTCGACGTGATGCGCGACGTGCTGCTCGGCGCCCCTGTCGCGTCGTCCTGACGCGCCGGGGGCGCCGAGGGGCGGAGCGCGTCAGTGCTCGAGGACGTCCTTCTCGTCGCCGATGAACTCCTTGACGTCGTCGACGACGCCGTCCTCGTTCATGTCGGCGGTCCGCGCCTTGCGCGCGTCCCACCGCAGGGTCGTCGCACCCAGGACGGAGGCGATGACCGAGGCGCCGAGGATCGCCGACTTGGCGCCGAGCGTGTGCTCCGAGCCGTGGCCGAACGAGAGCTCGGAGATGAGCAGCGAGACCGTGAACCCGATGCCCGCCAGGAACGCGACGGGCAGCAGGTCGCGCACGCCGATGCCCTGCGCGAGCCGCAGCGGCGTCACCTTGAGCACGACCCACGTCGTCCCGAGGACGCCGAGGACCTTGCCGAGCACGAGGCCCGCGACGATCGCGAGCACGACCGGCTGGCCCAGGATCTCGTCCGGGCCGCCGCCGTCGCGGATGTCCACGCCCGCGGCGAAGAACGCGAAGAGCGGGAGGGCCAGGCCCTGGGACCAGGGCTTGACGGCGTGCTCGTAGCGGTGCGTGCGCGGGCCGCGCTCGCCGTGCATCGCGCGTGCCGCGACGGTGAAGCCCATGAGCACGCCCGCGACCGTGGCGTGCACGCCCGAGGCGTGCATGAAGGTCCACGCGATCGCGAACAGCGGGACGAGCACCCACCACCGCGGCGAGCGCGAGCGCACGTGCCAGCCGAAGAGCGCGACGAAGAGGAGCGAGAGCCCGAGGAAGCCGAAGTGCAGCTCGCTCGTGTAGAAGACGGCGATGACGATGATCGCGAGCAGGTCGTCGACCACCGCGAGCGTCAGCAGGAACGTGCGGATGGCGGCAGGCAGACCCTTGCCGAACACGGCCAGGACGGCGAGCGCGAACGCGATGTCGGTCGCGGTCGGGATGGCCCAGCCGTGCAGCGCCGAGCTGTCGCCGAGCGCGACGACGAGCGCGACGTAGATCAGCGCGGGCAGCGCCATGCCACCGACGGCGGCGACCATCGGGACGCCGGCCTCCTTCGGGCTGCGCAGGCTGCCGGCGACGAACTCGTGCTTGAGCTCGAGCCCGACGACGAAGAAGAAGATGGCGAGCAGGCCGTCGGCGGCCCAGGCCGCGAGCGACAGGTCGAGGTGGATGTACACGGGCCCGAGGTACGCGGGGCCGAAGACCGTCTCGGCGAGCGTGAGGTAGCCCTCGCGCCACGGCGAGTTGGCGAGGATCAGCGCCAGCGCCGCCGCTCCGATGAGCAGGGCGCCGCCCGTCGTCTCGCGCGAGACGAAGCGGCGCAGGCGGGTGCCGGGGGACTGGTGGGAGACGTCGGTGGTCAGGGCGCGCTCCTGTCGTGGTCGGTGCGGGGATCCGGCCGGCGTCGCAGCCGGCACCGCCGACCAGACTTCCCGGCTCACCTCGGGTCCCAGGGTACCGGGCGTGGTGCGGTGGTCGCCCTGTCGTTCGGCGTCCGGACGGTGCCCGCGGTGGCCCTCAGCGGCCGGTCATGGCGTGCAGGCGCCGCACCGTGTTCCAGTTCCGGCCCGTGGTCCACGTGCCCGCGGCACGGTCGAGCACGTCGGAGGTGAGCCTCGACCGCCCGATCCCGTCGCGGTAGTGGACGTAGAGGACGCCCTCCGCGACGGCGAGGAGCTCGCGGCCGGCGTTGGCCAGGTCGAGGCGGGCGATCCCCGCCGCGTCGACGGGCTCGGGTCCCACGTGGACCTGGAGGTGGGCGGGGTCGTCCTGGGCCGCGACGGGGAACGGGTTGGCCTCGACGACCGCGGCGAGCCGGGCCGCGTCGAGCGCGACCGCGGGGACCTCGGTGCCCACGCGCTCGGCGAGCGCCGCCGAGACCTTGGCCGCGACGTCGGGCGCGCGCAGGCCCTCCGGTGCGGTGACCACGAGGTTGCCGCTCGTGGCGTGCGTGCGGGCGTCGACGAGGCCCGCCTGCGTGGCGGCGGCGCGCAGGTCGTCCGCCGAGACGCGACGGTGAGGGCCGAGGTTGACCCCGCGCAGCAGCACGACGTAGGTGACCGGTGCCGTCATGCCTCCATGCTGCACGCCCGCGCCCGCCGGACGCACACCGAGCGGCCGGCGCGTGAACATCGGGTGACATCTCGCGACCCGCCGCGCGCAGCGGTGGTGAGGCGAATCACAGGGTCGTAGTTTGACCGCAGGGACGGCACCCAGTCGTCCTCCGGGAGGCCAGCCGATGGAGTCGTCGCTCCGTGCAGGAGGGCCGGCCCCGGCCCTGCGGGCGCAGCGTCGCTCGCACGGGCCGGTCGCCCGCCCCACCCACCAGCCCGCCCTGCCCGGAGCGACCTCGCGGGGTCGCGCACGGGACCAGGAGCGGCGACGGCGCCCAGGCGCCGGAGGGAGCACGCCGTGGCCCACACCGCACCCACCCCTGGCACCGCTGACCACGACGCCGGCGAGGTCCGCCGCACGTTCGTGATCGACACGTCGGTGCTGCTGTCCGACCCGCGCGCGATCTACCGCTTCGCGGAGCACGACGTCGTCCTGCCCGTCGTGGTCGTCACCGAGCTCGAGGCCAAGCGCCACCACGCCGAGCTCGGCTACTTCGCCCGCAGCGCGCTGCGGGCGCTCGACGACCTGCGGGTCAAGCACGGCCGCCTCGACGCCCCGCTGCCGGTGGGGGACCAGGGCGGCACGCTGCGCGTCGAGCTCAACCACACCGACCCGCAGGTCCTGCCCGCCGGCTTCCGGCTCGGCGACAACGACACGCGGATCCTGTCCGTCGCGGCGAACCTCGCGGCCGAGGGCAAGCAGGTCACGGTCGTCTCCAAGGACCTGCCGATGCGCGTCAAGGCGTCGGCGGTCGGCCTCAACGCCGAGGAGTACCGGCACGAGCTCGCGGTCGACTCGGGCTGGACCGGCATGCGCGAGGTCGACGTCGCGGACGAGCAGATGGGCATGCTCTACGAGCACGAGGAGCTGGAGCTCGCCGCGCTCGACCCCCAGGTGCTCGACGCCGCAGCGCCCCTGCTGTGCCACACGGGGCTCGTGATCCACTCGCCGCGGGGGTCGGCGCTCGGCCGGGTCACGGCCGACAAGAAGATCCGGCTCGTGCGGGGCGACCAGGACGTCTTCGGCGTCCACGGGCGCTCGGCGGAGCAGCGGATCGCGATCGACCTCCTGCTCGACGAGGCGGTCGGCATCGTGTCGCTCGGCGGCCGTGCGGGCACGGGCAAGTCGGCGCTCGCGCTGTGCGCGGGGCTCGAGTCGGTGCTGGAGCGCCGGCAGCACCGCAAGATCCTCGTCTTCCGGCCGCTGTACGCGGTCGGCGGGCAGGAGCTCGGGTACCTGCCCGGCACCGAGTCCGAGAAGATGAACCCCTGGGCCCAGGCGGTCTACGACACGCTCGGCGCGCTCGTCTCGCCCGAGGTGGTCGAGGAGGTCATCGACCGGGACATGCTCGAGGTCCTCCCGCTGACCCACATCCGGGGGCGGTCGCTGCACGACGCGTTCGTGGTCGTCGACGAGGCGCAGTCCCTCGAGCGCAACGTGCTCCTCACGGTGCTCTCGCGCATCGGCCAGGGGTCGCGCGTCGTGCTCACGCACGACGTCGCGCAGCGCGACAACCTGCGCGTCGGCCGGCACGACGGCGTCGCCGCGGTCATCGAGGCGCTCAAGGGCCACCCGCTGTTCGCCCACGTGACGCTCACGCGGTCCGAGCGGTCGCCCGTCGCGGCGCTCGTCACCGAGATGCTCGAGGGGCTCGAACTGTAGACCCTGCGGGGGTTCCCCTTCCAGCAGACGTGCCGAGCGCCGGTGACCGTGAGGTCACCGGCGCTCGGTGTCACTGCTCGGGCTGGTGCGTCAGCTCATGCTGCGCAGCCGGCGCGAGATCAGCAGGGCGCCCGAACCGAGGCCCAGGGCCCCGAGCGCGATCCACGCGAGCGTGAAGTCCGCACCGGTCTTGGGCAGGTCCGGCACCTTCGGCGGGGTGCTCGGGGCCGGGGTGGTCGGCGCCGGCGTGCTCGGCGACGGGCTCGGCGTGACGTCGATGTCGTTCGTCACCGTGATGCCGGCCGTGACGCCGCTGGTCGGGGTGAAGACGACGAAGCCCTGGTCGTCGACCACGAACTCCGCACCCTCGACGTCGTAGGAGACCTCGACGTTCTCGGGCAGGCCCGTCGTGTCCTCGATGAGCGCGCACTCGACGCCGAGCGTGACCTCGATCGGGTCGCTGAGACCGCCCGCGGCCATGAACTCGATCGCCACCGGCTCCTCGAAGTCCTCGCACTGCAGGATCACGACGTAGGTGTTGTGCGGCAGCTCCATGTCGTCCGGCACGCCGGTCACGACCTTCTCGACCTCGACGAACGCCGGGGGCGCCTCGGGGATCGCGTTGGTCACGGTGACCGTGACGACCTGACCCGCCTCGGTGATCTCGACGCCCACGGTGTCGGCGCCCTCCGGGTCGAAGGTCACCACGGTGCCCTCGGGAAGCCCGGACTGGTCCTCCGTCACGACGCAGACCGCGCCGAGCGGGATGAAGTCGAGGGTGGACTCACCGATCGGCTCGCCCTCGGAGTCGAAGGTGAACGTCTCCTCGGCGACGATCTCCGCGTCCTTGCCCTCGCCGACCGTGCAGGTCACCGTGATGGAGAACTCGTCGGGGATCGGCACGCTCGGGCCGTCGGGCAGCTCGACCACCTTGTCCACCGTCACGGAGCCCGTGAACGAGTAGCAGACGAACCAGTGGCTGATGTCCGCGGGCGCGCCGCTACCGCCCGCGATCGGCGCGATGTAGCTCTGCGGCGGGTCGAGCGCCGGGGGCAGGACCTCGGCGTCGGTGTAGAGGTTGTAGGCGTCGCTGCCCTTGACGACGACGGCGTCGACCACGACGCCCGCCGCGGTGCCGGCCTCGGTGATCGTCACGTTGAGGGCGTCCGCGCCCGCGTACTCCTCGACGTCGCCGCTGTACTCCTCGATCGTGCCGACGACGAACTCGTCGCTCGCATCCTGCCTGACTCCGCCCGAGGTGAGCTCCTCGCTGTCGCCGAAGCCGATCTGCTCACAGGTCGTCGCGTTGCCGGGGACGAACTCGGCCCGGGGGTCCGACGGACCGTCCTCCACCTGAGCGGCCGCGGGGGCGGCGACGCTCAACGAGAGCCCGAGGAGGGCGGCGGAGGCCAGGCCTATCCGCTTGAGTGCTGGGGGCAGGGGGTGCCCTTTCGAGAGTGACGTTCGTCGCCCTCACCGTAGGACCGCCGCACACCCCGCGGACAGGCCTGGACCGCCTCATTCACCCGCGGTTCCAGCCGGTTGCCTCAGGCCTGCGGCGGGCGCGTCATCGACAGGACGTCGAGCGCCTCGTCGAGCTGCGCCTCGGTGACCTCGCCGCGCTCGACGAAGCCGAGCGCCACGACGGCCTCGCGGACCGTGATGCCCTCGGCGACGGCCTTCTTCGCGACCTTCGCGGCGGCCTCGTAGCCGATGACGCGGTTGAGCGGCGTGACGATCGACGGCGACGACTCGGCGTACGCGCGTGCCCTCTCGACGTTGGCCGTGATGCCCGTGATCGTCTTGTCCGCGAGCACGCGCGAGGCGTTGGCCAGCAGGCGGATCGACTCGAGCACCCCCTGCGCGATGACCGGGATCTGCACGTTGAGCTCGAACGAGCCGCTCGCGCCGGCCCAGGCGACGGTCGCGTCGTTGCCCACGACGCGGGCGCACACCATGAGCACCGCCTCCGGGACCACGGGGTTGACCTTGCCCGGCATGATCGAGCTGCCCGGCTGCAGGTCGGGGATGGAGATCTCGCCCAGGCCGGTGTTCGGGCCGGAGCCCATCCAGCGCAGGTCGTTGCAGATCTTCGTGAGCGACACGGCGATCGTGCGCAGGGCGCCCGAGAGCTCGACGAGCCCGTCGCGCGCCGACTGCGCCTCGAAGTGGTCGCGCGCCTCGGTCAGCGGCAGGCCCGTGTCCTCGCGCAGCAGCTCGATGACCCGCTGCGGGAAGCCGGCGGGCGTGTTGATGCCCGTCCCGACCGCGGTGCCGCCGAGCGGGACCTCGGCGGCGCGGGGGAGCGCGGCCTCGAGCCGCTCGACGCCGTAGCGCACGGCCGCGGCGTAGCCGCCGAACTCCTGGCCGAGCGTGACGGGCGTCGCGTCCATGAGGTGCGTGCGGCCCGCCTTCACGACCGTCGCGAACTCCTGCGCCTTGGCGCTCAGCGCGTCCGCGAGGTGGCCGAGCGCGGGCACCAGGTCGCGCACGACGCCGGCCGTGGCCGCCACGTGCACCGACGTCGGGAAGACGTCGTTCGACGACTGCGAGGCGTTGACGTGGTCGTTCGGGTGCACGGGCTTGCCGAGCGACTGCGAGGCGAGCGTCGCGAGCACCTCGTTGGCGTTCATGTTCGACGACGTCCCCGAGCCGGTCTGGAAGACGTCGACCGGGAAGTGCTCGTCGAGGGCGCCCGAGGCGACCTGGTCGGCCGCCGCCACGATCGCGTCCGCGACGTCCTGGTCGAGCACGCCCAGCTCGGCGTTGGCGCGGGCCGCGGCCTTCTTGACGCGCGCGAGGGCCTCGATGTGCCCGCGCTCGAGCGGGGTGCCCGAGATGGGGAAGTTCTCCACGGCGCGCTGGGTCTGCGCGCGGTAGAGCGCGTGCGCGGGGACGCGCACCTCGCCCATCGTGTCGTGCTCGATGCGGTACTCGGTCTCGGGCGCGCCGGTGCCACCGGCGACGGTGTCGGAAGTCATGCCCCTATCGTGCCGCACACCCGGCGCGGGCCGGTGTGAGCACGGTCACGCCGGGACTTCCTCACGCCTGCGGCAGCTCGCCCACCTCGCCGGCGACCTCGACGAGCCGCGCCGACCCCTCGGCGAGGTCGTACTCGACGCCGACGATCGCGGCCCGGCCCTCCTTGACCGCGGTGCTGAGCGCGGCCGAGTAGCCCTGCAGCATCTCGACCGTGTGCCGCACGTGCTCGGTGCGCAGCGTGTCCGGGTCGTAGGCGGCCGACGCCAGCGCGCCGCCGTCGCGGCTCGTGATGCCCGCGATCGACGGGATGACGCGGTCGACGACGGCGCGCACGAACCCCGGCGGCTGCTCGCCCGTGGCTAGCGTGTGCGCCGTCGCGGCGACCGCCCCGCACGAGTCGTGACCGAGGACGACGACCAGCGCAGCGCCGAGCACCTCGACGCCGTACTCGATCGAGCCGATGACCGTGGTGTCGAGCACGTGACCGGCCGTGCGCACGACGAAGACGTCGCCCAGGCCCTGGTCGAAGATGATCTCGGCCGCGACGCGCGAGTCGGAGCACCCGAAGATCACGGTGTGCGGGTGCTGCGCCGCCTGCAGCTCGCGGCGCCGCGCCGCGCCCTGCGACGGGTGGGCCGGCTCGTCGCGCACGAACCGCTCGTTGCCGGCGCGCAGCGCCGCCCATGCCTCGGCCGGGGTCATCGAACCTCCTCGGTGTCCTGCGTCGGGGCCGCGCCCGTGCCGGCGGGCGCGTCGGGGGAAGTATGCGTCAGCTCGTCGGCCCACGGGGGGTTCGCTCCGGCGCGTGAGACGGTGACCGCCGCGACGGCCGCGCAGCGCTCGAGCAGGTGCTCGAGCGTCTCGAGCGGGACGGCGCGCAGCGACTCGCGCCGGTCGGCGCCGAGGAGGTCGGCCGACCACAGGCCGTCGAGCAGCGCCCCCATGAACGAGTCGCCCGCCCCGACGGTGTCGACGACGTCGACCTTCCGGGAGGCGACGGTGACCTCGCCCGACCGGGCGACCGCCGTCGCGCCCGCGCCGCCGAACGTCACGACGACGACCGACGCGCCCAGGTCGTGGACCCACGCCCGCGCGACGTCCAGGGGCGCGGTCTCGGGCGCGAGCCACGCGAGGTCCTCGTCGCTCACCTTGACGACGTCGGCGAGCCCGACGAGCTCCTCGATGCGCGGCCGTGCCTCCTCGGGCGCGCCCATGAGCACCGGCCGGGCGTTCGGGTCGTAGGTGACGGTCGACGTCGCGCGCGCGTCCTGGACCAGCCGGCGCACCTGTGCCGCGCCGGGCTCGAGCATCGCCGCGATCGACCCCGTGTGCACCGCGAGCGTCTCGGCGCCCGCGGCCGCGCCGTCGGGCACCTGCCACGTGAGGTCGAACTCGTACGTCGCCGAGCCGGACGCGTCGAGCGTCGCCTGCGCGACGCTCGTCCGCTCGGCGCCGTCGCTGCCGTCGGCGAGCACGACGCCCGACTCGGCGAGCCACGAGCGCACCGTCCCGCCGCGCGCGTCGGGCCCGAGCCACGTGGCGAGCCGGACGGGCCGGCCCAGCCGGCCGAGCGTCAGGGCGACGTTGGCCAGGCTGCCGCCCGGGTGCTCGGAGGTCGACCCGTCGGGACGGCGGACCACGTCGACCAGCGCCTCGCCCACCGCGAGCACGTGCTCGGCCATCACTCGTCCTCCTCGACGTCGTCGGGGGTCAGCGCGGTGGGCGACGCGGCGGCGCCCGCCTGGGCGGCCGCGAGGCGCTCGCGCGCGCCGTCGAGCCACTCCTGGCAGCGCGCCGCGAGCGCCTCGCCGCGCTCCCACAGGGCGAGCGAGACCTCGAGCGGCTCGCCGCCGGCCTCGAGCCGGCCGACGACGCGCACGAGCTCGTCGCGCGCCTGCTCGTAGCTCAGGGTGGCGGGGTCCGGCACGTCGACCGGGTGATCGGGGGTTATCGCGTCGGTCACGGAGAACAGTCAACCGCACCCGCCCGACATCGCGCGTAACCGCCCGGACGCCGGAATTCGGGTGCGACCGGCGGCACGGCCCGCGTAGCGTCACGGTGCAGCCCCGCTGCACTCTCCATGCACAGGACGACCGAGGACCGGTGAAGGCCATGGGCCACGTCGACGTCGCCCACGTCGAGTACACCCTGCCCGACGGGCGCGCGCTGCTGGGCGACCTGTCGTTCCGCGTGCCCGAGGGCAGCGTCACCGCGCTCGTCGGGCCGAACGGCGCGGGCAAGACGACGCTCCTGCGGCTGATCACCGGGGAGCTGCGCCCGGACGCCGGCACCGTCGCGGTGAGCGGCGGCCTCGGGGTCATGCCGCAGTTCGTCGGCTCGGTGCGCGACGAGAGCACGGTGCGCGACCTGCTCGTCGCCGTCGCCCAGCCGCGCGTGCGCGACGCCGCGCGGGCGCTCGACGCCGCCGAGCTCGCCGTCATGGAGACCGACGACGAGGCGGCCCAGCTCGCGTACGCGCAGGCGCTCGCCGACTGGGCCGAGGCGCGCGGCTACGAGGCCGAGACGCTGTGGGACGTGTGCACGACGGCGGCCCTCGGCGTGCCGTACGAGCGCGCGCAGTGGCGGTCCGTGCGGACGCTGTCGGGCGGCGAGCAGAAGCGGTTGGTGCTCGAGGCGCTGCTGCGCGGACCGGACGAGGTGCTCCTGCTCGACGAGCCCGACAACTACCTCGACGCACGACCGGTGGTTCGCGCGCAGCTTCGACCGGTTCCTCGTCTTCGGTGCCGACGGACTCGTGCGCGAGAGCCTCGAGCCCGTGTGGGACGAGGGTCGCGTCGCCCGCGCGAGGTAGCGCACGATTCGCCGAGGTAGCGCACGATTCGGCGAGGTAGCGCACGATTCGCCGAGGTAGCGCGCCGCACCGCGAGGTAGCGCGGGCTACCTCGCCGAGGTGACGCGCGCGCCGAGCTCGCCCTCGGCGAGCCGAAGGCGCACGTCGGTGCCCACGGGCGCGTCGTCGGGGGAGCGCACGACGTGCCCGTCCGCGCGCTGCACGACGGCGTAGCCCCGCTCGAGCGTCGACGCCGGGGACAGCGCGCGCACCTGGGCCTCGAGGCGCCCGATCTCGCCCGACGCGCGCAGCAGCGCCGCGTCGAGGCAGTGCCGCGCGGTGCGGATCGCGTGGTGGACCTCCCGTTCGCGGGCGTCGACGAGCGACGTGGGGCGCGCGAGCACCGGCCGCGAGCGCAGGCCGTCGAGCCCGTGCTGCTCGCGGTCGAGCAGGGCGCGCACCGCGCCGCGCATGCGCCGTCGGGCCTGCTCGACGCGCAGGCGTTCCTCCGCGACGTCGGGGACGATGCGCTTGGCCGCGTCGGTCGGGGTCGACGCGCGGTGGTCGGCGACGAGGTCGAGCAGCGGCGCGTCGGTCTCGTGCCCGATCGCGCTCACGAGCGGCGTCGTGCAGGCCGCGGCCGCGCGGACGAGCGCCTCGTTGCTGAACGGCAGGAGGTCCTCGACGGACCCGCCTCCGCGCGCGACGACGATGACGTCGACGTCGGGCCGCGCGTCGAGCTCGGCGATCGCGTCGCTCACCTCGCGCACGGCGTTGACCCCCTGGACGGCGACCTCGCGGATCTCGAACCGCACCTGCGGCCAGCGGGCGCGGGCGTTGACCACGACGTCGTGCTCGGCCTTGGACTCCCGCCCGCACACGAGCCCGACGACGGCCGGCAGGAACGGCAGCGGACGCTTGCGCTCGGCGTCGAACAGGCCCTCGGCCGCGAGCACGCGGCGCAGCTGGTCGATGCGCGCGAGCAGCTCGCCCACGCCGACGGCGCGGATCTGGTTGGCCTGCAGCTGCAGCGTGCCGCGCTTGGTCCAGAACGTCGGCTTGGCGTGCACGACGACGTGGTCGCCCTCGGCGGGCGGCTGGGGCAGGAACGCGAGGATGCGGCTGTAGACCGTGATCGGCAGCGACATGTCGCGGTCGGTGTCGCGCAGCGTGAGCCACTGCATGCCCGAGCCGGGACGGTGGGTGAACTGGACGACCTGGCCCTCGACCCACACCGGCGGCATGCGGTCGACGTAGCCCCGGATCTTCTCCGCCAGCACGCGCACGGGCCACGGCCGCGCGGGCGTCGTGTCGAGCGCGCGCTCGGGCAGCGGCAGCAGGGGTGTCTCGTCCGTCACCCGCCCAGCATGCCCCACCGGTCGGACACAGCCCGTCCACACGGGCCACCTAGACTGGCCGCGTGACTGCGACCGCCACGACCCCCCTGCCCACGACCACGAAGCGCGTGCTGCTCGCTGCTCCGCGCGGGTACTGCGCGGGCGTGGACCGCGCCGTCGTCGCGGTCGAGAAGGCCCTGGAGACGTACGGCGCGCCGGTCTACGTGCGCAAGGAGATCGTGCACAACAAGCACGTCGTGGCGACCCTGCGCGAGCGTGGGGCGATCTTCGTCAACGAGACCGACGAGGTGCCCGAGGGCGCCCGCCTCGTGTTCTCCGCCCACGGCGTCTCGCCGGCCGTCCGCGCGTCGGCGGCGGAGCGCAGCCTCGACACGATCGACGCGACGTGCCCCCTGGTGACCAAGGTCCACAAGGAGGCCGTCCGGTTCGCCAAGGACGACTACGACATCCTCCTCATCGGCCACGACGGCCACGAGGAGGTCGAGGGCACCGCGGGCGAGGCGCCCGACCACGTGCAGGTCGTCAACTCGCCCGACGAGGTCGACAAGGTCACGGTCCGCGACCCGGACAAGGTCGTGTGGATCTCGCAGACCACCCTCTCGGTCGACGAGACCATGGAGACCGTGCGCCGGCTGCGCGAGCGGTTCCCGTCGCTGCAGGACCCGCCGAGCGACGACATCTGCTACGCGACGCAGAACCGGCAGGTCGCCGTCAAGAAGCTCGCGCCCGAGTGCGACCTCGTCATCGTGGTCGGCTCGGCCAACTCGTCCAACTCGGTGCGTCTCGTCGAGGTCGCGCTCGAGGCCGGTGCCCGCTCGGCGTACCGCGTCGACCGGGCGACCGAGATCGAGGAGGAGTGGCTCGACGGCGTCACCACCGTCGGCGTCACCTCCGGTGCTTCGGTGCCCGAGATCCTCGTCCAGGACGTGATCCGCCACCTCGCCGAGCGCGGCTACGGCGACGTCGAGGAGGTCCGCACCGCCACGGAGGACCTCATGTTCTCCCTGCCGCGCGAGCTGCGGGCCGGGCTCAAGGCCGCCGGCCAGGACGACGCCCGCCCGCGTCGCGAGAACCGCCGCGCGCTGCCGGTCGACCCGGTCTGATCAGCCGGCGCGGCTGATCATCCGGCCGCATGCTCGGCGTCGTCGTCGCGCCGCGCCGCCTGCTCGAGCGCCCCGCGGTCGGCGGCGACGAGCGCCTCGACCGACGTGCGCCCCGTGACGCTCACCGTCTCGATCACGGAGTCGAAGGCGACGACGCCGCCCTCCTCGGCGGCGAGCAGCTCCGGCCTGGTGATGGGCCGCGGGACCTCCTCGAGACCCCGGACCTCGTCGATGCGGTCCTTCTCGTCGACGACGTGCAGCTCGACCATGCGGCGCGCCGACGTGAGCACGTTGCGCTCGAGGGAGCCGATCATCGAGTTGTAGGCCTTGGTCGAGGACTCGAGCGAGCGGCCCATCTTGGTGATGTGGTTCGTCATGGTCACGAGCCGCGAGTGCAGCTCGCGGCCGACCTTGAGGACCTCCTGCGCGTTCTCGGCGAGCGCCTCCTGGCGCCACGCGAACGCGACCGTCCGCAGCAGGCCGAGCATGATCGCCGGGCTCGCGAGGATGACGTTCTTGCGCGCCGCGTACTCCATGAGGTCGGGCTGGCGCTCCATGGCGGCGGACAGGAACGCCTCCGCCGGCACGAACATGACCACGAACTCGGGCGCGTGGTCGAACTGGTCCCAGTACTTCTTGGACGCGAGGTCGTCGACGTGCTTGCGCACGTGCCGCACGTGGGCGTCGAGCCGCTCCTCGCGCACGCGCGGGTCCTCGGTCTGCTGCGCCTCGAGGTAGCCGAGGAACGCGACCTTGGCGTCGACGACGACGCGCTTGCCGCCGGCGAGGTTGACCACCATGTCGGGCCGCAGGGCGTCGCCGTCGGTGCTCGTCACGCTCACCTGGGTGTCGAAGTCGACGTGTTCGAGCATCCCGGCGGCCTCCACGACGCGCTTGAGCTGCAGCTCGCCCCACGCGCCACGCGTCTGCGACGAGCGCAGCGCGGTGATGAGGTCGCTCGTGCCCTGGCGCAGCTCGGCGTTGACCGACGCGAGCTGACGCAGGTGCTCGGTGAGCGCCGACGTCCCCTCGGCGCGCGCCTTCTCGGCCGCGGTGACCTCCTCGCGGACCTTCTCCAGGCTCCTGCTCAGCGGGTCCACGAGCGCGCGGAACGCCTGCTCGCGCTGGGCGAGCACCTCGTCGTTCTTGACGGTGCTCTGTCGCAGCCGCTGCTCGGCCAGCTCGAGGAACTGCTTGCTGCTCGACTGCAGCACCTCGCCGGCGAGCGCCTGGAAGCGGCGTGCCGCGGCCTCCTGGTCGCCCTTGGCCTCGGCGACCTGCCGTGCCGCCTCCGCACGGACCTCGGCGACGCGGCGCTCGGCGTCGTCCCGCGCGAGGTCGAGCTGCTCGCGCAGGCCCGCGGCCTCGCGGCGCACCGACTCGACGTCGGCGTGCAGCCGCACCAGCTCCATCTCCTCCGAGCGGTGCGCGCGAGCGGCGCGCGTCGCGTGGGCGAGCCACCCGACGAGGGCGCCCACCAGGAGGGTGGCCAGGCTGAGCAGCAGCGCGGTCGACGTCGTCATGGGCCACAGGCTGCCACGCGGCACCGACACGACCTGCGCCGACACCCCGCGGGCCCGTCGGCCGGTCGGGTTAGCGTGGGTCGCGTGACCGACGCCTACGCACCGCCACCACCCGACCCGTCCGCCGCGCTGAGCCTGCGCGCCCTGTGGAAGCGCTTCGGCGAGAAGACCGCCGTCGCGGGCGTCAGCCTGGACGTGCCGGCCGGCTCGTTCTTCGGCCTGGTCGGTCCCAACGGCGCGGGCAAGACGACGCTGCTGTCGATGGCGACGGGCCTGCTGCGGCCCGACGCCGGCACGGCGCACGTCCTCGGCACCGACCTGTGGGCGCACCCCGACGACGCGCGCCGGCGCCTCGGCGTCCTGCCCGACGGCGTGCGGCTGTTCGACCGCCTCACGGGCGCCCAGCTGCTGACCTACGCGGGCCTGCTGCGCGGGCTGGACCGGGCCACGGTCGCGGAGCGCACCGAGGACCTGCTGCAGGCCATGGACCTCGCCGGCGACCGCGACACGTTCGTCGTGGACTACTCCGCGGGCATGACCAAGAAGATCGCGCTCGCCTCGGCGATGATCCACGCGCCGCGCGTGCTGGTGCTCGACGAGCCGTTCGAGGCGGTCGACCCGGTCAGCGCCGCCAACATCCGCGACATCCTGCACGCCTACGTGGACGACGGCGGCACCGTCGTCGTGTCGAGCCACGTCATGGACCTCGTGCAGCGCATGTGCTCGCACGTCGCGATCATCGCGGGCGGCCGCGTGCTCGCCGCCGGCACCACGGACGAGGTACGCGCGGGCCAGACGCTCGAGGACCGGTTCGTCGAGCTCGTCGGCGGCCGCAAGGAGTCGGAGGGACTGGCGTGGTTGCGCAGCTCGTCCGCCTCAAGCTGACCCTGCTCGCCAACACGTTCCGCCGGAGCGTGTGGCAGACGATCGGCCTCGTCGTGGCCTCGGTGTACGGGCTGTCGGTCCTGTTCCTCGCGGTGACGGCGGCGGTCGCGGGCGGCACCTTCGAGCCGGCGCTCACCGGGCAGGTGCTCACCGTGGTGGGCGCCGTCGTGGTGCTCGCGTGGTGGGTCGTGCCGGTCTTCGCGTTCGGGATCGACGCGACGCTCGACCCGCTGCGGTTCGTGACGTTCGCGATCCCGCACCGCCGGCTGCTGGCCGGCCTCGCTGTCGCCGGCGTGATCTCCGTCCCAGGCCTCGTGACCGCGCTGGGCGCCGTCGGCGTCTCGTTCGCGTGGTGGCGGGACCCGGCCGCGCTGCTGGCGGCGCTCGTCGGCGCGGCGTGCGCGGTCGCCCTGTGCGTCGTCGGCTCGCGCGCACTGACGACGGTGCTCGCGCCGCTGCTCGACGCGCGGCGCTCGCGCGAGGTCCTCGCGGTGGCCGCGATCGTGCCGATGATCCTCGTCGGGCCCGCGATCGGCTGGATGGCGAGCGGCGTCGAGAAGACGGTCGACGGCGCGACGGTGTCGGTGAGCGTCGAGGCCGCGCCGGCCGAGGCGGTGGCGGCGCTGGTGGGGCCGGTCGCGGCCGTCGCGGCGTGGACGCCGTTCGGCGCGCCCTGGGCGTTCGGCTCGGCGGTGCACGACGGCGCGTGGGGGCTCCTGGCCGCGCGCGTCGCGGTCACGCTCGGCACGCTCGCGCTGCTGTGGCGCGCGTGGGACCGCGCGCTCGCCCGCGCCCTGGTCACGCCGCGCGGGGGAGGGGCGGCCGGGGTCGGCAAGGGCCTCGGCTGGTTCGGCCGGCTGCCGGCGACGCCGACCGGGGCCGTCGCCGCCCGCTGCGCGACCTACTGGCTGCGCGACCCGCGCTACGCCGCCTCCGTTGCGGTCGTGCCGCTGCTGCCGCTGCTCCTGCTCGTGGTCGGCACGACGAGCGGGGCCGGCGAGGCCCTGCTCCTGCTCGTGGCGCCCGTGGTCGCGTGGGTCCTCGGCTTCGGCATCTCGAACGACGTCGGCTACGACAACACCGCCTTCGCGCTGCACGTCGCCACGGGCACGCCCGGCCGCGCCGACCGGTGGGGCCGCGTGATCCCCGTGGGCGTCGTGGGCCTCCCGCTCACGGTGGCGTTCGCGCTCGCCGCGTGCGCCGTCACCGGCCGCTGGGACGTGCTGCCCGCGCTCCTCGGCGTCGCGCTCGGCACGCTCGGCACGTCGCTCGGGATCTCGAGCGCCGTCTCGGCCCGCCTCGTGTACCCGGTCCCGAAGCCCGGGGAGAGCCCGTTCAAGACCCCCAAGGGTGCGACCGTGGCGACGATGGTGGCGCAGATGGTCGCGATGCTGCTCGTCCTGCTCGTGCTCCTGCCGACGCTCGCGCTCGCCGCCGCGGGTCTGCTGCTGCCCGAGGCGGCGCTCGCGTGGGCGACGCTGCCGGTCGGCGTGGTCAGCGGCGTGGCCGTGCTCGTGGGCGGGGTCCGCTGGGGCGCCCGCGTCTACGACCGCCGCCGTCCCGAGCTGCTGCAGCAGGTCATGGCGTTCGGCTGACGGTCCCGCCAAGGGCGGGCAAAGAGACGGTGCGAGACTGGTGGGCGTGACGTCCGCGAACAGCACGCCCCTGCCCGCGCCCGACGGCCTGCCCCTCGGCGGCCCCGCCGGCCTGCCCGAGGGCTGGTCGTCCACGGTCCCCGACCTGGCCGACGTCCCGCGGCTCGCCGAGCTGCGCGGGCGTGCGGCCGAGCCGCACACGGGATCGGCGGCGGTCGACGCCGCGGCGCTCGCGGCCGAGGTGGCCGGGCCGAAGTCGTGGACGCGGCGCCAGCTCGTCGTGCGCGACCCGGCCGGTGCGGTGCGCGCGTGGGTGCGGGTGCACGACCGCGCGGCCGGGCGCGTCGTCGTCGACCTCGACGTGGACCGGACGATTCCGGCCGCGGAGCGCGTCGCGGCGTCGTGCTACGCCTGGGCCGAGCGGGTCGGGCGCGAGCTCGCCGCGCAGCGCGGGCTGACCGTGACGCAGCTCGACGCCGGCACGTACGCGGGCGACGAGGCGCAGCGGCGCTGGCTCGCCGACGCCGGCTACGCGCACGTCCGGTCGTGGCTGCAGATGAGCCGGCCCGTGTCTCCGGAGGAGGCCGCGCCGGGAGCACTGCCCGGGCCTCGGCCCGGCGTGACGGTCCGGCCGGTCGCGACCCACGAGACGGACGTGCCCGTCGCGGACGACCTGCAGACCGTGCACCGCGTGCTCGAGTCGGCGTTCGCCGACCACTTCAACTCCTACCGCGAGAGCTTCCCCGAGTTCGTGCAGCGCCTGCGCGAGGACCCGGGGCACCGGTGGGACCACTGGTGGCTCGCGTTCGTCGACGACCCGGAGAACCCCGGCGCGCCGCCCGTGCCGGCCGGCGCGCTCGTCGGCGCGGTGCTGCCCGCCGGGCCCGACGGCAAGGAGGGCAGCTACGTCGAGTACCTCGGTGCGACGCGGGTCGCGCGCGGCCGGGGCGTCGCGACGGCGCTGCTGCTCGCCGTCGTGCAGGACGCCGCCGCGCGCGGGCGCGACCGGGTCGGGCTCGAGGTCGACGCCGACAGCCCGACGGGCGCGCACCGGCTCTACGAGCGCTGGGGCTGGTCGACGAAGTACGTCACCGAGTCGTGGCACAAGGACGTGGCGGTCTGACCCGACCCGTCGACCTCGTCGGGGGATCGGCGTAGGTTCGGGGCCATGGTCCGCTTCGGTGCAGACGACGACCTGCGGGGCGCCGAGATCGTCGGGGCCGACATGTCCGGCGCCCGCCTGCGCTTCACCCGGCTCGACGACCTCGACGTCCGCCAGTCGTCGCTGCCGCGCGCGGTCATGCGCGGGGTCGACCTGACGGGCGCCGACGTCGACGGCGAGATCGGCGGCATGGTGCTCAACGGGGTCGAGGTGGCACCGCTCGTCGAGGCCGAGCTCGACCGCCGGTGGCCGGGGCGCGAGCTGCGCGCCGCGCGCCACGTCGCCGGGCAGCGGGCGTCGTACCGCGCGGTCCAGGAGCGCTGGCGGAGGACGTTCGAGCGGGTCGACGGCATGCCCGCCGGCACGCGGGACGTGTCCGTCGACGGCGAGTGGTCGTTCGCGCAGACCGTGCGGCACCTCGTGATGGCGACGGACGCCTGGTTGCGACACGGCGTCCTGGGGATCGACGACGGGTTCCACCCGGTGGGCCTGCCCTTCTCGGAGTGGGACGACCGCGCGGCCGAGCTCGGCCTCGACGTCCGGTCCACGCCGTCGTGGGACGACGTGCTCGCGGCCCGTGCCGACCGTGTCGCCCAGGTCGAGGCCTTCTACGCCCGCGCGACCGACGAGACGCTCGCCGCACCGGCACGCCGGCTGCCGCCGTGGGAGCCGGCGGACCGGACGCTGCCGGTCTGGCGGTGCCTCGCGGTGGTGCTCACCGAGGAGTGGGAGCACCTGCGGTTCGCCGTGCGCGACCTCGACGCGCTCGCGTCCGGCCGCCCCGAACCGTCCACGGAGGCGCCCACGTAGACTTGCCCGACGTGGCTCTCACTATCGGCATCGTCGGCCTGCCCAACGTCGGCAAGTCCACCCTCTTCAACGCGCTGACCCGCAACCAGGTTCTCGCGGCGAACTACCCGTTCGCCACGATCGAGCCCAACGTGGGGGTGGTGCCGCTGCCGGACCCGCGGCTCGAGAAGCTCGCCGAGATCTTCGGCAGCGAGCGGATCCTGCCCGCGACCGTGTCGTTCGTCGACATCGCCGGCATCGTCAAGGGTGCGTCCGAGGGCGAGGGCCTGGGCAACAAGTTCCTCGCGAACATCCGTGAGGCCGACGCAATCTGCCAGGTGACGCGCGTCTTCGACGACCCCGACGTCGTGCGCGTCGAGGGCTCGTCCGACGCCGAGGGCGACATCGAGACGATCTCGACCGAGCTCATCCTCGCCGACCTCCAGACCCTCGAGAAGGCGCTGCCGAGGATGGAGAAGGAGGTCAAGATCAAGAAGGGCGACGCGGCCCTGCTCGAGGCCGCGAAGACCGCCCAGAAGATCCTCGAGGCCGGCACCACGCTCTACCAGGGCGCTGCCGCCGCGGGCCTCGACCTCGCCGACGTCGCGTCGCTGCAGCTGCTGACCGCGAAGCCGTTCATCTACGTCTTCAACACCGACGACGCCGGTCTCGCCGACGAGGCGATGCAGGCACGCCTGCGCGAGCTCGTCGCCCCGGCCGACGCCGTCTTCCTCGACGCCAAGTTCGAGGCCGAGCTCGTCGAGCTCGAGCCCGACGAGGCCAAGGAGATGCTCGCCGAGACCGGCCAGGACGAGGCCGGCCTGGACAAGCTCGCGCGCGTCGGGTTCCACACCCTCGGGCTGCAGACGTACCTCACCGCCGGGCCCAAGGAGTCGCGCGCCTGGACGATCCGCCGGGGCTGGACCGCCCCGCAGGCCGCCGGCGTCATCCACACCGACTTCGAGCGCGGCTTCATCAAGGCCGAGGTCATCTCGTTCGACGACCTCGTCGAGGCCGGTTCCGTCGCGGCCGCGCGTGCGGCGGGCAAGGCGCGCGTCGAGGGCAAGGACTACGTCATGCAGGACGGCGACGTCGTGGAGTTCCGCTTCAACGTGTGACCTGCCGGAGCGCGTTGCGCTACCTCGTGACGCGATGCGCTACCTCGGCACGTGGTGCGCTACTTCGAGGAGCCGTGCGCTACTTCGGCGCCTTGTGCGCTACCTCGGCGGAAATGGTCTTGCTCGCGGCCCGACGGCGCAGCACGGTGAGCGCATGACGGATGCTGCCGCGCTGCTCGCGGCCTACGACGCCCAGCTCCGCGGTGAGGTCGAGACCCACGGCGCGGACCAGGTCGAGCGCCTCGGGCCGCTCTGGCTCGTGACGTACCCGGGCGGCAGCGGCTACGTCACCTACCGTGACCTCGGTGGCGCGGACGCGGCCGACGTCCGGCGGCTCGTGGCCGCGGCGCTCGACCGCCTCGCGGCCGACCCGGCCGTGACCGAGGTCGAGTGGAAGACGCGCGCCCACGACCGCGCGCCGGGCCTGCACGAGGCGCTGGTGTACCACGGCTTCGCGCCCGAGGACCCCGAGTCGATCATGATCGGCCCGGCGGAGGCGCTCGCCGTCGACGTCCCGCTGCCCGACGGCGTGACCCTGCGCCGCGTCACCGACGAGGCGGACGTGCGCGCCATGGCAGCCATGAGCGACGAGGTGTTCGGCGACCCGCCGTCCGACCGGCACGCCGAGCAGGTGCTGCTGCGGCAGCGGCTCTACCCCGACATGGAGCTGTGGGTCGCCGAGGCCGGCGGCCGGATCGTCAGCGCCGGTCGGCTCGAGCCGGTCGCGGGCACCGAGTTCGCCGGCATCTGGGGTGGCTCGACGCTGCCCGAGTGGCGAGGGCGCGGCATCTACCGGGCCCTGACCGCCGAGCGCGCCCGCTCCGCGCTGCGCCTCGGCAAGCGGTACCTCCAGAGCGACTCGACCGAGTTCTCGCGCCCGATCCTCGAGCGGTCGGGCCTCGTGAAGGTGTCCACCACGACGCCGTACGTCTGGCACCGGGCGACGTAGCACCTGGGTAGCCATGAGCGGCCGGAAGCTACCGGGGCGCTACGGGGGCGGGGTTCCCCACGCCGGCGGCGAAATCCCCTTCCTCCGACCGGCGCACGTTCGGTAGGCAGGAGCCATGGGCCTGACCGACGAGCAGCGCGCCGCCTGGTACGACGCCGAGAACACCTGGGCTGCGGACGACGACTTCTTCCTCGCGCTCGCGAACGAGCGACCGCGTCGTCGGATCCTCGACCTGGGCTGCGGCACGGGCCGCCTCACGACGGCGCTCGTGGCGGCGGGGCACCAGGTCACCGGCGTCGACCCGGACGCGGGAGCGCTCGAGGCGGCCGCGCGCAAGCCGCACGGCGAGAAGGTCGGGTGGCTCGTCGGCACGTCGTCGGTGCTGCTGCAGGACGCCGCGTTCGACCTCGCGCTCATGACGGGGCACGTGGCGCAGGCGATCGTCGGGGCGGAGGAGTGGGCCGCGACGCTCGCGGACCTGCACCGGGTGCTCGTGCCGGGCGGGGTGCTCGCCTTCGACTCGCGCGACCCCGACGCCCGCGCCTGGGAGCGCTGGAACCCGCGGGACTCGCGCGGCGAGACGGTCCTGGCCGACGGCACGCGCGTCGAGAGCTGGTACGAGGTCACGCGCGTCGCGGACGGCATCGTCACGTTCGTCGACCACGGCGTCTTCCCGGACGGCACGCACGAGGTCACGACGGCGCAGCTCGCCTTCCGCTCGCAGCAGCGGCTGCGCGACGACCTCGCGCGGGCGGGGTTCGACGTCGAGCGCGTCCACGGCGGCTGGCACGGCGAGCCCGTGGGACAGGGCGTCGGCGAGCTCGTCGTGGTGGCGCGCCGGTGACGGCCGCGCTCGAGGAGCGAGACCGGGCGGCGCTCCGGCGGCTCGTGGACCTCGTGGACCGGACGCTGGGCGACGACCGGCTCGCGACGCACCTCACGGGCTCGGCGGTCGACGGCGGGCTGCGGCCCGACATCGACCTCGATCTGCTCGTCGTGACGTCGCGCGCCCCGTCCGACGACGCCCGCGCGCGGCTCGTGCACGAGCTGCTGCGCGTCTCGGGCCGGCGTGCGGAGGCGGGCCCCGCGCGCCCGGTCGAGCTCACGCTCGTCGTGCGGTCCGCCGTGGTGCCGTGGCGCTACCCGCCGCGCCTCGAGCTCCAGTACGGCGAGTGGCTGCGCGACGGGATCGACACCGACGTCGCGGCGGACCACCTGCTCGGCCTGCCCGGCGCGCTCACCGGACCGGAGCGCGCGGCGCTCCTGCTCGCGCGCGACGCGTACCGCGGTGAGAGGGCCGACGACGGGAGGCCGTGGCCGGGCGACGCCCGCGCCTTCGCCGAGGTCGCCGCCAGGGATTTTCGCGCGCTAACGCGGACGGGGTAATCCCGGAAGGACCGGATACCTGGCGGAGATCCTCCGGAGGCGGCGTGTTACTGCCGTGTTTCCACCGCCGTGCGGCTCGCGACCGTGTTGCTTCGGCGCAATATCAAGTCGGTAACGATCGGCCGACGATCGTGACGAACGTCCCAGGGCGCCCCCGGGCCGTGGGTACGGTGTGGCGACACCACGGCCCCCCCGGGTGAGATGTCGGTCACGCCTGCGCGTCGTCCGGCACGTCCGGGGAGCATCCCTTGAGGAGGAACATTGAAGATCAGGCGTGCAGGCGCCGCCATCGCGGCGGCCGCCACCGGGGCACTGCTCTTCTCGGCGTGCTCCAGCCCTGCTGGCAACCAGGACGACGAGGCGACGCCCACCGAGACCGCGACGGAGCAGGTCGAGGCGGACACCCCGTGCAAGGCGGACCTCGGCGAGGTCACCACCGCGGACGGGAACATCTCGTACTCGGTCGGCGAGGACGAGTTCCTCGGCTACAACAGCAACACCCCCGAGACCTACTCGACGTACAACTCGGCCGTGACCGAGCGCATGATCGGCAGCTTCATCTACTTCGGCACCGACGGCACGATCTGCCGCGACGAGACGTACGGCACCTTCGAGGCCGTGTCCGAGGACCCGCTGCAGGTCAAGTACACGATCGCCGACGACGCCGTGTGGTCGGACGGCACGCCGATCTCCTACGCGGACTACCTGCTCGAGTGGGCCGCCCAGGCCATCACCACCGACGGTGCGGTCACCAAGGACGGCACCGAGACCCCGCTGTTCAACCACATCTCCGGCCTCACGCTCGGCGACTACGTGCCCGAGGGCCCGAAGGCCGACTCGGCGGACGCCAAGGAGTTCCAGTACGACTATGAGCGCATCTACGCCGACTGGCAGCTCATGGTCGGTGGCGCCTTCCCGGCGCACGTCGTCGCCGAGCAGGTCGGTGTGAGCACCGACGAGCTCGTGACCGCCATCCAGGAGCTCGACATGAGCGTCCTCGAGCCGGCTGCCGAGTTCTGGAACACGGGCTGGCTGTCGCCGACGCCGGGCGAGCTGCCCGACCCGGCGCTGGTCCCGGTCTCGGGTCCCTACACGTTCAAGGAGAACGGCTGGGTCGCCGGTCAGTCGATCACGCTGACCGCCAACGAGAACTACTGGGGCACGCCGCCCGCGACGAAGGAGCTCACGTTCCGCTTCGCCGCCGCGGACACGCACGTCCAGGCCCTGCAGAACGGTGACCTCGACGTCATCGAGCCGCAGGCGACGGTCGACACGATCGGTCAGCTCGAGGCGCTCGGCTCCTCGGTCACCATCACGACCGGCCAGACCCTCACGTGGGAGCACCTCGACTTCAACTTCAAGTCGGGCATCTTCGCCGACTCGCTCCCGGCCCGTGAGGCGTTCGCCTACTGCGTGCCGCGCCAGAAGATCGTCGACGACCTGATCAAGCCGATCGACGAGACCGCCGTGGTCATGAACGCCCGCGAGGTCTTCCCCTTCCAGACGGACAAGTACGACGAGGTCGTCTCGGCGGCCTACGACGGTCGCTACGACGAGGCCGACCTCGACATGGCCAAGCAGAAGTTCGAGGAGGCCGGTCTCGAGGAGGGCACCGAGGTCCGCATCGGCTACAGCGCGCCGAACCCGCGCCGTGCCGACGAGGTCGCCGCGATCAAGGCGTCGTGCGACCAGGTGGGCTTCAACGTCGTCGACGCGGGTGACCCGGCGTTCTTCGACACCGTGCTGCCCAACGCCGACTACGAGGTCGCGCTCTTCGCGTGGGCCGGCTCCGGCCAGATCGCCTCGGGCCAGAACATCTACGCGACGACGGGTACGCAGAACTACGGCGGCTACTCGGACGAGGTCGTCGACGAGGCCTGGGACACCCTCGCCTCGACGGTCGACGAGTCGGTGCACCTGGAGCAGACCAAGGTGATCGAGAAGCAGCTGTGGGACACGCTGTTCGGCATCCCGCTGTTCGCCCACCCGGGTGTGGCCGCGTTCAGCTCGGACCTGCAGAACGTGCGTGACACCGCCGCGCAGTCCGGCATCGTGTGGAACGCCGAGCAGTGGGCCCGCGCCTCCTGACGACGTGACACCGACCGTGGGGCAGGGGGCGGCGCCCCCTGCCCCACGGTTCTGCCGCCGGGCACGAGCCCGGCGCGCGCACCGCCGTCGCCGGACCGCTCGACGAGGAGCCGCCCCCACCGGGGCGACATCGGCCCGGCCCGCCGTGCGTGCCTCCACCCGTACCACCGACCTGACCGGCAGCGGGCCACCCGCCGGCTGCCCACGAAGGGGCACCTCGTGCTCAAGTTCATCCTCCGACGCCTCGGCATCTCGGCCCTCATCCTGTGGCTGGCGTCGATCCTCATCTTCGTCCTGACGATCAACTCGGGCGACCCCCTGGCCGATCTGCGCGAGTCGAACGCCCAGAACCGCGACCAGCTCATCGCCGCGCGGATCGCCACGATGGGGCTCGACAAGCCGTGGCACGAGCGCTACCTCGAGTGGCTCACGGGCGTCGGCGGCTGCTTCACCGGCAGCTGCGACCTCGGTACCACCATGAACGGCAGCAACGTCCTCGACCTCACGACGCAGGCCGCCGCGTCGACGCTCCGCCTCGTCACGCTCGCGACGCTGCTGGCGATCGTCGTCGGCGTCGCGCTCGGCATGCTCACCGCGATCCGCCAGTACTCGGGCTTCGACTACGCGGTGACGTTCATGTCGTTCCTCTTCTTCTCCCTGCCGGTGTTCTGGGCCGCGGTGCTCCTCAAGGAGTACGGCGCGATCCGGTTCAACGACTGGATCGCGGGCGGGCAGGCGGCACCGGCGGCGATACTGCTGCTCGCCGCCGTCGTCGCCGTCGTGCTCGCCGCGCTCCTGGGCGGGACCCAGCGCCGCCGGCTCGTCACGGGCGCGGCGACGTTCGTCTTCGTTGGCATCGTCCTGTTCGTGCTCAACGTGCTCGACTGGTACCGCAGCCCCGTCTTCGGCCTGGGCCTCGTGCTGCTCACCGCGCTCGGCGCGGGCGTCCTGACGACGGCCCTCGTGACCGGCTTCGGCAACCGCCGCGTGCTCTACGCCGCGGCGACGACCGCCGTCGTCGGCACCCTGTCGTACCTGCTGTTCATCGACCTGCTGCTCGAGCCGACGTGGCTCCTCCTCGCCGGGCTGTTCGTCCTCGCGGTCGTGGTGTCGGTCGCGATCGGCGCCGCGTGGGGCGGGTACGCCCGCAAGCAGGCGATGCTCGTCTCCGGCATCACGGGCGTCGTCACGAGCCTCGTGATCGTGTTCGACATCCTCGTCGCGCACTGGTCGGGCTTCCTCGCGCTCAAGCCGCGCCCCATCTCGACGATCGGCTCGCAGACGCCCAACTTCACGGGCGACTTCTGGGAGTCGGTGCTCGACATGGGCGCCCAGATCGTCCTGCCGACGGTCGTGCTCACGCTCATCTCGATCGCGTCGTACTCGCGCTACACGCGCTCCTCGATGCTCGAGGTCATGAACCAGGACTACGTCCGCACGGCGCGGTCGAAGGGCCTGTCGGAGCGGGCGGTCATCACCAAGCACGCGTTCCGCAACGCGCTCATCCCCATCACGACGATCGTCGCGTTCGACTTCGCGGGCCTCATCGGCGGCGCGGTCATCACCGAGCGCGTGTTCGGCTGGAAGGGCATGGGCGCGATGTTCGCCGACGGCCTGCACCACGTCGACCCGGCCCCCGTCATGGCGTTCTTCCTCGTGACCGGCACGGCCGCCGTCGTGATGAACATGCTGGCCGACATCGCGTACGCCTTCCTCGACCCGCGGATCCGGCGGTGAGCCCCGTGACCACGCGCACGACCACCGCCGCCGACCGCACCCGCCGGAGCACCCCATGAGCGACATCAGGAACACCAGCCCCCGCGGCGAGGACTTCGAGCCCGTCCCGACCGCGCACGGCATCGACGTCGAGGGCGGCGTCGGGGCCGGCGTCGCGACCGCGCCGCTGCCCACCGAGGACAAGTCCTACAGCCAGGGCCAGCTGGTCCGCCGCCGGTTCTTCCACCACCGCGGCGCGATCATCTCGATGATCGTGCTCGGCGTGATCGTCCTCGTGGCGTTCAGCTCGATCGGGATCGGCCCGATCCCGGGCTGGTGGGACAAGAACCCGACGCTGCAGTACGAGAAGGTCGGCACGGGCGCCCCGACGTGGGCGCACCCGTTCGGCCAGGACACGATCGGCAAGGACTACTTCGCGCTCGTCATGCTCGGGACGCAGAAGTCGATCATCATCGCGCTCGGCGTGGGCCTCATCTCGACCGTCATCGGCACCGTCGTGGGCGCGCTCGCGGGGTACTTCCGCGGCTGGGTCGAGTCGCTGCTCATGCGCCTGACCGACCTGCTCATCGTCATCCCGCTGCTCGTCCTGGCCGCCGTGCTCGGCAAGATGGCGAGCCAGTGGGGCATCTGGGGCCTGACGGTCATGCTCGGCATCGTCAGCTGGACGGGCCTCGCGCGGCTCGTGCGCGGCGAGGTGCTCTCGCTGCGCGAGCGCGACTTCGTCGTCGCGGCGACCGCCGTCGGCACCGGGTCGAACCGGATCATCTTCAAGCACATCCTGCCCAACGCCGTGGGCACCATCATCGTGTCGGCGACGCTGACGATCTCGTCGGCGATCCTGCTCGAGACGTCGCTGAGCTTCCTCGGCTTCGGCGTGCAGGCGCCCGACACCTCGCTGGGCCTGCTCATCTCCCAGTACCAGACGGCGTTCACGACGCGCCCGTGGCTCTTCTGGTGGCCCGGCCTGATGATCCTCGCGATAGCCCTGTGCGTGAACTTCATCGGCGACGGTCTGCGCGACGCGTTCGACCCCCGGCAGAACAGGACCAAGGCCTGATGACGACCCTCGACATCACCAGCAGCGAGACGGCGCGGTCGACCGGCGACGCCGTCCTGTCCTTCGAGGACCTCGGGGTCACGTTCCGCACCGAGTTCGGCGACGTGCACGCGGTCAAGGGCATCTCCCTCGAGGTGCGCCCCGGCGAGGTCGTGGCCCTCGTGGGCGAGTCCGGCTCGGGCAAGTCCGTCACGTCGATGACGGCGCTCGGCCTGCTCCCGTCCAACGCCCGCGTCTCCGGCGTCGTGCGCGTCGGCGACCAGGTCGTCGGCGAGCTCGACGGCGCGGGTCTGCGCCGCATGCGCGGCAACGACGTGGCCATGGTCTTCCAGGAGCCCATGACGGCGCTCAACCCGGTGCTCACCATCGGCGACCAGCTCACCGAGGCGCTCCAGCTGCACGGCATCGCCTACGGCAAGCAGGCCATGGCCCGCGCCGCCGAGCTGCTGCGCATGGTCGGGATCCCCGAGCCGGAGCGGCGCCTCAAGCAGTACCCGCACGAGCTCTCGGGCGGCCAGCGCCAGCGCGTCGTCATCGCCATGGCGATCTCGTGCGACCCGAAGGTCATCATCGCCGACGAGCCGACGACGGCCCTCGACGTGACCGTCCAGGCCGACATCCTCGACCTGCTGCGGTCCCTCAAGGACAAGCTCAACACGGGCATCCTGCTCATCACCCACAACATGGGCGTCGTGGCCGACATGGCCGACCGCGTCGCCGTCATGCTCAAGGGCGAGCTCGTCGAGACCGGCACGGCCGAGCAGGTGCTCACCAACCCGCAGCACGAGTACACCAAGCGGCTGCTCGCCGCGGTCCCGCACCTCGGCGTGGGCCCCGGCCAGCTCGGCGGCGTCGAGCCCGCCGAGGTCAAGCCGGCCCCGGTCCCGGCGCTCGAGCTGAGCAACCTCGTCATCGAGTACCACCGGCTCGGCAGGCCTCCGTTCCGCGCGGTCGACGACGTGTCGTTCACGGTCGCGCAGGGCGAGATCGTCGGCCTGGTGGGGGAGTCCGGCTCGGGCAAGTCGACCATCGGCAAGTGCGCGCTCGGGCTCATCCCCGCGGCGTCGGGCTCGGTCAAGATCCTCGACCAGGACTACGGGACGCTGAGCCGGAAGCAGCTCAAGGAGCTGCGCAAGCGCATCGGCGTGGTCTTCCAGGACCCGGCGGCGTCGCTCAACCCGCGCTTCCCGGTCGGCGAGGCGATCGCCGAGCCGCTCGTCGTGCACAAGGTCGGGGACGCGGCCTCGCGCCGCGACCGCGTCTACGAGCTGCTCGACGCGGTCGAGCTGCCCCGCTCGTACTACAACAGGTACCCGCACGAGCTGTCGGGCGGCCAGCGCCAGCGCGTCTCGATCGCCCGCGCGCTCACGCTCGAGCCCGAGCTCCTCGTCGCGGACGAGCCGACGTCGGCGCTCGACGTCTCGGTCCAGGCCGCGGTGCTCGAGATGTTCACGTCGCTGCAGGAGCGCTACAGGTTCGCGTGCCTGTTCGTGAGCCACGACCTCGCGGTCATCGACCTCCTCGCCCACAAGGTGGTCGTGCTGCAGGACGGCCGCGTCGTCGAGCAGGGTCCGCGCGAGGAGGTGCTGCACCACCCGCGCGAGGAGTACACCAAGCGGCTGCTCGCCGCGGCGCCCGTGCCCGACCCGGGCGAGCAGCGCCGACGCCGCGAGGACCGGCACCGGCTGCTCGCCGAGCTCGGCGACGAGATCGCCGAGCTGCACGTCGACGAGGAGACGCCGGCGCCGCGGGCCGTGCCCGGCAGCCAGGGGGACAACGCGTCGCGGTTCGGCGGGTTCTTCGGCGGCTGACGACGTGAACCGAGCCAGGCTCCTCGCCCGGCGCGCCGGCGCCCACCGGGGCTTGCTGTCCCTCGTGGCGGTGCTGGTCGCGGCCGTCGCCGCGACGGTGGGCGTGACGCTCGGCTCGGTGCAGTCCGCGACGGTCGACGGGGCGCGCCAGGCCCTGGCCCAGGTGCCGGAGCCGGCGCGCTCGCTCGTCGTCACGACGCGGCTCGCCTCGGACGGCGCCGGGGCCGAGGCCCAGGACGCGCGCGTCCGCGAGGTCGTCGACCGGCTGTTCGGCGGCGTCCCCGTCGACGTCGAGCGCGCGGAGGTGCCCGACGACGCCTCGGGCACCCCGTTCGTCACGTGGACCCTCGCCCCGCGCGCGGCCGAGACCGCCCCGGCCGACCTCGGTGTCCTCGCCGACGGTGCCGAGCGGCTGCGCCCGGTGCTGCGCGACGACGACGCCGTCGCGATCCGCGGCCTGACCGTCGAGGGCGCCCTCGGCGAGACCGCCCGCTCGGCGCACGAGGCGCTGCGCGCGGCGCAGGCCGTGGCGGCCGTGCCCGTGACGCTGCTCGGTCTGGTGGCCCTCGTGGCCCTGGTCCAGGTCGCCCGGCTGCTCGCCGCGACACGCGACGCCGAGGTGGGGCTCGCCGTGTCGCGCGGGGCCGCGCCGCGCCAGGTCGCGGCCGCGGCCACGACCGAGGCCGTGGTCCTGAGCGCGGTCGCCGCGGCCGCCGGCTCGGTCGCGGCCGCCGCGGTGCTCGCCGCCCGCGGCGAGGTTGGGACGGCAGGCACGGCGGGGACGGCAGGGACGGTCGCGCTCGCGGGCGCGGCGACGGCGCTCGCCGCGGCGGCGGTGCTCGGGATCGTGGCCGGGCTCCAGGTGCGTGCCGTCGCGCGGCGCCGGGTCACGGACCGGTCCGGCCGCGCGCGGCAGGCCGCGGCGCTCGGCACCGTGGTCCTCACGATGGTGCTCGCGGCCGTCTGCCTCGCGCAGCTGCGGCGCTACGGCTCGCCGCTCGTGACCACGCCCGAGGGCGTGCGCACCGACCCGCTCGCGACGGCCGCGCCCGCGCTCGTGCTCGCGGCACTTGCCGTCGTCGTCCTGGCGGTCCTCGGGCCGGCGGCCCGCGCCTGGGCGGCGGGTGCCGCGCGCGGCACGGGTGCGACGGGGGTGCTCGCCGCGCGCCACGTCTCGCGCGGGCTGGTCGTCATGGTCGTGCCCGTGGTGCTGCTCGTGCTCGCCTCGGGCGCCGGCGTGCTGGCCGCGACCTACGCGGGGACGTCCGAGGCCCTGCGGGCCGACGCCGCGCTCCTGCGCAACGGCACCGACGTGCGCGTCGTGCTGCCGTCCTCGGGCCCGGTCGACGTCGGCCGCGGCGCGCCCGACGTCGCGGCGTACGCGGCGCTCGACGGTGCGTCCGCGGCCGCACCGGTGCTCGCGCTCGACGCGACGGTCGACTCCGACCCGGTCGCGCTCCTCGGTGTGCCCGCCGCGGCGCTGCCCGACGTCGTCCGCGCGCCCGCCGGCACGACCGACCCGGGCAGGATCGCCGCGGCGGTCGCGACCGAGGGGGCGACCGCCCCTGCCGTCGCGCCCGACGCGACGCACCTCGACCTCACCGTCACGGGGACCGCGGCGATCGACGAGGCCGCGTGGGGGCCGAACGGCTTCCCCGGCCCGGACGCGGAGCTGCGCTCGTTCGTCACGACGGCCGAGGACGGCCGTGCCGCCGGCGTCCGCGTGTGGCTCGCCGGCGGTGACGGGACGCTCGCGCTCGTCGACGCCGGCGAGCTCGGCTACGACCTCGACGGCGACGGCGACGCGCGCGCACCGATCGGGCCCGCGCCCGCGATGCACCGCCTCTCGGCCGAGGTCCCGCCGGCGCCCGCCGGCGGGTGGGCGGTCGCGGGCGTGGACCTCCAGCTCGCCGGCACCCCGCTGCCCCTCGTCGTCGCGGTGCGGGTCGACGAGGCGGTCGCCCGCACCCCGGACGGCGAGGTTCCCGTCGACCTGACGGCCGTGCCGTGGGCCTCGGCGGCCGGTGCCACGACGCGCTCGGTCGAGGTCGAGGTCGCCGAGGCGGG
This sequence comes from Isoptericola variabilis 225, assembly GCF_000215105.1. Lineage (GTDB taxonomy): Bacteria > Actinomycetota > Actinomycetes > Actinomycetales > Cellulomonadaceae > Isoptericola > Isoptericola variabilis_A. The sequence continues at coordinate 1,009,067 of NC_015588.1, forward strand.
GCCGGGCGCCGTCGTGCGACCAGGCGAGGCCGGGTCGACGCGCGTGCGGCTCGTGCCGGGCCGGGGGACCGCGGACGCCGTGCCGGTCGCGATGTCGGCCCCGCTCGCGGGCGCGCTGGGCCTCGCCGCGGGCGACGGCGTCGAGCTCACCGTCGCGGGCAGCCGGCTGGCCGTCACGGTCGCCGACGTGGTCGACGTCGTGCCCGGCGAGCTGCGGCCCGCGGCCGCCCTCGCGGACCTCGGCGCGCTCGGCCGGGCCCTGCTGCGCTCCGGGGTGCAGGTGCAGCCGGCGCGCGAGCTCTGGGTCGCCGCGGAGGCGCCGGCCGCCCTGCCGCTCGTCCGCGCGGCCGCGGCGGAGCTCGCCGGCGAGGGCGCCCGGGTCCTCACGCCGGAGCCCGGCGCGGGCGACGTCGACGCCGCGGCGCCCGTCCGCGCGACGTTCGCGCTCGCGGCGGGCGGCGCGGGGGTGCTCGCCCTCGTCGGCGTCGCGACCGTCGCGGTCGCCGTGCTGCGCGGGCGGCGGCACGAGGTCGTCGTCCTGCGCGCGGTCGGCGTCGGCCCGCGCGAGCAGGCGGCGGGCCGGGCGCTCGAGCTGCTCGTCGTCGGCCTCGCCGCGATCGCCGCCGGCCTGGCGGCCGGGGTGCTCGTCGCGCGGCTCACCGTGCCGGGCCTCGCGCACGCCACGCTCACCGGCGTGGCGGCCACCCCCGACGCCGTGCTCCGCGTCGAGCCGTGGCTCGTCGCGGGGACGGCCGCGGGACTCGTGGCCGGGCTCGCCGTCGTCGCGGCCGGGGCGGGTGCCCGCGTCGCGGCGCAGGCGCGCGACACCGAGTACCGCGAGGAGGTCCGGTGAGAGGCCTGCTCCTGCTCGTGCGCCGGCACCTGCGCTCGTCCGCGGGCGCGACGCTCGCGCTCGCGCTCGTCGCGCTGCTCGGCGCGGCCGTCGTCTCGGCCGGTCCGCGGGCGCTCGCCGAGGTGCACTCGCGCCAGCTCGCGCACGCGACGGCGGAGGCGTCCCCGATCGCGCGCGACGTCGTCGCGACGACGAGCGTCGTCCCCGGGTTCGGCGCGGAGTACGACCCGTACCGCGGCCTGACCTTCGACGACCGCGGCACCGGCGACGTCTCGGTCGACGCGCCGCGGCCCGCCTGGGACGAGTACCTCGACGGGCTGCGCGCGCTGCGCGACGCCCAGCCCGCACCGCTGCGCGACGTGCTCGGGGAGCCTGACCTCACCGTCTCGGGCCCGCGCACCGCGGTCGAGCGCGTCGAGGGCAACGACGTCGCGTCCCCCTGGGTCGTCCTGCGCGCGGGCGCCACGACGCCCGACCACGTCCGCGTGGTCGAGGGACGCTGGCCCGAGCCCACGCCCGTGCTCGTCGACCGCCGCCTGCTCTTCGCGGGCTCGGACGGCGTGGTCGACGTCGTCCCCGAGCCCATCGAGGTCGCGCTGTCCGCCGCGTCGGCGGCCGAGCTGGGCTGGACGGTCGGGTCGGTGCACGTCGCCCCGGCCAGCCAGCTCGCGCCGCTGGTCCTCGTCGGCATCTGGGAGCCCGTCGACCCCGTGGACGAGTACTGGGCGCACAACCCGACGGCCGTCGTGCCCGAGGTCGTCGTCGACCCGAACATCGGCAAGATCGTCACCGCGGCCGCGTACGGCGACCCGGGCACGATCTCCGCCTGGCTCGTCGGGCCGAGCACGCGCCTGTGGTTCCCCGTCGCGGCCGAGGGCGTCCGCAGCGACGAGGCGCCCGCACTCCTCGCGCAGCTGCGCGGCCTGACGAGCCGGACCGAGACCGTCCGGCCCGACGACGCCGCGACCTTCCACCCGGCGTCGGGCCTCACGACGATCCTCGAGAACGTGCTGGGGCGGCGCAGCGGCGTCGACGCGATCGTGGCCGTGCTCGCGGCGGGCCCGCTCGGGGCCGTCGCCGCGGTGCTCGTCCTCGGCGGACGGCTCGTCGTCGAGCGGCGACGCACGGCCCTCGCGCTCGTGCGGGCGCGCGGCGCGTCCGGTGCCTGGGCGCGCGCGGTCGTCGGCGCCGAGGGCCTCGTGACCGGCGTCCCCGCGGCCGCCGCGGGCTTCGGCCTCGGCCTGCTGCTGGTCCCCGGCCACGTCACCGGGACCCAGGTCGGCCTCGCGGCCGCCGCCGGGCTGGCGCCCGCCGTGGCGCTCGCCGGCGCCGCGTCCGCGCGGGGCCTGCGCTCGGAGCGGACCGACCTGGGGCGCACCGACCTGGGGCGGCCGGGTGCCCGGGCCCGGGACCGGCGCCGCCTGCGGCCGGTGCTCGAGACGCTGCTCGCGGCCGGTGCGGTCGCCTCCGTGACCCTGCTGCTCCAGCGCGGGGTCGTCGGGGGCACCGACGCGCTCGGCGTCGACCCGCTGCTCGCCGCGGCACCCCTCCTGCTCAGCGCCGCCGTCACGCTGCTCGCGGTGCGCGCGTTTCCCTGGCTCTCGCGCGGGCTCGAGCGGGCGCTGGCGCGCCGCGCCGACCTCGTCCCGTTCCTCGGCGCGGTCCGCGCGACGCGTGACCCGGCCGGGGGAGTGGTGCCCGCGCTCGCGCTCGTCCTGGCGGTCGCGGTCGCGACGTCGTCGGCGGTGCTCCAGGCCACGGTGTCCGCGGGGATCACGCGCGAGGCGTGGGCGCAGGTCGGCGCCGACCTGCGGGTCGCCGGACCGGTCGTCGGCGAGCAGGAGCTCGCCGCGCTGCGCGACGTCGACGGCGTCCGGGCGGTGTCCCCGCTCGCCGACCTCGGCCAGCTCGCGCTGCGCTCCGGGGCCTCGGGCGAGCAGGTCACGGTCTACGGGGTCGACGCCGCGGCGCTCGCCGACGTCCAGGCCGACGTGCCGGGCGCGCCCGAGCGGCTCGCCGAGCTCGGCACGCCCGTCGCCGGCCGGCTCCCGGTCGTCGCGTCGGAGGCGCTCGGCGTCGCGCCGGGCACGACCGGGCTCGCGCTCGGTGCGACGGAGCTCTCGGTGCTCGGCACGACCGAGAGGGTGCCGGGCGCGCCGCCGGGCTCGCGCTTCGTCCTCGCCGACGTCGGCCTGCTCACCGACGTGCTCGACCGCGACGCCTACCCGCGCATCGCGCTCCTCGGCCTCGAGCGCGGGCTCGACGACGCCGGCCGCGCCGCGGTCGAGCGCGCGGTCCTCGACGTGCTGCCCACCGCGGTCGTCGACGACCCGGTCGAGGGTCAGGCCGAGCTCCTCGCCGCGCCGTCGGCGGCCGGGCTCGCCGCCGCCTTCACGCTCGCGGTCGTGCTGTCGGGGCTGCTCGCCGCGGCGGCCGTCGTGCTGACGCTCGTGCTGGCCGCCCCCGCGCGCGGCCGGCTCCTCGCCGTGCTGCGGACGCTGGGCCTGCCCCGGCGCGCGGAGCGCGGGCTCGTGCTGTGGGAGATCGTGCCCTGGGCCGCGGTGGCGCTCGTCGTCGGCGCGGTGCTGGGCTGGGCGGTCCCGCGGCTCGTGCTGGCCGCGGTCGACCTGACGCCGCTCACGGGCGGGACGGAGCAGCCGGCGCTGGCCGTCGACCCGCTCGTGCTCGGCGCGCTCGGCGGCGGGTTCGCCGTCGTCGTGCTCGCGGGCGCGGCGCTCGCGGGCCGCCCCGGGCGGGACGACGACGCCGGGCGGCTCCGGGAGCAGGCGGACTGAGAGGCGGTTCACGGATGGGACGACGGGACGACGAGGGAGGCGGGGCGTGAGCGAGATCCTGTGCCGGGACCTGGTGCGCATCTTCGCGACCGACGGCGTGGAGGTGCAGGCGCTGCAGGGCCTCAACCTCACGGTCGAGCAGGGCGAGCTCGTCGCCGTGGTCGGCGCGTCGGGCTCGGGGAAGTCGACGCTGCTCAACATCCTGTCGGGCCTCGACACCCCGACCGGCGGCTCGGCCGTCGTGGCGGGCACGGACCTGCTCACGATGGGCGGGCGCGACCGCGTCCGCTACCAGCGGCACACCGTCGGCTTCGTGTGGCAGCAGACGTCGCGCAACCTCCTGCCGTACCTCACGGCGGCGGAGAACGTCGGCCTGCCGCTCGAGCTGGCGGGCGCCGGGACCCGCGGCGAGCGCGCCGCCCGCGTGGCCGAGCTGCTCGAGCTGCTCGACGTCGTCGACGTCGCCGAGCGGCGTCCGGCGCAGATGTCGGGCGGTCAGCAGCAGCGCGTCGCGATCGCGGTGGCCGTCGCGAACGCGCCGCGCGTGCTGCTCGCCGACGAGCCGACGGGCGAGCTCGACGAGGCCACGAGCGTCGAGGTCCTCGACGCGCTGCGGTCGGTCAACCACGCGACGGGCGTCACCACGCTGGTCGTGACGCACGACCCGGCCGTCTCCGAGCACGTCGCGCGCACGGTCCAGATCCGCGACGGGCGCACGTCGACCGAGGTCCTGCGCCGCACCGAGGTCGACGAGCACGGGGCCGAGCGGCACGTCGCCGAGGAGTTCGCGGTGCTCGACCGGGTGGGCCGGCTGCAGCTGCCGCCCGACTTCGTCGAGGCCCTCGACCTGCGCGACCGCGTGCGGCTCGCGCTCGAGCCCGACCACGTCCAGGTCCGACCGGACCGGAAGGAGTCGTCATGACGCGCACCGCCACGGGGTACGCCCTGCGTGCCGAGGGGATCTCGCGGACCTTCGGGTCGGGCGCGTCCGAGGTGCACGCGCTCGTCGACGTCTCTCTCGAGGTCGCGCCCGGCGAGCTCCTCGTCGTCCGCGGCCCGTCGGGCTCGGGCAAAACGACGCTGCTCAACGTGCTCGGCGGTCTCGACCGGCCGTCGTCGGGACGGGTCCGGCTCGACGAGGTGCGCGAGCTCACGGCAATGCCGCCGGGCGACGTGCTGGCCGCGCGGCGCGACGAGATCGGGTACGTGTTCCAGTCGTTCGGGCTCGTCCCGGTGCTCTCCGCGGCCGAGAACGTCGAGGTCCCCCTGCGGCTGCGGCGCACCCCGCCCGCCGAGCGTGCCGAGCGCGTCGCGCGGGCGCTCGACCTCGTGGGCCTCGCCGGTCACGCCGACCAGCGGCCGTACGAGCTGTCGGGCGGCCAGCAGCAGCGCGTCGGCATCGCCCGGGCGCTCGTGGCGGAGCCGCGCGTCCTGCTCGCCGACGAGCCCACGGGCCAGCTCGACTCGGGCACCGCCGCGGTCGTCATGGAGCTCGTGCGCGACCTCGTGCACACGCGCGGCGTGGCCGCCGTCGTGACCACGCACGACCCCGACCTCATCGCCCGCGCCGACCGCGTTCTCACGCTCCGCGACGGTCGCGTCGCAGGGAGCGCGTGACGGTTGCTCCTGTGAACCGTGCGTTGCGTCCAGATACCGATACGGTCACGGTTTCGGTGTCAAACCGGGCAAGCGGGGTGACTTTGGGCGTGGGCGTGATTAGGCTCACCGGCGCATCGTGCAGTGCGTCACTCGCGCCTGCACCCCGCCGGAGGGGGCACCACATTCCCGGCACGGCGGGCGAACCTACCCAGGAGGACACGTGACACCTCGACGACGACTTGCAGGCATCGGCGCCTTCGCTCTTGCGTCGGCGCTCGTGCTGAGCGCCTGCGGCGGCGGTGGCGGCGACAACACCGACACCGGCGAGGGCGGCGACGCCGGCGCCACCGAGGGCGGTGCGACGACCGGCATCGTGACGGTCAACGGCACCGAGCCCCAGAACCCGCTCACGCCGGGCATGACGAACGAGGTCGGCGGCGGCCTCGCGGTCAAGAACATCTTCGCGGGCCTCGTCTACTACGACGCCGAGGGCGCGACCCACTACGAGATGGCCGAGTCCATCGAGTCCGAGGACAACCAGAACTGGACCATCACGATCCAGGACGGCTGGACGTTCTCCGACGGCACGCCCGTCACCGCGCAGAGCTACGTCGACGCGTGGAAGTACACGGCGCTGCTGTCCAACGGTCAGAACCAGCAGTACTTCTTCCACGACTTCGCCGGCTGGTCGGAGACCGAGGACTCGGAGATCGCGGTCGAGGTCGTCGACGACCACACGTTCACCGTCGAGCTCGCGTTCCCGAACGCCGAGTTCGAGCGGACGCTCGGCTACACCGCGTTCATGCCGATGCCCGAGGTGTTCTTCGAGACCCCGGACATCTACTCCGACGCGCCGGTCGGCAACGGCCCGTACGTGGTCGAGTCGTGGGAGCACGAGAACGTCATCTCGCTGCGTCCGAACCCGGACTACACCGGTCCGCGCACGCCGCAGAACGGCGGCATCGACATCGTGATCTACACGGACGAGAACACGGCCTACAACGACCTGCTCTCGGACAACCTCGACATCATCACGAACGTCCCGGCGTCGGCGTTCCAGACGTTCGAGTCGGACCTCGGTGACCGCGCCGTCAACCAGCCGGCCGCCGTCATCCAGGTCATCCAGGTCCCGGCCTGGCTGCCGGAGTTCGAGGGCGAGGCGGGCAACCTGCGCCGCCAGGCCATCTCGAAGGCCATCGACCGCGAGCAGGTCACCGAGACGGTGTTCGCGGGCACGCGCACCCCGGCGACCGACTTCACCTCGCCGGTCATCGACGGCTACTCCGAGGACATCCCCGGTTCGGAGGTGCTGCAGTACGACCCCGAGGGCGCGAAGCAGCTCTGGGACGAGGCCGAGGGCATGGACCCGCTGGGCGACTACACGCTCCAGCTCGCGTCCAACGCCGACTCCGACCACCAGACGTGGGTCGAGGCCGTGTGCAACAACATCCGCACGGTGCTCGAGATCGAGTGCGAGTTCTACCCGTACCCGACGTTCGCCGAGTTCCTCGACGCGCGTGACGCGGGCGAGGTCCCGGGCCTCTTCCGTGGTGGCTGGCAGGCCGACTGGCCGGCGATGAGCAACTTCCTCGGGCCGGTCTACGGCACGGGTGCCGGCTCGAACGACATGCAGTACTCCAACGAGGAGTTCGACGCCAAGCTCACCGAGGCCGGTGCGGCGGAGTCGCCCGAGGAGGCCACCGAGCTGTACAAGGAGGCGCAGGAGATCCTGTTCCGCGACCTCCCGGGCATCCCGCTCTGGTACAACAACGCGACCGCCGGCTACGCCGCCACGGTCGACAACGTCCAGTTCGGCTGGGACAGCGACCCGATCCTCCACGAGGTCACGAAGTCCGAGTGACCCCGGCCTGACCGGGGCACCGACCGCTCGCGCGGACCGGTGTCCCGGTCGCGGATTGGGAGCAGGTCGGCCGCGTCAGGTACGGTCGCGGGCGACCACCCGTCGCGAGGGGGCGGGGTGCGTCACGGCGCACCCCGCCCCCTCGCTGTCCGGACCACTCCCGATCCGGAAAGATGACCCGTAGCGCCGGGAGAACCCCGGTGCCCACGAGGAGACGACTACGCATGCTCTGGTATCTCGGACGCAGGCTCCTGCAGGTGATCCCTGTGTTCCTAGGGGCGACGCTCCTGCTGTACGCCATGGTCTTCCTGCTTCCGGGTGACCCGGTCGCCGCGCTCGGTGGGGAGCGCGGTCTCCCCGAGGCCGTCCAGGAGCAGATCCGCGAGCGGTACAACCTCGACAAGCCCTTCCTGGTCCAGTACCTGCTCTTCCTTCAGGGCGTGTTCACGCTCGACTTCGGCGTCGACTTCCGCGGCCGCGAGATCCTCGACGTGATCGCCGGCGCCCTGCCGGTGACGTTCCAGCTGGCCCTGATGGCCCTGGTCTTCGAGGCCGTCTTCGGCATCGCCTTCGGCCTGCTCGCCGGGATGCGCAAGGGCGGGTGGTTCGACGGGTCCGTGCTCGTCATGAGCCTCTTCGTCATCGCCGTGCCGACGTTCGTCATCGGCTTCGTCCTGCAGTTCGTCGTCGGCGTCCAGCTGGGCTGGCTGCCGGTGACCGCCGGACGCGACCCGAACTTCCGCAGCCTGCTCATGCCAGCGATCGTGCTCGGCGCGGTGTCCTTCGCGTACGTGCTGCGCCTGACGCGCACGTCGGTCGCGGAGAACCTGTCGGCCGACTACGTACGGACCGCCCGCGCCAAGGGCCTGCGCCGCAGCCAGGTCACCAGGCGTCACGTCCTGCGCAACTCGCTCATCCCCGTCGTGACGTTCCTCGGCGCCGACCTGGGCTCGCTCATGGCGGGCGCGATCGTCACGGAGGGCATCTTCAACATCAACGGCGTCGGCGGCACGCTGTACCAGGCGATCCTGCGCGGCGAGAACGTCACCGTGGTCTCGCTGACCACCGTGCTGGTGCTGATCTACATCGTCGCCAACCTGGTCGTCGACCTCCTGTACGCCGCGCTCGACCCGAGGATCCGCTATGCCTGAGAACCGCTACCCCTCGACCCCGGCGCAGCCGGGTCCCCGCCGCGGCCAGGAGCACTACACGGCCCCGTTCGACGAGGGCGGGCTCGGCGCGGTCGACGCCGTCGACACCAGCGAGGCGCCGTCGAGCTTCTGGCGCGAGTCGTGGCGCGAGATGCGCAGCCGGCCCATGTTCTGGGTCGCGGGCGCGATCATCGTGCTCGTCGTGGTCGTCGCCGCGTTCCCCGGCCTGTTCACGTCGCTCGGGCCGCGCCAGTGCACGCTGGCGCAGTCGCTCGCGGGCCCGCAGCCGGGCCACCCGTTCGGCTTCGACTTCCAGGGCTGCGACATCTACGCGCGGACCGTCTACGGCGCCCGGGCGTCGGTCGTCGTCGGCGTCCTCGCGACCGGGCTGGTGATCATCCTCGGCACCGCGATCGGCGCGATCGCCGGCTACTACGGCGGGTGGTTCGACACGATCCTGTCCCGCATCACCGACGTCTTCTTCGCCGTCCCGCTCGTGCTCGCGGCCATCGTCATCATGTCGGTCATGCCGCAACGGACCAGCTTCACGGTCGCCCTCGTGCTGGCGCTGTTCGGCTGGACGTCGATCGCCCGCATCACGCGCGGCACGGTCATGTCGGTCAAGAACAACGAGTTCGTGACCGCGGCGAAGTCGCTCGGCATGGGTCGCGCCGCGATCCTCGTCAAGCACGTGCTGCCCAACGCCGCGGCCCCGATCATCGTCTACGCCACGGTCGCGCTGGGCACGTTCATCGTCGCGGAGGCCACCCTGAGCTTCCTCGGCATCGGCCTGCCGCCCAACGTCGTGTCGTGGGGAGGGGACATCTCGGCGGCGCAGCGGTCGATCCGCGTCGCGCCCGAGATCCTCTTCTACCCGGCCGGCGGCCTGGCCCTGACGGTGCTCGGCTTCATCATGATGGGCGACGTCGTGCGCGACGCCCTCGACCCGAAGGCACGCAAGCGATGACGACCCAGTTCCCCGTGACCAACGGTTCCGTGTCCCCGGCCGGCGAGACCCGCTCGGTCGACCAGCCCCTGCTCGAGGTCCGCGACCTGGCCGTGTCGTTCACGACGTCGGCCGGCGAGGTCCAGGCCGTGCGCGGCGCCAACCTCACCGTGTACCCCGGCCAGGCCGTCGCGATCGTCGGCGAGTCCGGCTCGGGCAAGTCGACGCTCGCGCACAGCGTCATCGACCTGCTGCCCGGCACGGGCAAGGTGACCGGCGGCAGCATCGTGTTCGACGGGCGCGAGCTCGTCGGGCTCGACCGCCGCGAGATCGAGGCCATGCGCGGCCGCGAGATCGGCCTCGTCCCGCAGGACCCGATGTCGAACCTCAACCCGGTGTGGCGCATCGGCACGCAGATCGAGGAGGCGCTCAAGGCCAACGGCTTCCAGGGCGGCCGCGCCGAGCGCAAGCAGCGCGTGGCCGAGCTGCTCGCCGAGGCCGGCCTGCCCGACGCCGAGCGGCGCGCGCGGCAGTACCCGCACGAGTTCTCGGGCGGCATGCGCCAGCGCTCGCTCATCGCGATCGGCCTGGCCGCGCGGCCCAAGCTGCTCATCGCCGACGAGCCGACCTCGGCGCTCGACGTGACCGTGCAGCGTCAGATCCTCGACCACCTCGAGGTCCTCACGCGCGAGCTCGGCACCGCCGTCCTGTTCATCACGCACGACCTGGGCCTGGCCGCCGAGCGCGCCGAGCACCTCGTCGTGATGTTCAAGGGCCGCGTGGTGGAGTCCGGCCCGGCGCGCCAGATCCTGGCCGACCCGCAGCACCCGTACACCAAGCGGCTCGTGGCCTCGGCCCCGTCGCTCGCGTCCCGCCGCATCCAGGCGGCGCACGAGCAGGGCGAGGAGTCGGAGGAGCTGCTCGCGCACCACGCCGACGCCGAGCCGGTCCGCGCCGACGACATCGTCGTGGCGCGGAACCTCACCAAGGTGTTCCAGATCCGCGGCGTGCGCCCCGGTGCGTCGTCGGACTTCACCGCGGTCGACGACGTGAGCTTCACGCTCAAGCGCGGCAGCACGCTCGCGCTCGTGGGCGAGTCCGGCTCGGGCAAGTCCACGGCCGCGAACATGGTGCTCGGCCTTCTCGAGCCGACGTCGGGCACGGTCGAGTTCGACGGCGTCGACGTCTCGACGCTCAACGCCAAGGAGATGTTCGCGTTCCGGCGCCGCATCCAGCCGGTGTTCCAGAACCCGTACGGCTCGCTCGACCCGATGTTCTCGATCTACCGCTCGATCGAGGAGCCGCTGCGCCTGCACGGCGTGGGCAACAAGAAGCAGCGCGAGGCGCGCGTGCGCGAGCTCCTCGACATGGTGGCGCTGCCGCAGTCCGCCATGCGCCGCTTCCCCAACGAGCTCTCCGGCGGCCAGCGCCAGCGCATCGCCATCGCGCGCGCCCTGGCGCTCAAGCCCGAGGTCATCGTGCTCGACGAGGCGGTCTCCGCGCTCGACGTGCTCGTCCAGGCGCAGATCCTCGAGCTGCTCGGCCAGCTCCAGGACGAGCTGGGCCTGTCGTACCTCTTCATCACGCACGACCTCGCGGTCGTCCGTCAGATCGCGGACACCGTCGTCGTCATGCAGAACGGCAAGGTCGTCGAGCAGGCCGCGACCGACGAGGTCTTCGACAACCCGCGCGAGCAGTACACGCGCGACCTGCTGGCCGCGATCCCGGGTGCGCGGCTCGAGGGCGCCGAGCTCGCGAGCTGAGCGCCCGCGCCCGACGCCCGGAGGGCACCGGCGGACCTCGGTCCGCCGGTGCCCTCTGGATTTGCCGGTGGAGGCGCTCCACGAAAGTCTGGGCTGCATGAACAGGCCAGCACGACCCACACCCGCCGTGTTCTACCCCGCCGCGGGCGCCATCGCCGTCTTCGTCGTCATCGCCGTCGTGGCGACCGACGCGATGTCCCGCGTCGTCACCACGCTCCAGTCGGAGGTCATCGGCGTCTTCGGCTGGTACTACGTGCTCATCGTCGCGGGCTTCGTCGTCTTCGCGATCTGGATGGGACTCAGCCGGTACGGCGACATCGTGCTCGGGCCCGACGACGAGGAGGCCGCCTTCAGGCTCCCCGTGTGGTTCTCGATGCTCTTCGCCACCGGCATGGGCATCGGGCTCGTCTACTTCGGCGTCGCCGAGCCGCTGTCGCACTTCGTGTCGCCCAAGCCCGGCGTCACGGGGGACGAGCCGTCCCTGGCCCAGGCGGCCATGGGTCAGACCTACCTGCACTGGGGCTTCCACGCCTGGGCGATCTACGTCGTCGTCGGGCTCGCGGTCGCGTACGCGGTCCACCGCAAGGGACGGCCCGTCTCGATCCGCTGGGCGCTCGAGCCGCTGCTGGGCGACCGGGTCAAGGGCTGGCTCGGCAACCTCATCGACGTCGTCGCGATCGTCGGCACGGTCTTCGGCGTGGCGACGTCGCTCGGGCTCGGCGTCCTGCAGATCTCGGCCGGCCTCGGCTACCTCGACGTCGTCGAGCCCTCGCTCGGGCTGCAGATCGGCCTCATCGCCGCGATCACGGCGATCGCGGCGATCTCGGTCGCCTCGGGCCTCGAGCGCGGCATCAAGTGGCTCTCGAACGGCAACATGGTCCTCGCCGCCGTGCTCGCCGCGGCGGTGCTCGTCCTCGGGCCGACCCTGTTCCTCCTGCGCGAGTGGGTCCAGTCCTTCGGCTACTACTTCAACAACGTCGTCCGGCTCACGTTCGACACGCTCGCCTTCCGCGGTGAGGAGGGCCTCGCGTGGGAGTCCGGCTGGACGATCTTCTACTGGGGCTGGTGGATCTCCTGGGCGCCCTTCGTGGGCGTGTTCATCGCCCGGATCTCGCGCGGCCGCTCGGTGCGCGAGTTCGTCCTCGGCACGCTCGTCGTGCCGATGCTCGTCACGACCGTGTGGTTCGGCGTCTTCGGCGGCGCGGGCCTGCACCAGGAGATGACGCGGCCCGGGTCGATGCTCGACGGCGACGCCGTCAACACCGACACCGCGATGTTCCAGCTGTTCGACGCGCTCCCCGGCGGGTCGGTCATGGCCGTCGTGGCGATCGTGCTCGTCGTCGTCTTCTTCGTGACGTCGTCCGACTCCGGCTCGTTCGTCGTCGACATGCTCGCCAACGGGGGCAACCCGAACCCGCCCCTGTGGAGCCGCCTGTCCTGGGCGATCCTCGAGGGGCTCGTCGCCATCGCCCTGCTCCTCGCGGGCGGCCTCCAGGCGCTGCAGACCGCCGCGATCCTCATCGCGCTGCCCTTCTCGGTCGTGATGATCGCCATGTGCGCGGCCACGCTCCGGGCTCTCGGCGACGAGCACCGCGCGATCCTGCGCGCCGAGCGTCGCGCCGCGCGGCGGGAGCTGGAGGAGCGCGTCGCCTCGCGGGTCACGGAGTCGGTCACCGAGAGCCTCGCGGCGCAGGGAGCCGTGCCGGTCCCGGGGCCGGAGGACGGTGCGGCCGAGGCGTCGCGCCGGCCCGGACGGTTCGGCCGGCGGGGACGGCCGGGCTCGCCCGGGTAGGATAGACCGGCCCCGGGCTCCCGGGAGCCCCATCCCCACGGAAAGAGAACCGTAGATGTCTGTGCGCTCCGACCTGCGCAACGTGGCGATCGTCGCCCACGTCGACCACGGAAAGACCACCCTGGTCGACGCGATGCTGCGCCAGGCCGGCGCGTTCGCCGCGCACCAGCAGGTCGACGACCGGGTCATGGACTCGGGCGACCTCGAGCGCGAGAAGGGCATCACGATCCTCGCCAAGAACACGGCCGTCCGGTACGCCGGCCCGGCCGCGGCGGCGGCGGGGGAGCCGGGCGGGATCACGATCAACGTCATCGACACCCCCGGGCACGCCGACTTCGGCGGCGAGGTCGAGCGCGGCCTGTCGATGGTCGACGGCGTCGTGCTGCTCGTCGACGCCTCGGAGGGCCCGCTGCCGCAGACCCGGTTCGTGCTGCGCAAGGCGCTCGCCGCCAAGCTCCCGGTCATCGTCGTGGTCAACAAGGTCGACCGGCCCGACTCGCGCATCACCGAGGTCGTCGCCGAGACCACCGACCTGCTGCTCGGGCTCGCGGGCGACCTGGCCGACGAGGTGCCCGACCTCGACCTCGACGCCATCCTCGACGTTCCGGTCGTCTACGCCTCGGCGAAGTCCGGCCGCGCGTCGCTCGACCAGCCCGCCGACGGCGCGCTGCCCGCGAACGAGGACCTCGAGCCGCTCTTCGCGACGATCCTCGAGAAGATCCCGGCGCCGACGTACGACGAGTCGATGCCGCTGCAGGCGCACGTGACCAACCTCGACGCGTCGCCGTTCCTCGGCCGCCTCGCGCTGCTGCGCATCTTCAACGGCACGCTGCGCAAGGGCCAGACGGTCGCGTGGGCTCGGCACGACGGCTCGCTGTCGAGCGTGCGCATCACCGAGCTGCTCGAGACCAAGGCGCTCGACCGCGTCCCGACCGAGTCCGCCGGCCCCGGCGACATCGTCGCCGTCGCCGGCATCGCCGACATCATGATCGGCGAGACGCTCACCGACCCCGAGGACCCGCGCCCGCTGCCGCTCATCACCGTCGACGACCCGGCGATCTCGATGACGATCGGCATCAACACCTCGCCGCTCGCGGGCAAGGGGGGCAAGGGTCACAAGGTCACCGCCCGCCAGGTCAAGGACCGCCTCGACGCGGAGCTCGTCGGCAACGTGTCGCTGCGCGTGCTGCCCACCGAGCGCCCCGACGCCTGGGAGGTCCAGGGCCGCGGCGAGCTCGCGCTCGCGATCCTCGTCGAGCAGATGCGCCGCGAGGGCTTCGAGCTCACCGTCGGCAAGCCGCAGGTCGTCACCAGGACGATCGACGGCAAGGTCCACGAGCCCATGGAGCGCATGACGATCGACGTCCCCGAGGAGTACCTCGGCGCCGTCACGCAGCTCCTCGCGCAGCGCAAGGGCCGCATGGAGACCATGACCAACCACGGCACCGGCTGGGTCCGCATGGAGTTCATGGTCCCGGCGCGCGGCCTCATCGGCTTCCGCACGCGCTTCCTCACCGAGACGCGCGGCACCGGCATCGCCTCGTCCATCTCCGAGGGCTTCGAGCCGTGGCACGGCCCGATCGAGTCCCGCGCGACGGGCTCGCTCGTCGCCGACCGGGCCGGCAAGGTCACGCCGTTCGCGATGATCAACCTCCAGGAGCGCGGCACGTTCTTCGTCGAGCCCACGCAGGAGGTCTACGAGGGCATGATCGTCGGCGAGAACTCGCGCAACGAGGACATGGACGTCAACATCACCAAGGAGAAGAAGCTGACGAACATGCGGTCGTCGACCGCGGACAGCTTCGAGAACCTGGTGCCGCCGAAGAAGCTCACGCTCGAGGAGTCCCTCGAGTTCGCGCGCGAGGACGAGTGCGTCGAGGTGACGCCCGAGGTCGTGCGCATCCGCAAGGTCGTGCTCGACGCGACCGAGCGGGCGCGGGCGACGGCGCGGGCCAAGCGCGCCTGACCTTCCGTTCGGTGTCGTCTCCCACCGCCGCGGTCCCGCACGCGCCTGCCGGGGCGCTGCTGGCCGTGCATGCGCACCCTGATGACGAGACGTTGTCGACGGGTGGGCTGCTGGCCTCGTGGGCGGCGTCGGGTGCGCCGGTGACCGTCGTGACGTGCACGCGGGGGGAGCGGGGCGAGGTCATCGACAGCGCGACCCACCCCACCGGCGTGGGGCACCTCGAGGGGGACGGACCGGCACTGGCGGCGTACCGCGAGCGGGAGCTCGCCGCCGCGCTGGAGGCGCTCGGCGTTGCCGACCATGTCTTCCTCGACCGCGTGTCGTCGGTGCTGTCAGAAGCTCAGTGGGCCAGGGGCCACCAGCCTTCTGACACGTCGGAGCGGCTGTCAGAAGGGCGGTGGGACAGAGCCCACCAGCTTTCTGACACGAGGTACGAGGACTCCGGGATGGCGTGGGTCGCGCCGGGGATCGCCGGGCCGGCGGACGACGCGCCGCCGACGGCGTTCGCGCGCGTGCCGCTCGACGAGGCGGCCGCGCGGCTCGCGGCCGTCGTGCGCGACCGGCGCCCCGCCGTCGTGGTGACGTACGACGCGGGCGGAGGGTACGGGCACCCCGACCACGTCCGCGCCCACGAGGTCACGGTGCGCGCGCTCGAGCTCGCGGCCGACCCGGACGCCGCGCTCGGTGGCGAGCCGTGGCGCGTCCCGGCGCGGTGGGAGGTCGTCGTCCCGGCCGGGCGGCTGCGCGCGGCGCGGCGCGACCTCGCGGACCTCGAGGAGGTGCGCCGGCTCGTCCCGGGGGCCGGGCTCACGCTGCCCGACCCGGACGAGGCGCTGCCGCCCGTCGCCGTGGCGGACGCCCGCGTCGACGAGCTCGACCGCGCCGGCCGGCTCGTGCGCGTCGACGCCGCGGCGGTGCTGGGGCGCGTGGCGGACGCCCTGCGCGCCCACGCGACCCAGGTGCAGCACGTGACCGTCCGCGACGGACGGGCCGACGGCTCCGACGTCGTCGGCTGGTACGCGCTGAGCAACGCCGTGCTCGCGCCGCTGCTCGCGGTCGAGACGTACGCGGTGGTGCCGTTCGCGCAGGTAGGCTCGGCGCGATGACCCCGTCCGGACCGCCCACGCACGCCGCGCCGTCGCGCGGCCGCGCCGTCGTCGTCCACGTCCTCCTCGCCGTCGGGCTCGGCGTCGTCGCCGGCGTGCTCGGGACGGTGACGCACCGGACCACGTGGCTCGACCTGCCCGTGGGGATCGTGCTCGCGTTCGCGCTCACGGCGTCGACCGGCGTCGTGTGCCGGGCGTGGTCCGGGCTCGGTGCGCTGCTCGGCTGCGGCGCCGGGTGGCTGCTCGCGGTGCAGGTGCTCGCGGTCTCGGGGCCGGGCGGCGACGTGCTCGTCCCGGCCCAGCCGATCGGGTTGTGGTGGACCTACGGTGGCCTCGTCGTCCTGGCCGTCGTCGCGTTCCTGCCGCGCTCGTGGTTCTCGGACCGGCCCGTGCGTCGTCGGGTCCTGTGACGACCCTGTGGACGCCGCCCCGTTTGCGGCTTTTCACCCGCTCCTGAGACGCCGCGTCACGCCCTGCGCGAGTAGGATCCAGGGGATACGGACGTCCCCGCACGGCTCACCCCTGCGATCGTCCTCCTGCAGTCCTACCCGCACGGAGCGTGTCGATGGGCCATCCGACCGAGCGTGAGCCCGCGCCCGATCAGACCACCCCCGAGCCGGGGTCGACGCACCCCGACCCGGCTGCCGACGCACCGTACGAGCCCCAGGTCCGCGCCTACGAGCTGCGCAGGCTCGGCACCGTGTCCGCCCCGCGGACCGGTCCGCCGCAGGGCGACCCGACCCAGGTGCTCCCCGTCGTGAGCGTGCCCGGCCCGGGGGCGCCCGCATCGCCCGCGTCCGCCGCGTCGGCGCCGCCCGCGCCGCCCGCGGGCGGCGGGTCGCCGATCGCCGGCCTCGAGGGCGACGGCGCGCCGAGCCGGCTGCCCAAGGTCGCGGCGTGGACGGGGCTGGGCCTCGTCGTCGGCGCCGGCCTGTACGTCGGCGCGCAGTGGCTCGTGTCGGACAAGGTCCCCCAGGACACCACCGTGGCGGGCGTCGAGATCGGCGGCATGACGGCGCCGGACGCCGTCGCGGCGCTCGAGCGCGGCCTCGGGCCGCGCGCCGCCGAGCCGATCACGCTCACCGCGGGCGACGCGTCGAGCACGGTCGACCCCGCCGACGCCGGTCTCGCGTTCGACGCGCAGGGCACGGTCGCGGACCTCACGGGCTTCTCGCTCAGCCCGGCCCGGCTGTGGGACCACCTCGTGGGCGCGGAGGAGGTGCCTCCCGCCGTCGAGGTCTCGCGCGGCACGCTCGACGCGACGCTCGAGGGCGTCGCCGAGTCGCTGCGCGCGGAGCCGGTCGACGGCACGGTCACGTTCGCCGACGGCGAGCCCGTCGCCACGCCCTCCGAGGACGGCACCGAGGTCGTCGTCGAGGAGGCCGCCGACGCCGTCACGTCGAGCTGGCTGGTGCGGCCCGGCCCCGTCGAGCTGCCGACGCGGCCCGTGCCGCCGCAGGTCGACCAGGGTGCGACCGACGCCGCGCTCGCGCAGGCCGAGAAGATCGTGTCCGCGCCGGTGCGCGTGAGCGTGGGGGGCCAGAACCCGGAGCTGCCCGAGCGGGTCCTCGCCGAGGCGACCTCGTTCGTCCCGGCCGACGGCGCGCTCGAGCCGCAGTTCGACGGCGACCTGCTCACCACCGCGATCGTCGACCGCACGAACGACCTCCTGTCCGAGCCGGACGACGCCCACTTCGAGTTCTCGGGCGGCAAGCCCGTGATCGTCGGCGGCGAGCCCGGCACCACGCTCGACCCGGAGGAGGTGTCGCAGGCCGTCGGCGCGGCGGCGCTCGGCGACGAGCGGGCCACCGAGGTCGCGACCGTCCAGAAGGACCCGGAGACCACCCGCCAGGCGCTCGAGGAGCTCGGCGTCAAGGAGGTCGTCGCCTCCTTCTCGACCCCGTTGACCAGCGAGCCGATCCGCACGAAGAACCTCGTGCGCGGTGCCCAGCTCGTGACGGGCACGCTCGTCGAGCCGGGGGAGACGTTCTCCCTGCTCGAGGCGCTCTCGCCGATCACGCTCGAGAACGGGTACTTCGCCGCGGGCGTGGTCTCCAACGGCGTGCACACCGAGGGTGTCGGCGGCGGGCTCTCCCAGATGGCGACGACGGTCTACAACGCCGGCTACTTCGCGGGCTTCGACGACGTCGAGCACCGGCCGCACAGCTACTGGTTCTCGCGGTACCCGGCCGGGCGCGAGGCGACCATCTACGTCGGCGCGCTCGACGTGAAGTTCCGCAACGACACCCCGTACGGCGCGCTCATGCAGTCGTGGGTCTCGGGCGGCCAGGTGCACGTCGCGATCTGGTCGACGAAGTACTACGAGGTGCGCACGTCCGACAGCGGCAAGCGCGACGTCGTCCCGACCACGACCGTCCACAGGTCGGAGCCGGACTGCGAGCCGTACCCCGCGGGCAACGACGGCTTCTCGATCACCAACTACCGCAAGGTCTACCGCGACGGCGAGCTGGTCAAGGACGAGTCCTACTCCTGGACGTACAAGCCGGACAACGGCATCGTCTGCGATGCTCCGGAGAGCCAGGGCTAGGACACGGGAGGGCTGATGCTCGGACGGACCGAGGGGGAGTCGCCCGCGCACGCGGCGCTCGCGGCGCGCACGGCGGGGTGGTCCGGCGTCGCGGAGGGGTCCGCGGTCGCCTCGGCCGTGCCGGACGAGTCGCGCGAGCTGCTCGACCTCGGCACGACGGCGGACACGCTCGCCACGGTCGCGAGCATCGCCGACCTCGCGGCCGTCGTGCACCTGGGCCACCCGGAGCAGCCGTCGCCGGTGCTCGAGGAGGCGCTGCTCGCGGGCGCGTCGTCGCTCATCGTCACGGCCGCGGTCGCGGTCCCGTCCCGGTGGGTGTGGGTCGGCCCGCCGGACGCCGCGGGCGGCCAGGTCGTCATCGACGAGGCGGGCATGCGGGACTGCCGCGACGCGCTGCGGACCATGGGCGTCAGCCCGCGGCTGGTGCCGACGCGCACGCCGCTCGACGAGCGCGCCGCGATCGCCGGGCCCGCGGGCTCGCTCGTCGTCGAGCGCGACCGCGTGCCGGCCGGCTGGGTCGAGCTGCCGGGCAGCGAGCGCCTCGGGCAGCACCGCCCGCTCTGGTACGGCCTGCTCGAGGCGCGCGACGCGTGGCCGCGGTTCGACGATCCGGCGCAGGTCTGGCTGGCGTTCGGCCCGTACGACGACCACCGCGGCTCGCTGCACCCCACGCTCGCCGTGCTCTCCGACGCGGGCATCGACCTGCAGCACCTGCGCAGCCACCCGTCGAGCCTGGGGCCGCACGTGTTCTTCACCTCGTTCCGGTGCCCCGACGTCGGCGTGCTCGACGGCCTCGTCGCGGAGCTGGACGCGCGGCGGGTCGCGCACCGCACGCTCGCCGTCCTGCCGGGCGACGCGTTCGTCCCCGGGCCCGAGCCGCTCGTGCCGGGGTGGGCGCGGTCGTGAGCAGGGACGCCGTCGCGTTCCTCGGCCCCGAGGGCACGTTCACGCACCAGGCGGTGCTGACGTGGGCGCGCCGCGAGGGGCGCGAGGTCGGGGCAGAGCCGCTCGCGTCGGTCGGCGCGGTGCACGACGCCGTCGCCGCCGGCGCCTCGGCGTGGGGCGTCGTGGCGATCGAGAGCTCGGTCGAGGGCTACGTCGTCCCGTCGCTCGACGCGCTCGTCGGGAGCCCCGACGTCGTCGCGGTCGACGAGGTCGTGCTCGACGTCTCGTTCGACGCGTTCGTGCTGCCGGGCCACGGCGAGCTGCGCGAGGCCACCGCCCACCCGCACGGGCTCGCGCAGTGCTCGCGCTTCGTCGCCGAGCGGGGCCTCGTGCCGGTGCCCGCGTCGTCGAACGCCGCGGCGTGCCGCGACGTCACGCCCGCGCAGGTGGCGCTCGGCCCCTCGCTGTGCGGGGAGCTGTACGGGCTGGAGACGCTCGCCACGGCCGTCGAGGACTACCGCGGGGCACGCACCCGGTTCCTCGTGCTGCGCCGGCGCGACGACGCGCCGGCCGTGCTCGCGGCCCGCCGCGACCGCGGCGCGGACGCGTGGCGCACGATGCTCGCGATCACGCCCGTCGTCACCGGGCCAGGCGTCCTCGCGCGCATCACGGCCGCGTTCGGCGAGCGCCGCGTCAACATGTCGAGCCTCGTCACCCGCCCGCTCAAGGCCCGCGAGGGCCAGTACGTGTTCGTCGTGACGCTCGACGCCGCGCCGTGGGCGCCCGACGTCCGCTCGCTGGCCCGCGACCTCCTCGCGGCGGGCGACTCGCTCAAGGTGCTCGGCGCGTACCCCGCGGGGGAGCACGAAGGCGGGCTCGACGGCGTCCTGCCCGACCACGTGCCGACCGGCAGCGTGCGGGCGTCCGACGACGCCGCTGCCCTCGCGCGAGGCCTGCTGTGGTGACCGCCGGCCCCCCGCCGCGGGTCGGCGTCGTGGGCCTGGGCCTCATCGGCGGGTCGCTCGCCCGGCTGCTCGTCGCGCGCGGGATCGACGTCGTCGCGACGGACGTCGCGCCCGGCTCGCGCGCGGCCGCGCGGGACGCGGGGCTGACGGTGGCCGACGACGTCGCGGGCGCGGTCGCCGGGCGCGACCTCGTCGTCCTCGCCGTGCCGCTGCTCGCCATGCGCGCCGTCGCCGCCGAGGTCGCCCGCCACCTCGACCCGGGCGCGACCGTGACCGACGTCGGCAGCGTCAAGGGCCCGGTCCGGGCCGCGGTCTCGGACGCGGGCGCGGGGGACCGCTACGTCGGTGCGCACCCCATGGCGGGCACCGAGCGCAGCGGCTTCGTCTCGTCCGACGCGGGCCTCCTCGACGGCGTGCCCTGGGCCGTGACCGTCGACGCCCGCACCGACCCGGCCCGCCTCGCGGCGGTGCTCGGCCTGGTCACCGGACCGCTCGCGGGCACGGCCGCCGTGCTCACCGACGACTGCCACGACGAGGTCGCGGCGCTCGTGAGCCACGTGCCGCACGTCGTCGCGACCCAGCTGCTCAACGCCGTCGCGGGCGCGCCGGTGCGCGACGTCGCGCTCGGCCTCGCGGCCGGGAGCTTCCGCGACGGGACGCGCGTCGCGTTCACCGACCCGGCGCGGACCGAGGCGATGGTGACCGAGAACGCGGCCTGGGTCGCGCCGGCGCTGCGCAAGGTCGCGCGTGACCTCGAGGCCGTGGTCGAGGCGCTCGAGGCCAACGCGTCGGTGCACGAGTTCTTCCACGCCGCCGACGACGTGCGGGGCACGTGGCTGCCGGGCCGGCGCGCCGCGCGCACCGGCGACGTCGAGCGCGTGCCGCTCGAGGGCGACTGGCCCGCGGCGCTCGTCGACCGCTGCGCCGCCGGCGCCGTCGTCGTGCGCCTCACCGCCACGCACGCCGAGGTGGCGCGCTAGCCCTCGCGGGCGTCCGCGCGGCCGGCGGGCCGCTCGCGCCGCGGCGGGATGCGCTTGGCCGCGACGACGTCGTCCGCCGCGACGACGACCTCGCGCGGCTCGGACCGCGGGGCGTCCGTGCGCAGCCGCAGCCCGCCGTCGTCGGCCGCCAGCACGACGGCGATGACGTCGGTCCAGCGCCGGTGCTCGGGATCGGCCGACCGCTCCTGCGGCGACAGCCGCCGTCGCACCACGACCCGCGTCCCGGCCGGCCAGTCTCGCCAGACGGACGATGGGACGGGTGCGTGCGGATCATCCACGTGGGCGATACTAGAGTTCCCCGGCGGGGTTCGTGCGCGAGCCCTGCCACACGCTCCGTGACGGGAAGGTAGCCAGCAGTGACCTACGTGATCGCTCAGCCGTGCGTCGACGTCAAGGACAAGGCGTGCATCGAGGAGTGTCCCGTGGACTGCATCTACGAGGGCAAGCGGTCGCTGTACATCCACCCGGACGAGTGCGTGGACTGCGGCGCGTGCGAGCCGGTGTGCCCCGTCGAGGCGATCTACTACGAGGACGACGTCCCGGAGGAGTGGAAGGACTACTACCGGGCCAACGTCGAGTTCTTCGACGACCTGGGCTCGCCCGGCGGCGCCGCGAAGCTCGGTCTCATCGAGAAGGACGACCCGATGATCGCGGCCCTCCCGCCGCAGGCCTGACGCCTGCGGGCCGGCCGCATGGGCTTCGCCGACCTCAGGCACCTCGCGTACCCCTGGGACACCCTGACCGACGTGCGCGCGACCGCGCGCGCTCATCCCGACGGTCTCGTCGACCTGTCGATCGGCACCCCCGTGGACCCGACGCCCGCCGTCGTGCGCGAGGCGCTCGCGGCGGCGTCGGATGCCCCCGGGTACCCGCTCACGCACGGCACGCCCGCGCTGCGCGAGGCGGTCGCCGCCTGGTTCGCGCGGCGGCGCGGCGTGCCCGACGTCGACCCCCAGGCCGTGCTGCCCACGGTCGGCTCCAAGGAGCTCGTCGGCCTGCTGCCCTCGCTGCTGCGCCTCGGGCCGGGCGACGTCGTCGTGCACCCGGCCGTCGCCTACCCGACGTACGACGTCGGCGCGCGGCTCGCGGGCGCGACGCCGCTTCCCGCGGACGACGTCGCGGACTGGGCCGGGCGCGGCGACGTGCGGCTCGTGTGGGTCAACTCGCCGTCCAACCCGACGGGTGCCGTGGCGGGCGTCGAGCGGCTGCGCGCGATCGTCGAGGCCGCGCGCGAGGTGGGTGCGGTCGTCGTCGGCGACGAGTGCTACGCCGAGCTCGGCTGGGACGAGCCGTGGGCGCCGCTCGAGACGGGCGGCCCGTCGCGCGTGCCCAGCCTGCTCGACCCGCGCGTGACCGGCGGCTCGCACGAGGGCCTGCTCGTGGCGTACTCGCTGTCGAAGCAGTCGAACCTCGCCGGCTACCGCGCCGCGTTCGTCGCCGGGGACCCGGCGCTCGTCGCGGACCTGCTCGCGACGCGCAAGCACCTCGGCATGATCGTCCCGGCGCCGGTCCAGGCCGCGACGACCGCGGCCCTGCGCGACGACGCCCACGTCGTCGCGCAGCGCGAGACCTACGCGCGCCGGCGCGCGGCCCTGCTGCCCGCGCTCGAGAAGGCCGGCTACGCGGTCGACGCCTCCGAGGCGGGCCTGTACCTGTGGGTCCGGCCGGCCGGGGCCGGTGACGGCGCGAGCTCGCGCGAGCTCGCGCGCCGGTTCGCCGCGCACGGGATCCTCGTCGGGCCCGGCGAGTTCTACGGGGCCGCGGGCGAGGGGCACGTGCGCGTCGCCCTCACCGCGCCCGACGACGCGATCGCGGCGGCTGTGTCACGCATCACATCCCCTTGACCGTCGGATTGGATCACCATGGGAATCAGGAGTAGGTTCGACCGCAGGCCGAGGCTGACCTGACGCGCACGCAGGGCGCCGCGGCACGGCGCCCGCACCGGATGCCACCGAGAGTCACGCGCTCGCCGTCCCGACGCCGGGAGGCGGGCCCGTCAGGGAAGGAAGACATGACGTCCACCCAGCACACCGCCGCCTCGGCGGACGGCACCGCCACGGTCGAGCTCACCGTCGACGGCACGAGCCGGCAGCTGCCGGTCGTGAGGGCGACCGAGGGCAACGACGGCATCGTCGTGTCCTCGCTGCTGAAGGACACCGGTCTCGTGACGGTCGACCCCGGGTTCATGAACACCGCCTCGTGCGAGTCGTCCATCACGTACATCGACGGCGACCAGGGCATCCTGCGCTACCGCGGCTACCCGATCGAGCAGCTCGCCGACGGCTCGACCTTCCTCGAGGTCGCCTACCTGCTCATCCGCGGCGAGCTGCCGACGGCCGAGCAGCTCGACGCCTTCAGCACGCGCATCAACCGGCACACGCTCGTGCCCGAGGCGTTCCGCGCGTTCCTGTCGTCCTTCCCGCGCGGCGGCCACCCGATGTCGATCATGGCGTCGGCGGTCAACGCGCTCGCGACGTACTACCCGGAGTCCCTGAACCCGCACGACGACGACGCGGTCGAGCTCGCGACGGTCCTCATCCTCGCCAAGATCCGCACCATCACCTCGTACGTGCACCGGTCGATGCGGGACGAGCCGCTGCTCTACCCCGACTACGCGCGCGGCTACGTCGACGACTTCCTGCGCATGTCGTTCGCCCGCCCCTACGAGCAGTGGGAGGCCAACCCGGTCCTCGTGTCCGCGATGGACAAGCTGCTCATCCTGCACGCCGACCACGAGCAGAACTGCTCGACGTCGACCGTGCGCATCGTGGGCTCGTCGAACGCGAACCTCTACGCGTCGGTCGCGGCCGGCATCAACGCGCTGTCCGGCCCGTCGCACGGCGGCGCCAACGAGGCCGTGCTGCTCATGCTCGAGAACATCCGCTCGGGCGGCGACTCCGTCGAGACCTTCATGAAGAAGGTCAAGAACAAGGAGGACGGCGTCCGCCTCATGGGCTTCGGCCACCGGGTCTACAAGAGCTACGACCCGCGCGCGGCGATCGTCAAGAAGCACGCCGACGCCGTCCTCGACGAGCTCGGCGCCAAGGACGAGCTGCTGGACATCGCGCGCGGCCTCGAGGAGATCGCGCTCAACGACGACTACTTCGTCGAGCGCAAGCTCTACCCGAACGTCGACTTCTACACGGGCCTCATCTACAAGGCCATGGGCTTCTCGCCGGCGATGTTCACGCCGCTGTTCGCTCTCGGCCGCATGCCCGGCTGGATCGCGCAGTGGCGCGAGATGATGAAGGACCCGCAGACCAAGATCGGCCGACCGCGGCAGATCTACACGGGTCCCACGGAGCGCGACTACACGCCGCTCGACCAGCGCTGACCGAGTGTGAGCGGACTTCTGGCCCACTCTCGCCCGCGAGAGTGGGCCAGAAGTCCGCTCACAGCTAGTCGGCGGCGGCGACCGTGAGGACGATGCGGCCCTCGGGCAGGGGCTCGTCCTCGGCCGCCGCCCAGGCGGCGTCCACGCGCGTCCACACCCGGTCCGCGACGCGCACCCTGACCACGCCGGTGACGGACGCGGTCGCCACGGCCCAGTGCGCCACGACCCACCCGGCACGTCCCGGCTCGGCGGCGACCGGCGTCGCGTCGACGACGACCGTGCCGTCCTCGCCGGGGCGCACCGAGCCCTCGCCGAGCCCGAGGTCGCGCCCGACCCGCGCGGCCACCGCGGCCTGCGCCTCCGCTCCCGCGGGGCCGTCGTCGTCGACCGGCGGCAGCTCGCACGAGACCGCCGCGGGGGAGTGGCCCGTGAGCGCCGACGCCCACGCGCGAGCACGGGTCTCGTGCTGCGCGTACGCCTCCGGGAACGCCGAGCGCTGCACGGCCTGGGCGGCGACGGTGATCTCCATGTCCTCGTAGCCCTCGACGCGCACGAGCCCGTCGTAGAACGCGCCCGTCGAGTAGACCGGGTCCATGATCTGCTCGGGCGTGCCCCAGCCCTGCGAGGGCCGCTGCTGGAACAGGCCGAGCGAGTCGCGGTCGCCGTAGTCGATGTTGACGAGCCTCGACTCCTGGAGCGCCGTCGCCAGGCCGATGGTCGCCGCGCGCGCGGGCAGGCCGCGCTGCACCGCGACGCCGGCGACCAGCGCGGCGTTCTCCGCCTGCACCGGTGAGAAGTACCAGTCGGTGCCCTCGAGCGTCGCGGCGCACCGGGGCGTCACCGGGCCGGCGTCGCGGCCCGAGAGGACCCACACGACGCCGGCCGTGGCGGCGAGCCCGACGACCAGCACCGCCGCGACGGCACCGACGCCGCCCGCACGCGAGCGCCGTCGTGACCCCACGCGCGTGCTCAGTTCGCGTGGAGGGCGGCGTTGAGCTCGACGCCCACGCCGCCGCGCACGAGCGCCTCGACCGCGCCGGTGCGCGAGTTGCGGCGCAGGAGCAGGTTGTCGCGGCCCGCGAGCTCGCGCGCCTTGACGACGAGCGGCTCGCCGTCGTCGCCCATCTCGCCGAGCACCGTGACCTTGGTCCCGGCGGTGACGTAGAGGCCCGCCTCGACGACGCAGTCGTCGCCCAGGGGGATGCCGAGGCCCGCGTTCGCGCCGAGGAGCGACCGCTCGCCGATCGAGATGACCTCCCGCCCGCCGCCCGAGAGCGTGCCCATGATCGAGGCGCCGCCGCCGATGTCCGACCCGTCGCCCACGACGACGCCGGCCGAGATGCGGCCCTCGACCATCGACGCCCCGAGCGTGCCGGCGTTGAAGTTCACGAAGCCCTCGTGCATGACCGTCGTGCCCGGCGCGAGGTGCGCACCGAGGCGCACGCGGTCGGCGTCGGCGATCCGCACCCCCGACGGCACGACGTAGTCGACCATGCGCGGGAACTTGTCGATGCCGTAGACGGTCACGGTGCGTCCGGTGGCGGCGCGCAGGCGCAGGCGCGTGGCCTCGAAGCCCTCGACCGGGCAGGGACCGTGGTCCGTCCAGACGACGTTCGCGAGCACGCCGAAGATCCCGTCGAGGTTGACGCCGTGCGGCCGGACGAGCCGGTGCGAGAGCAGGTGGAGGCGCAGGTAGGCGTCGGCGGCGTCCTTCGGGGCGGCGTCGAGGTCGATCTCGGTGCGCACCACGACGACGTCGACCCGCCGTGTCTCGTCGCGCTCGGTCAGCGCGTCGAGCTCCTCGGGGACGTCCGTGTCGGCGTCGGTGGGGGAGCCGAGCGCGGGGGACGGGTACCACGCGTCGAGCGTGGTCCCGTCGTCGGCGACGGTGGCGAGGCCGAAGCCCCAGGCGGTGCGGGTGGTGCTGGACGTCGTCATGGGGCTCAGCCTATCGACGGTCCGTGCCACGATGGAGCGCGTGACCAGCACCCAGCGCACCCCCCTGGCCGCAGGCCCGGCCCGCATCGACCCTGCCCTCGTCGACCCCGCGACGGTCCCGTCGTCGGACCTCGTGGGCCTGCTCGCGGCCGTCTGCGACATCCCCTCGGTCTCGGGCGCCGAGACGGCGCTCGCGGACGCGATCGAGGCGGTCCTGCGCGCGCAGCCGCACCTGGAGGTCGTGCGCGACGGCGACGCGCTCGTCGCGCGGACGCACCTCGGCCGGGCGCGCCGCGTCGTCGTGGCCGGTCACATCGACACCGTGCCGCTGACGACGGACCCGCCCAACCTGCCGACGCGGCTCGAGGGCACGGGCCCCGACGCGGTGCTGTGGGGGCGCGGCACGGTCGACATGAAGGGCGGCGTCACGGTCATGCTCGCGCTCGCGGTCGAGCTCGGCCGGCCTGGGCGCGAGCCCGCCGCCGACCTCACGTGGGTCTTCTACGACCACGAGGAGGTCGAGGCGGCGCGCAACGGCCTCGGGCGCGTGGCGCGCAACCACCCGGAGCTGCTCGCGGGAGACTTCGCGATCCTCGGCGAGCCGAGCGAGGCGGGCATCGAGGGCGGGTGCAACGGCACGCTGCGCGTCGACGTGCGGACCACGGGCGTCGCCGCGCACTCCGCGCGGGCCTGGACGGGGGTCAACGCGATCCACGCGGCGGCGCCCGTGCTGGCGCGGCTGGCCGCGTACGAGCCGCGCGCCGTCGAGGTCGACGGGCTCGTGTACCGCGAGGGTATGAACGCGGTCGGGATCGTGGGGGGCATCGCCGGCAACGTCATCCCCGACGCGTGCACCGTGAGCGTCAACTACCGGTTCGCCCCGTCGCGCTCGGTCGAGGAGGCGGAGGCGCACGTGCGCGAGCTGTTCGACGGCTTCGACGTCGTGGTGACCGACGCCGCGGGCGGCGCGCGCCCCGGGCTCGACGACCCGCTCGCGGCCGAGTTCGCCGCGGCCGTGCTCGCCACGACGGGCGGCGTGCCGCGGCCCAAGTACGGGTGGACGGACGTCGCCCGGTTCGCCGAGCTCGGGATCCCTGCCGTGAACTTCGGCCCGGGCGACCCGCTGCTCGCCCACAAGGACGACGAGCGGCTGCCGGTCGGTCAGCTCGCCGCGTGCCGCGACGCGCTGCGCGCGTGGCTCCTCGGGCCGTCCTGAGGTCTCAGAGCGGCTTCTCGACCGTCGTCGGCGCGTCCTCTGCGCCGACCCCGACGTCGACGGTCGTGACCGCGCCCCTGCGGCCGGTCTCGGGGTCGTCGTAGCGCAGCGCCACCTCGTGCGGTCCGGGCTCGAGCGGCGGCAGCTGGCGTCGGACCGTCTCGCGCCCGAGCACGTGCAGGTGCTCGGTCGGCACGCCGTCCACGGTCGCGGCCGCGTACGCGTCCTCGGGGCCGCGGTCGCGGGCGACGAGGAGCACGGGAGCGGTCGACCCCTCGTACTGGACGCCGCGCACCTCGGGGGCGAGCAGCACGACGTCCCCGAGGACGACCTCCTCGTCGGGGGCGTCGGCGGGACGGACGGCCAGCACGTGCTCGCCGGGGGCGAGGTCCACGACGGACGCCCACGCGTCGTCGTCGCCGGCGGTGACGGTCGAGGCGACCTGGTCGCCAGCGAGCACCTCGACGAACGTGCCGGGCTCCGCGGTGCCCGACACCTCAGGAAGGAACCGCCCGCCCGGGTCGGTCACCACGGTGGCCGTGCCCGCGCCGTCCGTGGGCTCGGGGGTCACCTCGAAGGTCACTCCCGGGACGGGCTGGCCGTCCTCGCCGGTCTTGACGATGGTGAGGTCCGAGCAGAGGCTCGGCACGTCGATCGAACCCGCGGCGTAGTCCTAGAGGGCGCTGTTCTCGCCGTTCTCGCCACCCTCCTGGGAGCGCATGTGCAGGCTGGCGAATCCCGCCGCCGGGCACGTGCCGCCGATGCCGAGGTCCGCCCGAGGACGGGGCCTGGTTCAGCTCGACGTAGTAGCGGCCGGTGCCCGTCGACCCGGCGCTGTCGAAGCCGAGGAACAGCCACTGGTCGAAGGAGGCGTCCACGTCGCTGTAGAGCAGGACGTTCCCGATGTCCGACTTCCCGGACGCCGTGCCGGGGTTGCCCGGCTGCCAGCTCGGATAGTTGCCCTCGCTGGTGTTCTGCGTCTCGAACGTCGTGGTGTCGGCGTTCCCGATCGGGTCCTGGACCACGCTGAAGTTGTCGTCGCCGACGCTCAGGTCCTGCCAGTCGAACGTCGCGTCCGTGGTCTGGTTGCCGTCGATCTCGAAGTCGGCGCCGACGGCGGAGGCCGCGGCCCCGCCCGCGACGAGGGAGGCACCCGCGAGGGCGAGCGCCGTCAGAGACGCGGCGGCGCGCCGCAGCTGACGCCTGCGACGGGCTGACGCCGCCCGAGGTGGGGACGGGACTGCATGACGACGCTGTGACACGGGCTCTCCCTGTGCGGGCCGATCCTTGACCTTCCACCCGTCAAGACATCCCTCGTGCGCGCGCGTGACGCAGGGAACATGTGACGAAGATCGTCGAGAAGTCGCGTCATCCCGAGGTGACGTCCGTGTCCTGCGCCTCGCGCGGCCTGGCTCCCGCGGATTGCATAGGCTCGTTCGCATGAGCGAACGGAGCGACGACGGCGTGTCCCAGCGCGGGCGCGGCTACCGCAAGGGTCCCGTGCTGCTGCGCGGCACGCAGATCCCCCACCAGACGACCGACCAGCGACTGCTCGCCGGGGGAGGCCCCGCCGACTGGGTCCACGCCGACCCGTGGCGCGTCATGCGCATCCAGTCGGAGTTCGTCGAGGGGTTCGGCGCCCTCGCGGAGGTCGGTCCGGCCGTCTCCGTGTTCGGCTCGGCCCGCACCAAGCCCGACCACCCGGACTTCGCGGTGGCCGAGGAGGTCGGCCGCCTGCTCGTCGAGGCCGGGTACGCGGTCATCACGGGCGGCGGCCCCGGGATCATGGAGGCCGCGAACAAGGGCGCCGCGGAGGCCGGCGGCGTGTCGATCGGGCTCGGCATCGAGCTGCCGTTCGAGCAGGGGATGAACGAGTTCGTCAACCTCGGGGTGAACTTCCGGTACTTCTTCGCGCGCAAGACGATGTTCGTCAAGTACGCGCAGGGCTTCATCGTCATGCCCGGCGGGTTCGGCACGTTCGACGAGCTCTTCGAGGCGCTGACGCTCGTGCAGACGCACAAGGTCACGGGCTTCCCGATCGCGCTCGTCGGCAGCGAGTACTGGGGCGGCCTGCTCGAGTGGCTGCGCGGCGCGGTGCTCGACCGCGGCATGATCGCCGACGCCGACGTCGACCTGCTGCACGTGAGCGACTCGGCCCAGGACGCCGTGTCGTACGTGCTCGAGCGCGGCGCCGAGCTGGCCGCGGCCGAGCGGGAGGCCACCGCGGAGCTCGCCGAGGACGTCACCGAGGCGGCCGCGGCCGACCCGGCGTGACGGCGTCGGCGGACCGCGTGCCCGACGGCGTGCCCGGGGGTGCGCCCGACGGCGTGCCCGCGCCGGGCGCGCCGCTCGTGCTCCGCGGGCGCGAGGTCGGGCGGGGACCGGACGGGTCGGTCCGCGGCGTCGTCATGGCGATCGTCAACCGCACGACCGACTCGTTCTACGCGCCCGCCCGGCTGGCCGACGAGGACGCGGCCGTCGAGGCCGCGCACCGCGCGTGGGAGCAGGGAGCGGAGATCCTCGACGTGGGCGGCGTGCGCGCCGGCGTCGGCCCGGAGGTCGACGAGGCCGAGGAGGTCCGGCGCGTCGTCCCGGTCGTCGCGCGCGTGCGCGAGGAGGTCCCCGACCTGCTCGTGTCCGTCGACACGTGGCGCTCGGGCGTCGCGCGGGAGGCGATCGCCGCCGGGGCGGACCTCGTCAACGACACGTGGGCCGGGCACGACCCCGCGCTCGTCGAGGTCGCGGGCGCGGCCGGCGTCGGCGTCGTCTGCTCCCACACCGGCGGGGCGCTGCCCCGCACCGACCCCTACCGCGTCGAGTACCCGGACGGCGTCGTGCCCGACGTCGTCGCGACCCTGCGGGCGGCCGCGGCGCGCGCCGTCGCGTGCGGCGTGCCCCCGTCGTCGGTCCTCGTCGACCCGACGCAAGACTTCGGGAAGAACACGTGGCACTCGCTCGAGCTCGTGCGCCGCACCGACGTCCTCGCCGGCCTCGGTCACCCGCTCCTCGTGGCGCTGTCGCGCAAGGACTTCGTCGGGGAGACGCTCGGCCTGCCGCCCGACGAGCGGCTCGAGGGCACGCTCGCCGCGACGGCGCTCGCGGCGTGGCTCGGCGCACGCGTCTTCCGGGCGCACGACGTCGCCGCGACGCGCCGCGTGCTCGACCTCGTCGCGGCCGTGCGCGGGGACGCGCCGCCCCGCGCCGCGGTGCGCGGCCTGGCCTGACGAGGCGGGAGAAGTCGGCGTCCTGAACTAGAATGACCAGGCAAGCCTCCCTGCGGGACGTCGCTTTCCGGCGCCTCGTCGTGGGGCACGAAGGGCCAGGACCGGACAACGGAATGGAGAGCCACAGATGGCTGCGATGAAGCCGCGGACGGGTGACGGGCCGCTGGAGGTCACCAAGGAGGGACGTGGCATCGTCATGCGGGTCCCGTTGGAGGGCGGTGGCCGGCTGGTCGTCGAGCTGAACTCCACCGAGGCGGCCGAGTTGGGCGAGGCACTCCAGGCCGTCGTCGCCTGACCTGCGGTTCGTTCACCACGCTTCCGGGCGCGGGGCAGATCGTCTGCCCCGCGCCCGGCGTGTTCTCCCGGGTCCTCGTGCCCCGGCGGCCGGGTGCCTCAGCGGCGCACGGCCAGCAGCAGCCCGTCGCCCGAGGGGACGAGCGCGGGCACGAGCCGCTCGTCGGAGCGCAGCACCCGCCCCACCTCGCGCACCGCGGTCGTGAGCTCGTCGCGGCGTGCCGGGTCCGCCACGCGCCCGCCGTGGAGCGCGCCGTCGACGGCGAGCACGCCGCCCGGGCGCAGCAGGCGCAGCGCCTCCGCGACGTACTCGGGGTAGGCGTGCGGGTCCGCGGCGACGAGCACGAGGTCGTACGCGCCGTCGGTCAGCCGGGGCAGGACGTCCGACGGGCGGCCGGGGATCGTGCGCGTGCGCGCCGGGGGCACGCCCTCCTCCGCGAACGCCTGCTTGGCGGCGCGCTGGTGCTCGAGCTCGACGTCGATCGTGGTGAGCACGCCGTCGGCCGGCATGCCCCGCAGCATCCACAGCGAGGCGACGCCCGTGCCGGTGCCGACCTCGACGACGGCGCGCGCGCCGAGCGCCGCGGCCACGACGCGCAGCAGCGCACCTGCGCCCGGCAGCACGGCCGGGCAGCCGAGCTCGGCGGCCCGCTCGCGGGCGCGCAGCAGCACCTCGTCCTCGGGCACGAACGACTCGGCGTACGCCCAGGAGGCGGTGCGGTGGTCGTGGTGCGGGCCGGCGGACGTCGACATGTCGGGACTGATGGCGGACCTCCACGGGACGGGGAGCCGGAGCACGGCGGGGCCGGCGGCGATCGTACGGTGATGGTACGCGGGAACCTCACAGGCTGCTCGTACGTTGGCGTGGGACCATGGTTGTGATGAGCACCGACCCTGCGACCACCCTGGCGAGCGAGGCGTCCC
Source organism: Isoptericola variabilis 225 (assembly GCF_000215105.1). GTDB lineage: Bacteria > Actinomycetota > Actinomycetes > Actinomycetales > Cellulomonadaceae > Isoptericola > Isoptericola variabilis_A. Next base: position 1,041,228 of record NC_015588.1, read on the forward strand.
CGACCGGCCCGGCAGCACCCGGGCCGGACTGGAGCCCGCCCTCGTGGGACGAGATCGTGCGCGAGCACTCGGCGCGCGTCTACCGGCTCGCGTACCGGCTCAGCGGCAACCCGCAGGACGCCGAGGACCTCACGCAGGAGACGTTCCTGCGCGTCTTCCGCTCGCTGTCCAGCTACACGCCCGGCACGTTCGAGGGCTGGCTGCACCGCATCACGACCAACCTCTTCCTCGACCAGGCCCGCCGGCGCAAGCGCATCCGCATGGAGGCCATGGGCGAGGACGCCGCGCGCGTGGTGTCGACCGACGACCACGGCCGGCCCGAGCGCGGCTTCGAGCACGCCAACCTCGACAACGACGTCCAGCGCGCGCTCGACGAGCTGCGCCCCGAGTACCGCGCGGCCGTCGTGCTGTGCGACATCGAGGGCCTCAGCTACGAGGAGATCGCCGTGACGCTCGGCGTCAAGCTCGGCACCGTGCGCTCGCGCATCCACCGTGCGCGGGCCCAGCTGCGCGAGTCGCTCGCGCACCGCCGCCCGGAGGTCGCGTCGTGAGCGCGCACCTCGGGTCGTGGATCAGCCCGCTCGCCGACGGCCAGCTCGACCCGGCCGCGACCGAGGCGGCGCTCGCGCACGTCGCGGTGTGCCCGCGCTGCGCCCGCGAGCTCGAGGAGGCGCGCGCCGCCCGCGCGGCGCTCCTGCGGGCGCGCGACGTCGCACCGGCGCCCGACCTGGCCGACCGCCTGCTCGCACTGTCCGCGTCGATCCCGCCGGCCGACGACGACCCGTTGCGCCGGCCCGGGCGGTTCACGGGCTGGGAGACGCCGGACGCGTGGCGCCCGACCCTCACGGGCGACCTCGAGGAGCGCCGCCGCGGGGCCCTCGCCCGGCGGCTCGTCGCCGCCGGGGCCGGCGGCGTCGGCGTCCTCGGGCTCACGCTCTTCGCGCTCGGCCAGGCACCCGTGGTCACGCCCGACGCCTCGCGCACGGCCGCGCTCGCCCTGCTCTCGCACGCGGGCGACGACGGCTCGACGGCGTGGGTCGGTGAGGCGGCGGGCGCACCGGGGGTCTCGGCGGCCGAGGACGCCGAGGCGTGGCTCTCCGAGCACGGCTGGGTCGCGCCCGCGGACCTGCCCGAGGGTTACGGGATCGCGGCGGTGCGCGTCGTGGGCGACGAGCCGGGCGCGGTCGAGCTGGACCTCGAGGGTCCCGAGGGCACGGTCGTCGTGCGCGAGCAGGTCGGGCGGCTGCCGGGCGCCTCGACCGCGGCCGAGGCCGCCGACGTCGAGGTGCTCTCGCGCGACCCGTGGCACGTGGCGTGGCAGGCGGGCGACGTGACGGTCGATGTGGTCGGGGACGTGCCCGACGACGTGCTCGCCGACGTCGTGGCGGCGTTCCCCGGGCGTGGTTACGATGCCGGGGTCCTGCCGCGGATCTCCCGTGGGTGGGCCACCGTGACAGGAGCCATCTGGAGACCATGACGGACCGCCTGGAGCCCGCGCCGCGCGACGACCTGTTCGCCCCGCCCGAGCCCGGGACGCTCAGCCGTCCCGCGCCGCAGCCGCAGCCCGTACCCCCGGCGCACCCGTACGCGGCCGGACCCGGCCTCGTGACGCCGGTGCCCGCCGTCGGGCAGCAGGCCGGCACCGACCGGCCGGCGACGCCCGAGCCGTCGGCCGGGCACTCGACGACCGAGCCGCCCGGGGTTGGGGACCGCGAGCCGGCCGCGCGGCCTCCCGCGCGCCGCCCGCGCGGCGGCGGCGCGGCGCTGGTCGTCGCGGCGCTCGTGGCCGGGCTCGTGGGCGGCGTCGTCGGCGACCGCGTCTCGGACCGCGTCGACCCCGACCGGCCGTCCGACGCCGCGCTGCCCGTCTCCGGGACCCAGGGCGACGGCGCACCCGCCGCGCCGTCGCGCCCCGCCGGCTCGTTCGCGGACATCGCGGCGGGCGTCCTGCCGAGCGTCGTGTCGCTCGAGGTCCGGCGCGAGGAGGGCGTGTCGACCGGCTCCGGCTTCGTCCTGCGCGCCGACGGGTACATCCTCACCAACAACCATGTCGTGGCGGGTGCCGCGACGCGGGGCGACATCACGGTCGCCTTCGCGGACGGCAGCGAGCACCCGGCCGAGCTCGTCGGGGCGACCGCCGACTACGACCTCGCCGTCGTCCGCGTCGAGGCGCGCGACCTCACGCCGCTCGTCCTCGGCGACTCCGACGAGGTCGTCGTCGGCGACGCCGTGCTCGCGGTCGGCGCGCCGCTCGGGCTCGAGTCCACCGTGACCGCGGGCATCGTCAGCGCCCTGCACCGGCCGGTCCAGGCCGGCGAGGCGGCGCAGACGGCGTTCATCGACGCCATCCAGACCGACGCGGCGATCAACCCCGGCAACTCGGGCGGGCCGCTCCTCAACGCGGCGGGCGAGGTCGTGGGGATCAACTCGGCGATCGCGCAGCCGCCCGGCAGCATGAGCGCGACGGGCAGCATCGGGCTCGGGTTCGCGATCCCCGCGAACCAGGCCCGGCACACCGCCGAGCAGCTCATCGAGACCGGCCGTGCGACGTATCCCGTCATCGGCGTGCTGCTCGACTCGACCTACCGGGGCGAGGGCGTGCAGGTCGCGACCGAGGCGCAGCAGGGTCAGGCGCCCGTCACCCCCGGCGGCCCCGCCGACCAGGCGGGGATCCGGCCGGGCGACGTCATCCTGGCGATCGACGGGCGACCCGTGTCGATGAGCGACGAGCTCATCGTCGCCATCCGGGCGCGCCAGCCCGGCGACGCGGTGACGCTCCGCGTCCGCACGGGCGAGGAGGAGCGCGACGTGCGGGTCGTGCTCCAGGAGCAGGCGAGCCAGTGATCCGCCCTCCCGGCGCCCGATAGGCTGTCGTCGTGATCGACATCAACGGGGGCGAGTTCGTCGTCCTGGTGGTGCTCGCCGTGCTGCTGATCGGCCCCGAGCGCCTGCCGGGCTACGCCGCGCAGCTCGCGTCGCTCGTCAAGCGCGGCAAGGTGCTGCTGCAGGACGCGAAGACCCGTGTCGACGCCGAGCTCGGCGACGACTTCAAGGACGTCGACTGGTCGAAGCTCGACCCGCGCCAGTACGACCCGCGCCGGATCGTGCGCGACGCCCTGCTGGACGACACCCCCGTGCCGGCGCGCGCGGCCGCCGCCGGGGCGGCCGGTGCGGCGTCGTCTGCCGCCCATGCACCGCGTCCCACGGGCCCCGCCCCGTTCGACGACGAGGCCACCTGACCGTCTCCGACCCGGACGATCCCGGCGTTTCCGTCCCGCCCGGGCGACCTGCCAGAATGAGGCCCATGTCCGACCTCGCGTCCACGGGCGCCCCGCAGGGTGGCGCACGGCCCCGCATCTTCTCCGGCATGCAGCCGACCGACGGCTCGCTGCACCTCGGCAACTACCTCGGGGCCCTCGCCCAGTGGGTCGCCCTGCAGGACTCGCACGACGCGCTGTACTGCGTGGTCGACCTGCACGCGCTGACGGTGAATCCGGACCCGGCGGCGCTGCGCGAGCGGACGCGACGCACCGCGGCGCAGTACCTCGCGGGCGGCATCGACCCCGGCCGGTCGATCCTCTTCGTGCAGTCGCACGTCGCCGAGCACGCGGAGCTCGCCTGGCTCCTCAGCTGCCAGACCGGCTTCGGCGAGGCCGCGCGCATGACGCAGTTCAAGGACAAGTCGGCCAAGCAGGGGACCGAGGGCACCACGGTCGGCCTCTTCACGTACCCGGTCCTCATGGCCGCGGACATCCTGCTGTACGACGCCGCGCTCGTGCCCGTGGGCGAGGACCAGCGCCAGCACCTCGAGCTCACGCGCGACCTCGCCGAGCGGCTCAACGCACGGTTCGGCGAGGGCACTGCCGTCGTGCCCGAGCCGCACATCGTGAAGTCGGTCGCGAAGATCTTCGACCTGCAGGACCCGACGTCGAAGATGAGCAAGTCCACGAGCGGCGGCAAGGGTGTCATCTGGCTGCTCGAGGACCCGAAGAAGGCCGTCAAGGCGATCAAGGCCGCGGTGACGGACGCCGACGAGTCCTACGGCGTGCGGTACGACCCCGAGAACAAGCCGGGGATCTCGAACCTGCTGACGATCTTCTCGGCCGTCACCGGGCGCGGCGTCGACGAGATCGCGGCCGAGTACGACGGGCGCGGCTACGGGTACCTCAAGGTCGACCTGGCCGACGCGGTGGTCGCGTTCCTCGAGCCGTTCCAGGAGCGGGCGCAGACCTACCTGTCCGACCCGGGCCAGCTCGACAAGGTGCTCGACGACGGCGCTGAGCGGGCGCGCGCGATCGCCCGGCCGGTGCTCGACCGCGTCTACGACCGCTTCGGTCTCCTGCCGCGAGGCGCCCGGTGAACCTGCCGGAGCGCGGGCCCTCGCAGGTCCGCATCGGCATCGCGATCGAGGTGCCGGAGCCGTTCGCCACGGAGCTGCAGGACGCCCGGGCGCGGTTCGGCGACCCGCTCGCGCGCGCGATCCCGCCGCACATCACCGTGGTCGGCCCGACGGTCGTCGACGAGTCCGTGCTGCCCGCGGTCGGCGAGCACCTCGAGAAGGTCGTGGGGGACGTTCCGGCGTTCCGTGTGCACCTGCGCGGCACGGGCACGTTCCGGCCCGTCTCGCCCGTCGTCTTCGTCGCCGTGGTCGAGGGCATCGCCGAGTGCGAGATCCTCGAGCAGGCGGTCCGCACGGGCGTGCTCGACCAGGACCTGCGCTTCAGCTACCACCCGCACGTGACCGTCGCGCACGAGGTGCCCGACGCCGCGCTCGACCGCGCGTTCGACGAGCTCGCCGGCTACGAGGCGGAGTTCAACGTCGACGCCGTGTGGCTATACGAGCACGGCGACGACGGCGTGTGGCGGCCCCAGCGACGCTTCCCGCTCGCGAACGGGACGACCGCTCCGTAGGGTCGGCGTCTGTGGACGACCGCCCCGCCGACCTGCGCACGAAGGTCCTGCGGCGGGTCGACCGCGCGAAGGACACGCGCGCGGCGCGGGCGCTCGCGTGGTACGGCGCCCGCCGCGGCGCCCTCCTGTGCGGCGGCATCGCGTACAGCGCCGTCTTCTCGCTCGCCGCGGCCCTGACCATCGGCTTCAGCGTCTTCTTCGCGACGCTGGGCAACAACGCCGCGCTGCGCCAGGCGGTGTTCGACCAGATCGACACCTGGCTGCCCGGGCTCCTCGTCACGGGCGACGGCACCGGCGGCGTGCTGGAGCCGGACAACCTCGTGCTGCCGTCCGCGGTCAACGTCTACAGCCTCGGCGCGGCCGTCGTCCTGCTGTTCACCGCGACCGGCTTCATGCGCGCTCTGCGCGTCGGGGTGCGCGCGATGTTCGACGTGCCTGCGGGCGACGAGAGCCTCGTGCTGTCGAAGGTCTGGGAGCTGCTCGGCTTCGCGATCCTCGGCGTCATGGTGCTCGCCTCGGCCGCGGCGAGCATCGTCTCGCAGACCGTCAACCGCCAGGTCGAGGAGCTGCTCGGCACGTCGACCGCCGTGCGCGTGCTGCTCACGCTCGGGACCGCCGCCGTCGGGGTCGTGCTCGACGCGCTGCTCGTCTACCTCGTCGTCCGGGTGGTGGCGCGCGTGCGGCCCGTCCGGACGCGCGACCTGCTCCTGGGGTGCCTCGCGGCCGGCCTCGTGGCGAGCGCCCTGCGCTGGCTCGGCACGTCCGTCGTCGCCGGGACGGCGGACCGGAACCCGCTGCTGGCCTCGTTCGCCGTGCTGGCCACCGTCCTGGTGCTGGTCAACTTCGTCGCCCGCGTCCTGCTCCTGGTCTGCGCGTGGATGTACGACCCACCCCGCGTCGACGAGGTCGAGCTCGCCGAGGAGCAGCTCCGTGCCCGCCGGCACGCCGCCGAGGTCGACCGCATCGTGCGCCGCGGCCAGGGCTCCGGCCGCCCCTGGAGCCCGCTCGTGCGCGGCGTCCGCCGCGCCCGCCTCGCCGTCCCCCCGAGGTAGCGCACCCGCCCGCGAGGTAGCGCGTTCTCCCACGAGGTAGCGCGTTCTCCCACGAGGTAGCGCCCCGCCGGCCGAGGTAGCGCGGCGACCTGCGTCTCCGAACGTCGCGTTCCACGCCCGGGAGGACGACACGCAGAGACGGAAGTACCGCCGTCGTGCACGACGAAAGCAAGCGAACAGCGGAGGAGGGCGGGACGACACGACCCCGCGCACGGCAGTCAGACCCGAAGTGGAGGGCCCCCTGGGGCCCGTGAACGCTGCCGTGCGCGGGGTCGTGTCGTCCCGCTCTCCGGCGGCCGCGCTACCTCGCGAGAGAACGCGCTACGTCGCGAGAGAACGCGCTACCTCGCGGGAGAACGCGCTACTTCGGCGAACGGAGCGCTACTTCGACGAAGAACGCGCTACGTCGTCAGAAGGCGCGCGTGATCATCGCGCGCTTGACTTCCTGGATCGCCTTGGTCACCTCGATGCCGCGCGGGCACGCCTCTGTGCAGTTGAAGGTCGTGCGGCAGCGCCACACGCCCTCCTTGTCGTTGAGGATCTCCAGGCGCTGGGTCGCGCCCTCGTCGCGGCTGTCGAAGATGAACCGGTGCGCGTTGACGATCGCGGCCGGCCCGAAGTACTGGCCGTCGGTCCAGAACACCGGGCAGCTCGAGGTGCACGCGGCGCACAGGATGCACTTGGTCGTGTCGTCGAAGCGCGCGCGGTCCTCGGGGGACTGGATGCGCTCGCGGCTCGGCTCGTTCCCCGTCGTGATGAGGAACGGCATGATCTCGCGGTAGGAGGCGAAGAACGGCTCCATGTCGACCACGAGGTCCTTGACCACGGGCAGGCCCTTGATGGGCTCGACCGTGATCGGCTTGTCCGGGTTGACGTCCTTGAGCAGCGTCTTGCACGCCAGGCGGTTGCGGCCGTTGATGCGCATCGCGTCGGAGCCGCAGATGCCGTGCGCGCACGACCGGCGGAACGTCAGCGAGCCGTCGAGCTCCCACTTGATCTTGTGCAGCGCGTCGAGGACGCGGTCGGTGCCGTGCGCGGTGACGGTGAAGTCCTGCCAGACCGCCTCGTCGCCGTGCGCCGACTCCGGGTTGTACCGGCGGACCCGGAGCGTGACCTCGAACGTGGGCACGGCGCCCACCTGGGACTCCGCGGACGCGGTGGCGTTGTCGAGTACAGCAGTCATCAGTACTTCCGCTCCATCGGCTCGTACCGGGTCTGGGTGACGGGCTTGGAGCCCAGGACGACCTTGTAGTCGCCGAACTCCTCGACGTGGTCGAAGTAGCCCTTGACGGTCCCGTCGGCGACGTCGGGGGCCGACGTCGGACGGCGGTACGCCATGGTGTGCAGCATGTAGTTGGCGTCGTCGCGCTGCGGGTAGTCCTCGCGGTAGTGGCCGCCGCGGGACTCCTTGCGGTTGAGCGCCGCGACGACGGTCACCTCGGCGATGTCGAGCAGGAAGCCGAGCTCGATCGCCTCGAGCAGATCCGTGTTGAAGAGCTTGCCCTTGTCCTGCACGGACACGTTGCGGTACCGCTTCTGCAGCTCGCGGATGTCCGACAGCGCCTGGGTCAGCGACTCGCCCGTGCGGAACACCTGGGCGTTGGCGTCCATGGTCTCCTGCAGGGCGCGGCGCACGTCGGCCACGCGCTCGCCGTCGGGGCGGTCGCGCATCTCCTCGAGCTGCTCGACGACGCGGCCCGCCGGGTTCTCCGGGAGCTCGCGGTGGCGGTCCACCGTCCGCGCGTACGCCGCGGCGGCGCGGCCCGCGCGCTTGCCGAAGACGTTGATGTCGAGCAGCGAGTTCGTGCCCAGGCGGTTCGAGCCGTGCACCGAGACGCACGCGACCTCGCCGGCCGCGTACAGGCCCTTGACGACGTTGCGCGCGTCACGCAGCACCTCGCCGTCGACGTTCGTCGGCACGCCGCCCATGGCGTAGTGCGCCGTGGGGTAGACGGGCACCGGCTCGGTGTAGGGCTCGATGCCGAGGTAGGTGCGCGCGAACTCGGTGATGTCGGGCAGCTTGGCGTCGATGTGCGCGGGCTCGAGGTGCGTGAGGTCGAGCAGGACGTAGTCCTTGTTCGGCCCGGCGCCGCGGCCCTCGCGCACCTCGTTGGCCATCGAGCGCGCGACGATGTCGCGCGGCGCGAGGTCCTTGATCGTGGGGGCGTAGCGCTCCATGAAGCGCTCACCGTCGGCGTTGCGCAGGATGCCGCCCTCGCCGCGCGCCGCCTCCGAGAGCAGGATGCCCAGGCCGGCGAGACCCGTCGGGTGGAACTGGAAGAACTCCATGTCCTCGAGCGGCAGGCCGCGGCGGTAGGCCAGCGCCATGCCGTCGCCGGTGAGCGTGTGCGCGTTGGAGGTCGTCTTGAAGATCTTCCCGGCACCGCCCGTGGCGAAGATGATCGCCTTGGCCTGGAAGACGTGGATCTCGCCCGTCGCCAGGTCGTACGCGACGACGCCCGTCGCGTTGACCTCCTCGCCGTCGCCGATCTGCTCGGTCGTCAGGTCGTGGTCGGTGAGCAGGTCGAGGACGTAGAACTCGTTGAAGAACTCGACGTCCTGCTTGACGCAGTTCTGGTACAGCGTCTGCAGGATCATGTGGCCCGTGCGGTCCGCGGCGTAGCAGGCGCGGCGCACCGCGGCCTCGCCGTGGTTGCGCGTGTGCCCGCCGAACCGGCGCTGGTCGATCTTGCCCTCGGGCGTGCGGTTGAACGGCAGGCCCATGCGCTCGAGGTCGAGGACCGCGTCGATGGCCTCCTTGGCCATGATCTCGGCGGCGTCCTGGTCGACGAGGTAGTCGCCGCCCTTGATCGTGTCGAACGTGTGCCACTCCCAGTTGTCCTCCTCGACGTTCGCGAGGGCGGCGCACATGCCGCCCTGGGCGGCGCCGGTGTGGGAGCGGGTGGGGTAGAGCTTGGAGATGACCGCGGTGCGGGCCTCCTTGGAGGCCTCGAGCGCGGCGCGCATGCCGGCGCCGCCCGCGCCGACGATCACGACGTCGTACTGGTGGGTCTGCATCGGGGAAGGGTCCTTAGCTCGCGGAGCAGATCGACGGCAGGAGGTCGGCGGGCGCGTTCGCGGGGCACGGGTCGAACGTGAAGATGACCAGTGTGCCGAGGACCACGACGACCGTGAAGGCCAGGTAGAGCAGCGCCTTGAGAATCCCCCGCGTCGCGTCCCGCTGCGCGTAGTCGTTGATGATCGTGCGGACGCCGTTCGTGCCGTGGAACATCGCGAGCCACAGCATGAGCAGGTCCCAGACCTGCCAGAACGGGCTCGACCACTTGCCGCCGACGAACGCGAAGTCGATGGCCTTGACGCCCTCGCCCACCATGAGGTTGACGAACAGGTGCCCGAAGATGAGGACGAGCAGCAGCACACCCGAGGCCCGCATGAAGACCCAGCTGTACAGCTCGTAGTTGCCCCGCGTCGTCGTCCGGCGGGCGTAGGGGGAGCGGGGCGACGCGATGCCCCCGGTGGTCTGCGTCGCGGCCATCAGTGCCCACCTCCGAAGACGTTCATGAGGTGACGCGGCAGGAAGCCCGCCATCGTCACGACGAAGAGCCCCACCACGACCCACAGCATCGCGCGGTGGTACCGGGTGCCCTTGGACCAGAAGTCCACCAGGGCGATCCGGATGCCGTTGAAGGCGTGGAAGACGATCGCGGCGACGAGGCCCGCCTCCCCGAGGCCCATGATCGGCGTCTGGTACGTCCCGATCACCGCGTTGTACGCCTCCGGCGAGACGCGCACGAGCGCGGTGTCCAGGACGTGCACGAGCAGGAAGAAGAAGATGAGCACGCCGGTCACGCGGTGCGCGACCCATGACCACATGCCTTCACGGCCGCGGTAGAGCGTGCCAGCAGGAGCGGTAGGCACGGGGAGAGCCTCCATTGGCGGATTCGGGCGGGTTACGTGAAGTCACTGTAGTGACATCAGGTCAGTACACGTGCGGCACGCGCCCCGAAATGCGGCCGAACCGGGCGGATCTGTGAGCCATTGCACAGCGGTGATGTCGTCGCGAGGGGCCGCGTCATTATGCTTCGGGCATGACTCCCGCCGACCCCGCCAGCGCCGCCGCACGCACCGAACCGGTCGACGGGTTCTACGCGATCGTGCCGGCGGGCGGCGCGGGGACGCGCCTGTGGCCCCTCTCGCGCGCCGGGGCGCCCAAGTTCCTCCACGATCTCACGGGCTCCGGGCGCACCCTGCTGCAGGCGACGGTCGACCGGCTTGTCCCGCTCGCGGGGCCCGACGGCGTGGTTCTCGTCACGGGCCGTCCGCACGTCGACGCCGCGCGCGAGCAGCTGCCCGAGCTCGCCGACGAGCAGGTGCTGGCCGAGCCGGCCCCGCGCGACTCGATGGCCGCCATCGGGCTCGCCGCCGCCGTCCTCGAGCGCCGTCACGGCGACGTCGTGGTCGGCTCGTTCGCCGCCGACCAGGTCGTCACGGGCCAGGCGGAGTTCGCCCGGGCCGTGCGGGAGGCGGTCGCGGCCGCGCGCGCCGGCTACGTGACGACGATCGGCATCGCCGCGTCGCGGCCGTCGGTCGCGTTCGGGTACGTGCGCAGCGGCGAGCCGCTCGACGTCGCCGGCGCGCCGAGCGCGCTGCACGCGCGGGGCTTCACCGAGAAGCCCGACGCCGCGACGGCCCGCGCGTACCTCGCCTCGGGGGAGTACCGCTGGAACGCGGGCATCTTCGTGGCCCGCACGTCGGTGCTCCTGGGGCACCTGGCCGAGCACCGGCCCGCGCTGCACGACGGCCTGCGCCGCGTCGCGGCCGCCTGGGACACGCCCGACCGGGACGCGGTGCTGGCCGAGGTCTGGCCGGGCCTCGAGAAGGTCGCGATCGACCACGCGGTCGCCGAGCCGGTCGCCGCGACCGGCGGCGTCGCGGTCGTCCCGGGCTCGTTCGGGTGGGACGACGTCGGCGACTTCAACTCGCTCGCGGCCCTCCTGCCGTCCGCCGACGACGCCGGCTCCAAGGTCCTCGGCGACGGCGAGGACGTCGTGCGCGTCCAGAGCGCCGGGTCGGTCGTGGTGCCCGCGGGCGGGCGGCTCGTCACGCTGCTCGGCGTCGACGACGTCGTCGTGGTCGACACGCCCGACGCTCTGCTCGTCACGACCCGGGCCCGCGCCCAGCAGGTCAAGGACATGGTGACCGCCGTGCGCGACCACGGACGGGAGGACCTGCTGTGACCGCCGACGCGGGCGCCTTCCTCGACGCCGCGGTCGCCGACCTCGAGGCGGACCTCGTCGAGGTGCGCCGCGACATCCACGCGCACCCCGAGGTCGCGCGGCAGGAGGTCCGCACGACCGCGCTGCTGCTCGACCGCCTGCGCCGGGCCGGGCTCGACCCGGTGCCCCTCGAGGGCACGGGCCTGGTGTGCGACGTCGGTCCCGACGTGCCCGGCCGCGGCCGCGTCGCGCTGCGCGCCGACATCGACGCGCTGCCGCTGACCGACTCGTGCGGCCTGCCGTGGGCGTCGCAGGTGCCGGGCGTCGCGCACGCGTGCGGCCACGACGTGCACACGGCCGTCGTGCTCGGCGCCGGCCTCGCGCTCGGGCGGCTCGACGCCGCGGGGCTGCTCCCGCACGGCGTGCGGCTCGTCTTCCAGCCGGCCGAGGAGACCATGCCGGGTGGCGCCCACGACGTCGTCGCGCAGGGCGCGCTCGACGGCGTGGAGGTCATCGCCGCGGTGCACACCGAGCCCAAGCTCGACGTCGGGAAGGTCGGCACGCGCATCGGGCCGATCACCTCGGCCTCGGACGCCGTGACGGTGACGATCTCCTCGGGCGGCGGGCACACGTCCCGCCCGCACCTGACCGGCGACGTCGTGTACGCGCTCGGCCAGGTGATCACCCAGGTGCCGGCCGTGCTGGGCCGCCGCCTCGACCCGCGCTCGGGCGTCAACCTGACCTGGGGATCGGTCCACGCCGGCAACGCCCACAACGCCATCCCGGCCACGGGCAGCGTGAGCGGCACGCTGCGCTGCCTCGACGTGCGGGCGTGGGAGCGGGCCGGGCAGGTCCTGCACGACGCGGTCGAGCAGGTCGTGGCCCCGTACGACGTCGACGTGACCGTCCGGCACGCGCGCGGCGTCCCCCCGGTCGACAACGACGCCCAGGTCACCGCCGGGCTCGAGGCCGCGGCCGAGGCCGTCGTCGGGCCCGACGGCGTGGTCCTCACCGAGCAGTCGCTCGGCGGCGAGGACTTCGCCTGGTACCTCACGAAGGTGCCGGGCGCGATGGCCCGGCTCGGCACCGCGACCCCCGGCGACCGGCGCTACGACCTGCACCAGGGCGACCTGGTGGTCGACGAGCGCGCGATCGGCGTCGGCGCGCGGCTCCTCGCGAGGTTCGCGCTGCGCGGCTGAGCAGGCGTGGCTGAGGGTGCGCGGCTGAGCGTGGCGCGGTGAGGTACGTCACCCTGAGGATGACGCTTCGGTAACGACTCCGAGCGGTGACACCCGTGAAACGTCTCAGCCACCGGACGGCGGTTAGGCTGCCCCCTGACAGCGGTCCGGGCCCCACTCCGGCCCGTACCCCTCACAGATCTGACAGGAGCGACAGGTGAAGAGAGCGACCCAGCTCACCGCCCTCGCCGGTGCCGCGGCGCTCGCGCTGGCGGCCTGCGGCCAGGCCCCCGAGGAGACCGAGTCGGGCGGCTCGGGCGGCGAGGCCATCGACTTCACGCCGTGCATCGTCTCGGACCAGGGCGGCTTCGACGACAAGAGCTTCAACCAGCTCAGCTACGAGGGTGCCAAGAAGGCGGCCGACGAGCTGGGTGTCGAGCTCAAGGACGTCCAGTCGCAGTCCGAGAGCGACTACAAGCCCAACATGGAGTCCCTCGTGGGCCAGGGCTGCGACGCCATCGTCGGCGTCGGCTTCGCGCTGTCGGCCACGACGATCGAGTCGGCCACCGCGAACCCCGAGGTCGACTACATCCTCGTGGACGACGCCGCGGACGCCGACTTCGACGGCCAGCCGGACGCCGAGAACATCAAGCCGCTGCTTTACGACACCGCGGAGGCCGCGTTCCTCGCCGGCTACCTCGCGGCGGGCTACTCCGAGGCCGGCAAGGTCGGCACCTTCGGCGGCCAGCCGTTCCCGACCGTGACGATCTTCATGGACGGCTTCAAGCAGGGCGTCGAGCACTACAACGAGGTCAACGGGGCCAACGTCGAGGTCGTCGGCTACACCGGCGGCGAGGACGGCTCGTTCACTGGCGGCTTCGAGGCCAACGAGACGGCCAAGACGACCGCGCAGAACATCATCGACCAGGGCGTGGACGTGCTCCTGCCGGTCGGCGGCCCGATCTACCAGTCCGCGATCGCCGCGATCCAGGACTCCGGCCGCGAGATCACCCTCATCGGCGTCGACGCCGACTTCTACGAGACCGACCCGTCGACCCGGCCCTACGTGCTGACCTCCATCCTCAAGAAGATGGACGTCTCGACGTACGAGGCCGTGCTCGCGTCCGGCCAGGGCGAGTTCGACGCCGAGCCGTACGTCGGCACGCTCGAGAACGGCGGCGTGGACCTCGCCCCGCTGCACGACTTCGAGGACAAGGTCGACCCCGCGCTGGTCGAGGAGGTCGACGCCCTCAAGCAGCAGATCATCGACGGCGAGATCGAGGTCACCTCGTACCTGGCCGAGTGATCGGGTCCGTCCGACACCGATCGACGAACCAGCGGCGGGTCCCGGGGGCTTCCCCGGGACCCGCCGCCACCTACGCCCTAGGCTGGCCGCGACGGTGGCGTCGCGAGGAAGGCAGACCTACGCCATGAGGCTCGAGCTGCGAGGCATCACCAAGCGCTTCGGGGCGCTCGTCGCCAACGACCACATCGACCTCGTCGTCGAACCGGGTGAGATCCACTGCCTCCTCGGCGAGAACGGTGCCGGCAAGTCCACGCTCATGAACGTCCTGTACGGCCTGTACACGGCCGACGAGGGCGAGATCCTCCTCGACGGGGCGGTCCAGCGCTTCGACGGGCCGGGCGACGCGATGGCCGCCGGCATCGGCATGGTGCACCAGCACTTCATGCTCGTCCCGGTCTTCACCGTCGCCGAGAACGTCATGCTGGGCCACGAGTCCACCAAGGCGGGCGGCGTGCTCGACCTCGACTCGGCGCGCGAGAAGGTCCGCGAGATCTCGGCGCGCTTCGGCTTCCACGTCGACCCCGACGCCGTCGTCGAGGACCTCCCCGTGGGCGTCCAGCAGCGGGTCGAGATCATCAAGGCGCTGAGCCGCAACGCCGACGTCCTCGTGCTCGACGAGCCGACGGCGGTGCTCACGCCCCAGGAGACCGACGAGCTCATGGGGATCATGCGCCAGCTGCGCGACGAGGGCGCGGCCATCGTGTTCATCACGCACAAGCTGCGCGAGGTCCGCGCGGTCGCCGACCGCATCACCGTGATCCGCCACGGCAAGGTCGTGGGCGAGGCCAGCCCGACGGCGAGCGACGCCGAGCTCGCCTCCCTCATGGTGGGGCGCGCCGTCGAGCTCACGGTGCACAAGGAGGCGCCGCGCCTCGGCGACAACGCGCTCGAGGTCACCGACCTCGTGGTCACCGGACCCGACGGCCAGGTGCTCGTGGACGGCGTGAGCTTCACGGTGCACGGCGGCGAGGTGCTCGTGGTCGCCGGTGTGCAGGGCAACGGGCAGACGGAGCTCACCGAGGCCCTGCTGGGTCTGCAGGAGTCGGTGCGGGGCAGCATCCGCCTCGACGGCAAGGAGCTCGTCGGCCGCTCGGTGCGCCAGATCCTCGACGCGGGCGTGGGGTTCGTCCCCGAGGACCGGACCGAGGACGGGCTCGTCGCGGAGTTCACGATCGCCGAGAACCTCATCCTCGACCGCACCGACGGGCCGCCGTTCGTCCGTGCCGGCTCGCTGCAGCTCGCCGCGCGCGACGACTTCGCGCGCGAGAAGGTCGCCGAGTTCGACGTGCGCACGCAGGGCATCGACGTGCCCGTGGGACGCCTGTCCGGCGGCAACCAGCAGAAGGTCGTCCTGGCCCGCGAGCTCTCGCGCGACCTGCGCCTGCTCGTGGCCGCCCAGCCGACGCGCGGCGTCGACGTCGGCTCGATCGAGTTCATCCACAAGCGGATCGTCGAGACGCGCGACGCCGGCATCCCGGTCGTCGTCGTGTCGACCGAGCTCGACGAGGCCGTCGCGCTCGCCGACCGGATCATGGTCATGTACCGCGGCCGTGTCGTCGGCATCGTGCCGTCCACGACGCCGCGCGACGTGCTGGGCCTCATGATGGCCGGCATCGTCCCCGAGACCGAAGGAGACGCCGCGTGAGCGGGCAGACGCCCGGCCCCCGGGAGCCGGAGAACCCCCTGGAGGAGGTGCTCGGCACCGTCGACCCCGACGCGGAGCCCGGCCTCGCCGAGGAGCTCGAGCAGGAGCGGGCCCGCGAGGCCGAGACCACCGTCGAGGAGACGGGCGACCGGTGGCGCGACGCCTTCCGGCGCGTCGTCGCGGGCGGCTGGGTCGTCTCGCTCGGCGCGATCGTGCTGGCCGTCCTGGCCGGCTCGATCATGATCGTCCTCACCGACGAGCGCGTGCAGGAGACGGCGACGTACTTCTTCGCCCGCCCGACGGACACGCTCACCGCGGTGGGCGACGCCGTCGGCGGCGCGTACTCGGCGCTATTCCGCGGCTCGGTCTACAACTACCAGGCCGACACGTTCGCCGCCGCGATCCGGCCGCTCACGCAGACGCTGACCAACGCGGCGCCCCTCATCGCCGCGGGTCTCGGCGTCGCGCTGGCGTTCCGCGCGGGCCTGTTCAACATCGGCGGCCAGGGGCAGATGCTCATGGCCGCCAGTGCCGCGGGGTGGGTCGGCTTCGGGGTCCAGGGTGTCCCCTTCCCGCTGCACCTCCTGCTCGCCCTCGTCGCGGGCGTCCTCGCCGGCGCGCTGTGGGCCGGGATCGCGGGCGTCCTCAAGGCCCGCACGGGGGCGCACGAGGTCATCGTGACGATCATGCTCAACTACGTCGCGTTCTACCTGCTCTCCTACCTCCTGGCGACCCCCGGCCTGCTGCAGGCACCCGGCTCGGCGAACCCCAAGACGCCGCCCATGCAGGAGTCGGCGATCCTGCCGCCGCTGCTGGGCTCGCAGTTCCCGCTGCACTGGGGCTTCGTGCTGTCCCTGCTCGCGGTCGTGCTGGTGTGGTGGCTCCTCAACCGCTCGAGCATGGGCTTCTCGTTCCGCGCGGTGGGGGCGAACCCCAAGGCGGCGCGGGTCGCGGGCATCGACGTCCCGCGCACGACCGTGTCGGTCATGCTCGTCGCCGGTGCGCTCGTCGGCCTGGCGGGCGTCCAGCAGGTGCTCGGCACCGTCACGACGGGCTTCAGCGCCGACATCGACGCGGGCATCGGCTTCGACGCGATCACCGTGGCCCTGCTCGGCGGCTCGAACCCCTGGGGCGTGCTCGGCGCGGGCATCCTCTTCGGCGCGTTCAAGGCGGGCGGCTCGGCGATGCAGGCCGCCGAGGGCATCCCGATCGAGATCGTCCTCGTCGTGCAGTCGCTCATCGTGCTGTTCATCGCCGCGCCGCCGCTGGTGCGGGCGATCTTCCGGCTGCCCCAGCCGGGCACCCGGAGGCGGAGCACGCCGCCGGTCCGCTCGACCGCCACGACGACGGAGGGACAGGCATGACCGCCGCGACCGTCACCGCCTCGGCCCCCCAGGCGGCCACGCCGCGCGCCGTGAGCACGGTGACCTGGAAGGCCGTGACCGTGCTGGGCGTCGTTCTCGCCCTGTACGCGCTCCTGCTGCTGCTCGCGCCGCACGAGGGGGCCGCGCGCTTCCGCCTCTCGACCGACCGGGACCTGTTCGTCCTGCCCACGCTCGAGGTGCCGGCGCTCGCCACCGCGTGGGTGTGCGCCGCGGTCGGCCTCGCCGTCGTCGCGCTCGCCGTGGTGCGCACGCTCGCCGGGCGCCGGGTCCCGCTGTGGGCCACGGCGGTCTACGCCGCCGCGCTGCTCGTCGGCTTCCTCGCGTGGGCCGCGGCCGGCAGCCCGCGCGACCTGTCGGTCGTCGGCCTGCTGAGCGGCGCCGTCGTGCTGTGCGTGCCGATCGTCTACGGCGCCCTGGGCGGCGTCATCGGCGAGCGGGCCGGCGTGGTCAACATCGCGATCGAGGGCCAGCTGCTCGCCGGGGCCTTCACGGCCGCGATCGTCGGGTCCCTTACGGGCAGCCCCTGGGCGGGCCTGGTCGCGGCCGTGCTCGCGAGCGCGCTCGTCGCCCTCGTGCTGGGCCTGTTCACGATCACGTACAAGGTCAACCAGGTCATCGTCGGCGTCGTGCTCAACGTGCTGGTCATCGGCCTGACGAGCTTCATGTACTCCCAGGTGCTCGTGCCGAACGCCGAGACGCTCAACACGACGACCCGGTTCGCGCGCATCCCGATCCCGTTCCTCGAGCGCATCCCCGTCGTTGGCCCGGTGCTGTTCAACCAGACGATCGTCGTCTACCTCATGTTCGTCATGGTCTTCGTCGTGTGGTTCGCGCTCTTCCGCACGCGCTGGGGCCTGCGCGTGCGCGCGGTGGGCGAGCACCCGAAGGCCGCCGACACCGTCGGCATCGACGTGGTGCGCACCCGGTACCGGGCGATCCTCACGGCGGGCGCGGTCGCCGGCCTGGGCGGCGCCTTCTACACCGTGGTGTCCATCAACCAGTTCAACCGCGAGATGACCGCGGGCGCGGGCTTCATCGCGCTCGCCGCGGTGATCTTCGGCAAGTGGGACCCGGTGCGCGCGGCGCTGGCCGGCCTGCTGTTCGGCTTCGCGACGAACCTGCAGAACGTCCTGTCCGTCGTCGGCTCGCCCGTGCCGAGCCAGTTCATGCTCATGCTGCCGTACGTGGTGACGCTGTTCGCCGTCGCCGGCCTCGTGGGCCGCTCGCGGGCGCCCGCCGCCGACGGCGTGCCCTACACCAAGGAGTGACCGTGACCGTGCCGACCCCCGAGCCCCGCGCGCGCGGCGAGGTCGACTGGGAGGCGCTGCGCGCCGCCGCGCGCGACGTCGCGACCCGGGCCTACGTCCCGTACTCGAGATTCCCCGTCGGGGCCGCCGCCCTGGTCGACGACGGCCGCGTCGTCGTCGGCTGCAACGTGGAGAACGCCGCGTACGGGGTGACCCTGTGCGCCGAGTGCTCGCTCGTCTCGGCGCTCGTCGTCGGGGGCGGCGGGCGGCTCGTCGCGTTCACGTGCGTCGACCGCAACGGCGACGTCCTGATGCCGTGCGGCCGCTGCCGCCAGCTGCTCTGGGAGCACGGGGGCCCGGGGCTGCAGGTCGAGACCGTGCGCGGCGTCGTGCCCATGACCGAGGTGCTGCCCGACGCGTTCGGCGCCGCCGACCTGGAGAACCGATGAACGACCGTTCCGTGGCCGAGCCGTTCGACGCCGTCGACGTCATCCGCACCAAGCGCGACCGGCACCGCCTGTCCGACGCCCAGATCGACTGGGTGATCGACGCCTACACCCGCGGCGTGGTGGCCGAGGAGCAGATGTCGGCGCTCGCCATGGCGATCCTGCTCAACGGGATGAGCCGCGCCGAGATCTCGCGGTGGACCGCGGCCATGATCGCCTCGGGCGAGCGCATGGACTTCTCGTCGCTGTCGCGCCCCACGGCCGACAAGCACTCGACGGGGGGAGTGGGCGACAAGATCACGCTCCCGCTCGCGCCGCTCGTCGCGACCTTCGGGGTGGCTGTGCCGCAGCTGTCGGGCCGCGGGCTCGGGCACACGGGCGGCACGCTCGACAAGCTCGAGTCGATCCCGGGCTGGCGCGCGTCGCTGAGCAACGCCGAGGTCCTCGCCCAGCTCGAGGACGTCGGCGCGGTGATCTGCGCCGCCGGGGCGGGGCTCGCGCCCGCCGACAAGAAGCTCTACGCGCTGCGCGACGTCACCGGGACGGTCGAGGCGATCCCGCTCATCGCGAGTTCGATCATGAGCAAGAAGATCGCCGAGGGCACGGGCGCGCTCGTGCTCGACGTCAAGGTCGGCTCGGGCGCGTTCATGAAGGACGTGGACCAGGCGCGCGAGCTCGCCCGCACCATGGTCGACCTGGGCACGGACGCGGGCGTGCGCACGGTCGCCCTGCTCACGGACATGGAGGTGCCGCTCGGGCGCACCGCGGGCAACGCGCTCGAGGTCCGCGAGTCGCTCGACGTGCTCGCCGGCGGCGGACCGCGCGACGTCGTCGACCTCACGGTCGCGCTCGCGGTCGAGATGCTCGCCGCCGCCGACCGGCCCACCGGGGAGGACGAGGTGCGCCGGGCGCTGGCCGACGGGCGGGCGATGGACACGTGGCGCCGCATGATCGCGGCGCAGGGCGGCGACCCCGACGCCGAGCTGCCCGTCGCGCGCGAGACCGAGCACGTGGTGGCCGACCGCACGGGCGTGCTCGCCGAGCTCGACGCGTACGCCGTGGGCGTCGCGGCGTGGCGCCTCGGCGCCGGCCGCGGACGCCGCGAGGACCCGGTCCAGGCCGGGGCCGGCGTCGAGATCCACGCCAAGCCCGGGGACCAGGTCGTCGCGGGCCAGACGCTGCTCACGCTGCACACCGACACGCCCGAGCGGTTCGACCGCGCGCGCGACGCGCTCGAGGGCGCGTGGAGCGTCGCCCCGGCGGGGACCGCCGTGCCGACGCGGCCGCTGGTGCTCGACCGGATCCGCTGAGCGTGGCGCTGCGGCTCACGGACCTGCTCGGCGCGGTCGGCGCGTTCGCGGGCCGCGCCCCGGTGACGCCGCTTGCGGGGCGGTACCGGCGGCCCCCGGTCCCCGACGACGTCGCGGCGCTCCTGGCGACGCTGCCCGAGCCGGTGCCCGAGCGCGTGCTCGACCCGATCGGGACCTACTGCGCGCCGCCCGCCGTGGGGGGAGCCCCGGCCGCTGCACCTGCCGGTGCTCGCGGGCCCGGGACCGGTGGCGCGCCAGGTCGACGAGTCCACGTACGGGTCGGCCGTCCTGGTGATGCTGCTCCTCGCCGGAGACCCGCACCGGGCGCTCGACCTCGCCTCCCGGCCGGCCGGCCCGGCGGCCGCGTTCGCCACGCTCCAGCGCACCCTCAAGGCGCGCACCAACCGCGGCCCGCTCGGTATCCCGCTGTGGCCCGACGGCCTCGGCACGCCGCCCTGGGGCGCCGCTCGCGTCGCCCGCTACGGGCGGGTGCGGTACGCGCACCGCGTGGTCGGGCGGAGTCGCGGCCGCGACGTGCTCGCCGCCGCGGCGGCCGCGGCGGGCGCGGGCGTGCCCGTGCCGCTCTTCAGCGGCGGCGACCTCGACGGCGGCGCCGCGGCGGCGGTGCCGCGCCACGTCGTGCTGCTCACCGCCGTCGGCGACGGGACCGCGCGGCTGTACGAGCCGTCGTCGGGCAGCCTGCACGCGGTGCCCGAGGAGGCGCTCGCCGCGCCCGACGACGTCGCGGGCGACGACCGTGCGGCGCTCACCGCCGCCCTCGGGGGCTGGCCGCACGTCGTGTGGGCGCTGCTGCCGCGGGACGCCCGCGGGCTCTCACCGGCGCGACGCCCCCTGGCGTGACGGGCCCGGGTGGGCCACGATGGGTACCCACCGTCGTCGAGCGAACGAAGGGAGCCCGCGATGAGCACCGTCCCGGACGACGCCTGGCGTGACGCAGGTCTGGAGGACGTCGAGGACACGACGAGCCTGCTCGAGGAGGTCTCCTCGCCCGAGGAGGAACCCGAGGAGACCGAGGAGTACCGGCCCCGGACCCCACGCCCCGACCTGGACGGTGCGGCCAACGAGGCCGACGTGGTCGAGCAGTCCCAGGTGGTCCCGGAGCTGGCGGACGACCCCGAGGACCTCGACTACGAGTGAGGCCGCGTGAGGCCGCTCACCCCGGCGCCCGGCGGCGCGCGACGGCCCGCCGGGCGCCGGTAGGTTGAGCCCATGACCCAAGCCCTCGTGGACATCATCCCGTCCCTGCCCAAGGTCGTGCTGCACGACCACCTCGACGGCGGGCTGCGCCCGCAGACCGTGCTCGAGCTGGCCGACGAGGTGGGTCACGAGCTGCCCGCCCAGGACGCCGAGGAGCTCGGCACGTGGTTCCGCGAGGCGGCGGACTCGGGCTCGCTCGTGCGCTACCTCGAGACGTTCGACCACACGATCGCCGTCATGCAGACGCCCGAGGCGCTCGCCCGCGTCGCGCGCGAGGCCGTGCTCGACCTGGCCGCCGACGGCGTGGTCTACGCCGAGCAGCGCTGGGCGCCCGAGCAGCACCTGCGGCGCGGCCTGACGCTCCCCGACACGGTCGAGGCCGTCCAGGCCGGCATCGACGAGGGCATCCGTGAGGCCGCCGCCCGCGGCCAGATCATCCGCGTCGGCCAGATCGTGACGGGGATGCGGCACACCGACCGCTGGCAGGAGGTCGCGGAGCTCGCGGTCGCCTACCGGGACGCGGGCGTCGTCGGCTTCGACATCGCCGGGCCCGAGGACGGCTTCCCGCCGTCGCGCCACGCCGACGTGTGGCAGTTCCTCGCGGACAACAACGTGCCCGTGACGATCCACGCGGGCGAGGCCGCGGGCGTCGACTCGATCGCGCAGGCCGTCCACCTCGGCAAGGCCGACCGGATCGGGCACGGCGTGCGGATCGTCGAGGACATCACCTTCTCGGAGGGCGAGCGGCGCGCCGAGCTGGGACTGCTCGCGCACTGGGTGCGCGACCACCAGATCCCGCTCGAGGTGTGCCCGGTCTCCAACCTGCAGACCGCGGCCGCGGGCTCGACGATCGCCGACCACCCGATCACGCGCCTCAAGGAGCTCGACTTCGCCGTCACGCTCAACACGGACAACCGGCTCATGTCGCGCACGTCGATGTCGCACGAGATGCGCCTGCTCGTCACCGAGGCCGGCTGGACGATCGACGACCTCGCCGACGTGACGATCACCGCGGCGTGGAGCGCCTTCATCCACCACGACGAGCGGCGCGCGCTCGTCGACGACGTCATCCTCCCGGGCTACCAGAAGATCGAGGGAGCGCAGCCGTGACCACCCCCACCCTGCCGACCGACCCCGCCGCGCTCGCGCGCTACGTCGACCACACGCTGCTCAAGCCCGAGGCCACGGCCGCGGACGTCACGGCCCTCGTCGAGGAGGGTGCGCGGCTCGGGGTGTTCTCGGTGTGCGTCTCGCCGACGTTCGTCGCGCACGCCGTCGCCGAGGCCGAGGGCCGGCTCGCGGTCGCGACCGTCTGCGGCTTCCCGTCCGGCAAGCACGTGAGCGACGTCAAGGCCGCCGAGGCCGCCCGCGCGGTCGCCGACGGCGCCGACGAGGTCGACATGGTCATCGACGTCGGCGCCGCGAAGGCGGGCGACCTCGCGGCCGTCGAGGCCGACGTCGCCGCCGTCCGCGCCGCCGTGCCCGCGGACACGGTCCTCAAGGTCATCATCGAGTCGGCCGCGCTGACCGACGACGAGATCGTGGCCGTGTGCCGCGCGTCGGAGGCCGCGGGCGCCGACTTCGTCAAGACGTCGACCGGCTTCCACCCGGCCGGCGGCGCGTCCGTGGAGGCCGTGCGGCTCATGGCGCGCACCGTCGGCGGGCGGCTCGGGATCAAGGCGTCCGGCGGCATCCGGACCCTGCACGACGCCCTGGCGATGATCGAGGCCGGTGCAACACGGCTCGGGCTCTCCGGCACCGCGGCCGTGGTGGCGGGGTTCGACGGCGGCGCCGCGGGCGCCGCGCCGTCGGGCGACACCTACTGACGAGGTAGCGCTCGGCCCGGCGAGGTAGCGCTCCACCCCGCGAGGTAGCGCGGATCGAGCGCTACCTCGCGGGATCGCGCGCTACCTCGGCGAGCGGAGCGCTACGTCGCGGGAGTGGCGTCAGTTAGGCTCGCCTCACCATGACGGAGACCCCCGCGCGCAAGCGCACCCCGCACAGCGCGACGGTGACGGCCGTGCGCCGCGTCACGCCGCACACGGTCCGCGTGACCCTCGGCGGCGACGAGCTCGCCGCGCTCGACCCCACGCCGTTCACCGACCGGTACGTCAAGCTCGTGCTGGGCGAGCCCGCCGAGCCGGGCGGCCGGCCGCTCGTGCGCACCTACACGGTCCGGGCGGTGCGCGACGGCGCGTGGGACGTCGACGTCGTCGTCCACGGCGACGAGGGGTACGGCGGTCCGTGGGCCGAGCGCGTCCGGCCGGGGGAGCGGGTGACGTTCCTCGGCCCCGGCGGCGGGTACGCCCCCGACCCGCGGGCGCCGTGGCACCTGCTCGCGGGCGACGATTCCGCGCTGCCCGCGATCGCTTCGGCGCTCGAGGCGATGCCGCCCGGGACGGTCGCCCGCGCGTTCGTCGAGGTCCCTGGTCCTGCCGACGAGCAGGCCGTCACCACGGAGGCGCACGCGCGGATCACGTGGGTCCACCGCGGCACGCGCACGCTCGTCGACGCCGTGCTCGGCGCGCACGCGGCCGGCCAGCTGCCCGACGGCGTGCCGCACGCGTTCCTCCACGGCGAGGCCGGCTGCGTGCGCGACCTGCGCCGCTGGGCGCGCGCCGAGCTCGGCGTCCCGACCGAGCTGCTCTCCGCGTCGGGCTACTGGCGCCGCGGGCGCACCGACGAGGCGTGGCGCGCCGAGAAGCGCACCTGGGTCGCCGCCGTCGAGCAGGACGACGCGGCGCTCGCCCGGGTCTGACGGCCGTGGCGCTCCAGGTGGCCGTGTGCGGCCCGCGCGAGTGCTCCGAGACGGAGCGCAGCACGGCGCACGACGTCGGTCGCCTCCTCGCGGAGGCCGGTGCCGTCGTGCTCACGGGCGGCGGGGGCGGCGTGATGGCCGCCGCGAGCGCGGGCGCGCGGGCTGCGGGCGGGCTCGTCGTCGGCGTCCTTCCCGGCGGGCGCGACGGCGCGAACCCGCACGTGTCGGTCGCGCTGGCCACGGGCCTGGGCGAGGCGCGCAACGCGGTGCTCGTCGCCTCCGCCGACGTCGTGGTCGTCGTCGGCGGCTCGTGGGGCACGCTGTCCGAGGTCGCGCTCGCCCGGCGCCGCGGCACGCCCGTCGTCACCATCGGCGGCTGGCAGGTGCGCGACGCGGACGGCAGCGAGCTCCCGGACGGGCCGCGGGCGGCCGCGACGCCCGAGGAGGCGGTCGCGGCCGCGCTCGCGGCGGCCGGCGCCCGCTAGAGTCCCAGCGCCCGCCGCATGTCGGCCTTGACCTTGTCGAGCCGCGCGTGCGCTGCCACGCGCGCCTTGCCGACGTCGTACGACGTCGCGTCGCGCGCGACGGGCACGACCACCTCGAGGTAGCACTTGACCTTGGGCTCGGTGCCGCTCGGGCGCACGATGACGCGCGTGCCGTCGCCCGCCTCGAGGAGCACCCCGTCGGTGGGCGGCAGCCCGTCGACGCCCGCCGAGAGGTCCTGGATCCGTGAGACGCCGGCGCCCGCGAGCGTGCGCGGGGGGTGGGCGCGCAGGCGCGCCATCGTCTCGCCGATGCGCTCGAGGTCGCTGAACCGGGCCGAGAGCTGGTCGGTCAGGTGCAGGCCGTGCGCGCGCGCGACGTCGTCGAGCGCGTCGACGAGCGTGCGTCCCTCGGCCTTGAGCCGGTCCGCGAGCTGCGCGACGACGACCGCGGCGCTGATGCCGTCCTTGTCCCGGACGTTCTCCGGGTCGACGCAGTAGCCGAGGGCCTCCTCGTAGCCGAAGACGAGGTTCGGCGTGCGCGCGATCCACTTGAAGCCGGTGAGCGTCGTCGCGTGCCCGAAGCCGTGGGCCTTGGCGATCCGGGCCAGCACGCGCGAGGAGACGACGGAGCTCGCGAGCGTCCGCTGCCGCCCGTCGCCCCCGAGGGGGGCCTTGTGCCGCGTCACCGCGTCGACGCCGAGCAGCGCGCCGACCTCGTCGCCGTGCAGCATCCGCCACCCGTGCGAGCGGGCGGTCTCGGCGCCCTGGTACGTGCCGACCGTCGGGTCGTACACCGCGACCGCGCACCGGTCGGCGTCGGGGTCGTTCGCGATGACGAGGTCGGCCCGCGCCTCGGACGCGAGCGCGATCGCCATGTCGATCGCCCCCCGCTCCTCGGGGTTGGGGAACGCGACGGTGGGGAAGCGCGGGTCCGGGTCGAGCTGCTCCTCGACGGGCAGCACGTCGGTGAACCCTGCCTCGGCGAGCGCCCGCGCCAGCACCCGGCCGCCGACGCCGTGCAGCGAGGTCGTGACGATGCGCAGGCGGCGCGGGGCGCCGTCGGACAGCGCGCGCACGGTCGCCAGGTAGTCGTCGACGATCTCCCGGCCCAGCACCCGCCAGCCCGACTCGGCGCGCGGGACGGCCGCGGCGGGGCCGACGGCGGCGATCCGCTCCGCGATGAGCGCGTCGTACGGCGGCACGATCTGCGCGCCCTGGCCGGAGTCCGTCACGACCCGCCCGCCGAGGTACACCTTGTACCCGTTGTCGCGCGCGGGGTTGTGGCTCGCGGTGACCATGACGCCCGCGTCGGCGCCGAGGCGGCGCACCGCGAACGCGAGCACCGGCGTCGGCAGCGCCGCGGGCAGCAGCAGCACCTCGGCGCCCGCGGCCGTGAGCACCGCGGCCGTGTCCCGGGCGAAGTCGGCCGACCGGTACCGCGCGTCGTACCCGACGACGACCCGCGGCGTCGCGTCCGCGCCGAGGGCGTCGGCGAGGTACGCGCCGAGGCCGGCGGCCGCGCCGACCACGACCGCACGGTTCATGCGGTTCGGGCCGGCGGCCATCGTGCCCCGGAGCCCGGCCGTGCCGAACTGCAGCGTCCCGTTGAACCGGTCGCGCAGCTCGAGGACGGCCGCGGGGTACTTCGCGCCGTCGTCCGCGGTCGCGCGGTCGAGGAGCGCCCTCAGCTCGGCCTTGTCGTCCTCGTCGACGTCGGCCGCGATCCAGGCCTCGACCTGGTCGAGCAGCGCCGACAGGTGCGGGCCGCCCGTCGTGGGCTCCCAGGCCGGGTCGTCGGTGTCCAGGCTGGTCATCGGTGGGACCCCTCCTCGGGTCTCAGAGGGACTTGACGATGCGGGCGAGCAGGTCGCTGATGCGCGGGCCGGCCTTCTGGCCCGCCTCGAGCACCTCCTCGTGGGACAGCGGCTGGGGGCTGATGCCCGCCGCGAGGTTCGTCACGAGCGAGATGCCGAGCACCTCCATGCCGCAGTGCCGGGCCGCGATGGCCTCGAGCGTCGTCGACATGCCGACCAGGTCGGCGCCCATGATGCCGGCCATGCGGACCTCGGCGGGCGACTCGTAGTGCGGGCCGCGGAACTGCGCGTACACGCCCTCGGGGAGGTCGGGGTCGGCCTGCTTGGCGAGCTCGCGCAGGCGCGGCGTGTACAGGTCCGTCAGGTCGACGAACGTGCCGCCCTCGAGCGGCGACGTCGCGGTGAGGTTGAGGTGGTCCTTGATGAGCACGGGCTGGCCCGGGCGCCACGAGATGTGCAGGCCGCCGCAGCCGTTGGTCAGCACGACCGTGGTGCACCCCGTCGCGGCCGCCGTGCGGACGCCGTGCGCGACGCGGCGGACGCCCTTGCCCTCGTACAGGTGCGTCCGGCCGCCGATGACGAGCGCGTGGCGGACGGAGCCGTCGGGCCGCTCGACGCGGATCGAGCGCGTCGTGGCGACGTGCCCGAGGACCGACGGCTTCGCGAAGCCCGGGATCTCGTGCGTGGGGATCTCCGCGACGACGTCGCCGAGCAGCTCGGCGGCACCGCCCCAGCCGGAGCCGAGCACGAGCGCCACGTCGTGACCGGGCACCCCGGTCACGTCGGCGATGTGCTCGGCGGCGGCGTGGGCCACGTCGAACGGGTCGGTGGCCGGGTCGTCGAGGTCGGGGACGGTGCGGGCGGGCGTCGTGCTCATGGTCCCGAGGGTAGCCCCGCCGAGGCCCCGACGCCCGGGCCTGACACAATGGCGCCGTGCCCACCGCGAACACCACACCCCAGGACACGACCGCCGCGACCCTGACGACCGAGCCGTCCGAGGTGGTGGCCGAGCCCGGGCACCACGTCGTCGTGGTCGGGGGCGGCCCCGGGGGCTACGAGGCCGCGCTCGTCGCCCGCCGCCTCGGTGCCCGCGTCACCGTCGTCGAGCGGCAGGGGCTCGGCGGCGCGGCCGTGCTGACCGACGTCGTGCCCTCCAAGACGCTCATCGCGACCGCCGAGTGGCTCACCATCGCCGAGAGCGCGACCGAGCTCGGCATCCGGTCCGGCACGCTCGGCGACGCCACCGCCCCGCCCGCGTCCGAGGCGCGCCGGCACCTCGTGGACCTCCAGGCCGTCAACTCCCGGCTCGTCGCGCTCGCGGCGGCGCAGTCGGCCGACATCCGCGCCCGGCTCGAGCGCGAGGGCGTCACGGTGCTGGCCGGTACGGGCCGCCTCGACGGCCCGTCGAAGGTCGTCGTCGACGGCGAGGACGGCTCGACGACGGCCCTCGACGCCGACACGATCCTGCTCGCGCTCGGCGCCACCCCGCGCACGCTGCCCACCGCGGTGCCCGACGGCGAGCGCATCCTCACCTGGACCCAGCTGTACAACCTCACGGAGCTGCCCGAGCGGCTGATCGTCGTCGGCTCGGGCGTCACGGGCGCGGAGTTCGCCGGCGCCTACCAGACGCTCGGGTCCGACGTCGTGCTCGTCTCCTCGCGCGACCGCGTCCTGCCCGGGGAGGACATGGACGCGGCCGAGCTGCTCGAGGGCGTGTTCCGCGCGCGCGGCATGACGGTGCTCTCGCGCTCGCGCGCGGCGTCGGCCGAGCGCACCGCGGACGGGGTGGCCGTGACGCTCGCCGACGGTCGCGTCGTCGAGGGCTCGCACGTGCTCATCGCGGTCGGCGCCGTGCCGTCCACCCGCGGCATCGGCCTCGAGGAGGCGGGCGTGCGGCTGACCGAGTCGGGGCACGTCGAGGTCGACAAGGTCTCGCGCACCTCGGTGCGCGGCATCTACGCGGCGGGCGACTGCACCGGGGTGCTGCCGCTCGCGTCCGTCGCGGCCATGCAGGGCCGCACCGCGATGGCGCACGCGCTCGGCGACGCCGTCGCGCCGCTGCAGCTCGGGACGGTCGCGGCGAACATCTTCACCGCGCCGGAGATCGCGACCGTCGGGTACAGCGAGGAGCGGCTGCGCTCGCAGGGCTCGCGCTACGTGACGACGACGCTGCCGCTCGCGCGCAACCCGCGCGCCAAGATGCACGGCATGCGCGACGGCTTCGTCAAGCTCTTCGCCCACCCCGAGGCCGGCGTGGTGCTCGGCGGCGTCGTCGTGGCGCCGCGCGCGAGCGAGCTCGTCTTCCCCATCACGCTCGCGGTCTCGCACCGGCTCACGGTCGACGACGTCGCGAACGCGTTCACGGTCTACCCCTCGCTCACGGGCTCGATCGCCGAGGCCGCGCGCGTGCTGCACGGGCAGCTCACCGGGCGCTGACCTGGACCGAGCCCGCCCGGGCCGGTGACGAGGCGCCGACGCCGTGGTTGCATGACGCCATGAACCTGAGCAGCGACGCCGCCGGCACGGTGCGCCGGGTACGGCGGATGTCGGGACGCGACCCCCGCCAGGCCTTCCGCGGCGCCACGCCTCTGGAGCTCCTCTTCGGCCTCGCCTTCGTCGTCGCGTTCGGCGTGGCGGGCGAGGAGGCCGCGCACTTCCTGGTCGAGGACCACGTCGGCGAGGGCTGATCGGCTTCGCGTTCTCGATGTTCGCGATCGTGTGGGCGTGGATCAACTTCTCGTGGTTCGCGTCGGCGTTCGACACGGACGACTGGTTCTACCGCGTGACGACGATGGTGCAGATGATCGGCGTCGTGGTCCTGGCCCTCGGACTGCCCCGGATGTTCGAGTCCCTGGTCGAGGGCGAGCGGATCCACAACGAGGTCATGGTCGCCGGCTGCTGTTCGTCCTCGCCGACTACACCCTGTACTGGGTGCTCGTGCGCACCTTCGACCCGCTGCACGCGTGGCTCGTGACCGGCGCCGTGGCCGTGCTCGCCGTCGCCGTGGTCGCGGCCGCGGCAGGCGCTCCGATGGCGTGGGCGCTGCTGGTCGTCATGCTCGCGCCCGCGGTCACCGTCGTCGGGTACGAGACCGTGGGGCATCGGCACGTCGCCCGGATGCTGGCCCAGGGCTGACGACCCGGTCGTCCAGGGCTCCCGGTCAGTCCAGCATGACGAGCAGCGTCGGCAGCGCGGCGGCGAACGGCGGCATGAGCGGCAGGCCGCCGAGCTCGTCGAGGTGGACCCAGCGCACCTCGAGGCTCTCGGGGTCCGACGGTGCCGGGTCCACCCGGGCGCCGTCGGCCACCTCGCCCACGACGGTCGTGTAGGCCCAGGGCCCGTGGTCCAGCACGTGCGTGCCGACGACGCGCACCGCGGCCGGCGGGATCGCGGCCTCCTCCTCGGCCTCGCGCAGCGCGCCCTCGACCGGCGACTCGTCCGGCGCGAGCGCGCCGCCCGGCACGCCCCACGTCCCGCCCTGGTCGGACCAGAGCGCGCGGTGCTGGAGCACGACGTGCGTCACCGTGCCGCCGCTGCCGCGACGCGCGAGCAGCAGCCCGGCCGCGCCGTGCAGCCCCCAGTGACGGTGGTCGCCGCAGGGGACCCAGCCGTCGCCGGGGTGGCGGTGGAGGCGGGTGTCGGGTCGGCCGGGGGTCGAGGCGT
The DNA here is from genome assembly GCF_000215105.1 of Isoptericola variabilis 225. Classification (GTDB taxonomy): domain Bacteria; phylum Actinomycetota; class Actinomycetes; order Actinomycetales; family Cellulomonadaceae; genus Isoptericola; species Isoptericola variabilis_A. The sequence continues at coordinate 1,070,823 of NC_015588.1, forward strand.
CGGGCACGGCCCCACTCTGCCACGCGCCGGCACCCCTCCGCCGACGTAGCGGCCCGTCGCCGAGATAGCGACCCGTCGCCGGATTCGGGCGGAAACCTGGCGACCCGCCGCTACCTCGGCGACGGGTCGCTATCTCGCGGGCGGCTCAGTCGAGGATCTCGCAGATGGGCGCGCCCGCCGTCACGCCGGCGCCGGGCTCGAGGCTGAGCGAGCGCACGGTGCCCGCGCGGTGCGCGAGGATCGGCTGCTCCATCTTCATGGCCTCGAGCACGACGACGAGGTCGCCCTCGGCGACCGTGTCGCCGTCGGACACGGCGACCTTGACGATGGTGCCCTGCATGGGCGAGGCGAGCGTCGTGCCGCTCGAGCCGCCGGCGGCCGCGGACCGGGCGGCGCGCCGCGGCCGGCGTGCCGCGTTGGCGGACCGGGCGCGCCCCGCGGCGCTGCCGAGGCCCGCGGGCAGGACGACCTCGAGGCGGCGCCCGCCGACCTCGACGACGACGCGCTCGGCGAGCTGCTCCGGCTCGGGCTCGGCCGCGGGTGCCGCGTGCGGCGTGGCGGGCGCGAGCGTCGCGAGCGTCTCCGCGAACTCGGTCTCGATCCAGCGCGTGTGGACGCGGAACGGCGAGCCGTCGGTCGGCACGAAGTCCGGCGTCTCGAGCACCGCCCGGTGGAACGGCACGACCGTCGGGATGCCCTGGACCTCGAGCTCGCGCAGCGCGCGGCGGGCCCGCTCGACGGCCTGGGTCCGGTCGGCGCCCGTGACGACGAGCTTGGCGATCATGGAGTCGAACGCGCCGGAGATGGTGTCGCCCTCGACGACGCCCGTCTCGACGCGCACGCCGGGCCCGCTCGGCCAGCGCAGGGTCGTGATGCGCCCGGGCGCGGGCAGGAACCCGGCGGCCGGGTCCTCGCCGTTGATCCGGAACTCGATCGAGTGCCCGCGCACGGTCGTCGTGTCGTAGCCGAGCGGCTCGCCCGCGGCGATGCGCAGCTGCTCGCGCACGAGGTCGATGCCGGTGACCTCCTCGGTCACCGGGTGCTCGACCTGCAGGCGCGTGTTGACCTCGAGGAACGACAGCGTGCCGTCGGCGCCCACGAGGAACTCGCACGTGCCGGCGCCGACGTACCCGGCCTCGCGCAGGATCGCCTTCGACGCGCGGTCGAGCTCGGCCTCCTGCTCGGGCGTGAGGAACGGCGCGGGCGCCTCCTCGACGAGCTTCTGGTGGCGGCGCTGCAGCGAGCAGTCGCGCGTGGAGACCACGACGACGGTGCCGTGCGCGTCCGCGAGGCACTGCGTCTCGACGTGACGCGGCGTGTCGAGGTACCGCTCGACGAAGCACTCGCCGCGGCCGAACGCGGCGGTCGCCTCGCGCACGGCCGACTCGTACAGCTCGTCGATCTCGTCGTGGCTGCGCGCGACCTTGAGGCCGCGGCCGCCGCCGCCGAACGCGGCCTTGATCGCGACGGGCAGGCCGTGCTCGGCCGCGAACGCGTGCACCTCGGAGACGTCCGAGACGGGGTCGGGCGTGCCCGGCACGAGCGGGGCACCCGCGGACTGCGCGATGTGCCGCGCGCTCACCTTGTCGCCCAGCGCGCGGATGGCGTCGGGCGAGGGGCCGATCCAGGTCAGGCCCGCGTCGATGACGGCCTGGGCGAACTCGGCGTTCTCGGCGAGGAAGCCGTAGCCCGGGTGCACCGCGTCGGCGCCCGAGCGGCGCGCGACGTCGATGATCTTGGCGATGTCGAGGTAGGTGTCGACGGCCCGGGCGCCGTGGAGCGAGAACGCCTCGTCCGCGAGGCGCACGTGCAGGGACTCCCGGTCGGGGTCGGCGTAGACCGCCACGGAGGCGATGCCGGCGTCGGCGCAGGCACGGGCGATGCGGACCGCGATCTCACCGCGGTTGGCGACGAGGACCTTCGTGATGGTGGGCACGGCTCACCGTAACGCGCCGCGCCGTCGCCCCGGCACTCCCGGACGCCTCGCCCGAGAAGTCTGTGCCGGGTTCCAAAGCGCGAGCGGGCGGCTTTGGAGAGATCCCACATTGTTGCCGCCCGCAGAGGGCGTCCTCGGGCGGTGCGCTTGGTGGAATCCGCGAACGGGGCGTGCTGTCAGCGCGGGCTGCGCAGCTCCCGCCAGGGCACGTCGAGCTCGGCGAGCAGCTCGCGCAGCAGCGGCAGGCTGAGCCCGACGACGCCGTGGTGGTCGCCCTCGACCCGCTCGACGTAGGGCCCGCCCAGGCCGTCGATCGTGAACGCGCCCGCGACGCGCAGCGGCTCGCCCGTGGCGACGTACGCGTCGATCTCGTCGTCGTCGATGTCCGCGAAGTGCACCGTCGTGGACGACGTCGCCCCGAGCGTCGCGCCCGTGCCGCCCGCGTCGGCGTCGCGCACGTCGACGAGCCAGTGGCCCGTGCGCAGCACGCCGGCGCGGCCGCGCATCGCGCGCCACCGGGCGCGCGCCTCCTCCGCGTCGGCGGGCTTGCCGACGACCTCACCGTCGAGCTCGAGCATGGAGTCGCAGCCGAGCACGAGCGCCGACGTGCTCTCGTCCTCGACCCGCGAGGCGACGGCCTCGGCCTTGGCCTGCGCGAGCACGAGCACGGCGCCCGCCGGCTCGAGCGGGTCGAAGCGGCGCCGCGCGTCGGCGAGCAACGCCTCCTCGTCGACGTGCGAGACGACGACGGTCGGCTCGACGCCGGCCGAGCGGAGCGTGGTGAGGCGGGCGGTGGACTGCGAGGCGAGGACGAGGTGCGGCACGGCGGCCACCCTAGGTCAGCAGCAGCGCCGCGACCAGGAGCACCACGGGCGAGGCGATCGTGGTCACGAGGATCGTGTCGCGCGCGAGCACCTCGCCGCGGCCGAACCGCGCGGCGTAGTTGAAGATGTTCTGGGCCGTGGGCAGCGCGGCGATCGTCACGGCCGCGACCGTCTCGCCGGCGTCGAGCCCGACGCCGTACCGCGCGACGACGAACGCAACCGCCGGCATGACGACGGCCTTGAGCACCGCGGCGACGATCGCGGCCGCTCGCCCCTCGCCGCGCCGCAGCGGCTGCGACCCGTGCAGCGACATCCCGAACGCGAGCAGGATCATGGGGATCGCCGCCCCGCCGAGGATGACGAGCGGCTCCATGACGACGTCGGGCACCGACCAGCCGGTCAGCGACACGACCGCGCCCCCGACCGAGCCGAGGATGATCGGGTTGCGCACCGGCTGGCTCAGCACGAACCCGACCGAGACGCGCCGGCTGGTCTGGGCGTCGAGGAGCAGCAGCACCAGCGGGGACACCACGAGCAGCTGGAGCAGGATGACCGGCACGACGGCGGTCGCGTCGTCGAGCACGTACACCGCGACGGGCAGGCCGATGTTGCCGGCGTTGACGTACCCCGACGACAGCGCGCCGATCGTGCGCTCGGGCCCGGCGAGCCGGAACCACAGCGCGTTCGCGACGAGGAACAGCAGCGCCGCCGCGAGCCCGGCCGCGGCCTGCACGAGCAGCGGCGCCTGCAGCAGGCGCGCGAGGTCGGCGTCGGCCACGACGGTGAACAGCAGCGCCGGGCTCGCGACGAAGAACCCGATGCGGTTGAGCGTCGTCGCGGCGTCGGGCCCGCCGAGGCGCAGCCGGGCCGCGAGGTAGCCGGCGGCCACCACGACGCCGATGATCGCGAAGCCGGTGAGGATCCCGTTCATCCGTGCCGCGCGCGCCCGTCAGGCGAGCGCGTCGCGCAGCACGTCGAGGCCGACCGACCCGAGGCCGAGCGCCCGGGCGTGGAACGCCTTGAGGTCGAACGTCTCGCCGCGGGCCTCGGCCGCCGCGCGGGCCGCGTCGCGCGTGGCCTCCCACAGCCGCTGGCCGACCTTGTACGACGGCGCCTGGCCCGGCCAGCCGAGGTAGCGCGTGAGCTCGAACCGCACGAACGACTCGGGCATGTTGACGTTCGCGAGCAGGAACGGCCATGCCTTCTCGGCGTCCCACACGCCGCCGCCCCACCGCTCGGGGCAGGGCTTCTCGAGGTGCACGCCGATGTCGAGCACGACGCGCGCGGCGCGCATGCGCTGGGCGTCGAGCATGCCGAGGCGGTCGCCCGGGTCGTCGAGGTAGCCGAGGTCGGCCATGAGCCGCTCGGCGTACAGGGCCCACCCCTCGCCGTGGCCCGACACCCAGCACATGAGCCGGCGCCACGTGTTGAGCGTGTCCTTCGCGACGACCGCGGCCGCGCACTGCAGGTGGTGGCCCGGGACGCCCTCGTGGTAGACCGTCGTCTTCTCGCGCCACGTGTTGAACTCCGTGACGTCGGCGGGGACGGACCACCACATGCGGCCGGGGCGCGAGAAGTCGTCGCTCGGCGGGGTGTAGTAGATGCCGCCCGTCTGGGTCGGGGCGATCATGCACTCGATCGTGCGGACCGGGCCCTCGATGTCGAAGTGCGTGCCGGCGAGGCCGGCGATCGCCTCGTCGGCCGTCTCCTGCATCCACGCGCGCAGCGCGTCGGTGCCCTCGAGCCTGCGGGCGGGGTCGGCGTCGAGTGCGCGCACCGCGTCCTCGACCGTCGCGCCGTCGCCCGCGATCTCGCGCGCGACCGCCTCCTGCTCCGCGACGATGCGGTCGAGCTCCTCGAGCCCCCACTCGTACGTCTCGTCGAGGTCGACCGTCGCGCCGAGGAACTGGCGGGAGAACAGCGCGTACCGCTCGCGGCCGACGGCGTCCTTCGTCGGCGCCTGCGGCGCGAGCTCGGTCTCGAGGAAGTGCGCCAGGCCGCCGTAGGCCGCGCACGCCGCCTCGGCGCCGCGCTCGAGCTCGGCGCGCACCAGGCTGCACGCCGACGAGTCGTCGAGGACGGCGTCGACCTGCGGACCCGTCACGAACGTGCGGAAGAACGAGTCCGACGCCGCGAGCTCGCGCGCCTGGGTGATGCCCTCGCGGACCTGGCGGATCGCGGCGACCCTGCCGCGCCGTGCCGCCTCCGCGAGCGAGGCGGTGTACCCCTCGATCGCGTCGGGGATCGCGTTGAGGCGGGCGGCGACGTTCTCCCACGCCTCGACGCTGCCCGTCGGCATGATGTCGAAGACGTCGCGCAGCTCCTGCACGGGCGAGGCGATGTTGTTGAGGCTCGCGAGCGGCTCGCCCGAGGCGTGCAGCTCGAGCTGCAGGCCGATGCGCTCGCGCATCGCCGCCAGCGTGACCCGGTCGACGTCGTCGACCGGCGCGCGCCCGTCGCGCTCGAGCGCGTCGAGCTCGGCCAGGACCTCCCGGTCCGCCGCCGCCTGCGCCTCGTGCCCGGCGGGGGACAGGTCCGTCATGAGGTGGTCGTAGCCCGACAGGCCGATCGACGTGGCCATGAGCGGGTTGATCTCGGCCGAGCGCGCGACGTACGTGTCCGCGACGGCGTCGAGCGCGGACGGGGTGCGAGCAGGGCCGGAGGAAGTGGTGTCCTGGGTCACGCCGCGAGCCTAGCGCGGGCCGGGCACGCCGACGGCTCCGGACCGTGCGGTCCGGCGCCGTCTCGCCGCGCTCGTCCTCGGTCAGACGGGCGGGGGCGTGCGGTCGTCGTACCGCTCGACCCGGTGACTCGTGTGCGAACGCTGCCGGTTGTAGATCAGCCCCATGATCAGCGCGAGGATCCCGGCCGCGATGCAGATGTAGCCGACGACGTTGAGGTTGACGACGTCCCACGTGTCGGGTGCGATCGCGAAGGCCAGGATCGCGCCGACGACGATGAGGAAGATGCCACTTCCGATACCCATCAGGGTGCCTCCGTTCCCGGGCGTCCGGTCGCCCGTGTCGCCTTCGATCATGGCGAGGACTCGGCCCGCTCGCGCGTCGAGGCACGTCGGACGGCATGTCGCGGGCGGCGACGACGTCGGCGGTCAGCGCGTGCGGCGCCGCACCTCGTCGGCCCAGGCCCGGTTGTACCGCGCCACGACGACGTCGGAACCGGGCGCCCACCACACGGCCACCGGGTCGCCGGCGCGCGGGGCGGCGAGCTCGTCGTCGTCCCGCACGAGCAGCGACCACGTCTCCTCGGCCGTGCCGTCCTCGCCCGGGTAGGCGAGGACCCCGCTGAGCATCCGCCCGCCGCGCACGGGGCGCTCGCGGACCGTCACGGAGCCCGTGGTGGCGCGGGCGTCCGTCGCCAGGGCCCTCGCGCCGCGCGCGGCGGCGGCCTGGGTCTGGTCGTCGCGGTAGCGCACGAGCGCGGCGACCGCCGTGAGGGCCACGGCCGCGAGCATGCCCAGCACGAGCCAGAGCTCGAGCTCGGCCGACGGGTCCTCGACCGAGCGCCTGACCACGTAGAGCACGACGGCCGCGGCGAGCGCGGGCGCCCACAGCCAGCGCCGCACGAGCCCGGGCCGCGGCGGCGCGGGCGGGTCGCCGAGCGGGGCCTCGACGTCGTCCGGCGTCGCGACCTGCTGCCAGACGACGCTCACGAGCGCAGGCTCCAGCGCCACGCGTCGGCGTTGTGGCGGCCGGCGCGACCGCCGAAGCTGCGGGCCGTGACGCCCGCGCCGTTGCCGCGCAGCGTGCGCGCGCGGTTCGTCCACTCGTTGACGGGCGCGGCGTCGTCGGACAGGCCGTTCGACGCCGTCACCGCGGCGAGCCCCGCGACCAGCGCGGCGACCTCGACGTCGTCGGGCTCGCCGCGGACCACGCGGACCTGGGGTGTCATCAGTCCTCGTCCTCCTCGTCGTCCGCGTCGTCGCCGAACGCGGCCGCCTGGCCGCGCGAGGCCGCCCACTCGACGACCTCGTAGCCGCCGTCGAGCAGCCGGTTCGCGACCTCCTCGCCCGCCTCGTCGAGCAGCTCGATGACACCCTCGAGCGTCATGTCGGCCGGCTGCGGCGGGGCGGCCACGAGGAACCCGAGGTAGAACGGCTCGGCGACGATCGCGCCCTCGGGCACGTGGTGCTCGTGCTCGTCGTGCGCGTCCTGCTCCGGGCCCCAGACGGAGCTCGTGAGGTCGGGGTGCATCCCGAGCCCGTCGTGCAGCGCGTCGAAGAGCGTCGCGTTGAGCTGACCGATGCGGTTCTCGAGCGCGAGGATGCGCGGGTCCTCGTCGGCCTCGGCCGCGCCGAACTCGGACCGGACGCCGACGGCGGTGCGCACGTACTCGTGCAGCGCGGCGGCCAGCGCGTCGACCGCGCGGTGCATCGGCTCGGGGTCCACGGCCGGCATCGGGGCAGGTCCGTGGGTGGCGTCCTCGTGGCTCATGGGTGCGATTGTCCCTCAGCCGCCGTCACAGCGGGATGTTGCCGTGCTTCTTGGGCGGCAGGCTCGCGCGCTTGGTGCGCAGCGCGCGCAGCGCCCGCACGACCTGGACGCGCGTCTCCGAGGGCCGGATCACCGCGTCGACGTAGCCGCGCTCGGCCGCGTCCCACGGGTTGACGATCGCGTCCTCGTACTCGGCGGTGAGGCGGGCGCGCTCGGCCTCGACGTCGCCGCCCGCCTCCGCGACCTGCTGCAGCGCGCGGCGCTGGAGGATGTTCACGGCCCCGCTGGCGCCCATGACGGCGACCTGCGCCGTCGGCCACGCGAGGTTGACGTCGGCGCCGAGCTGCTTGGAGCCCATGACGATGTACGCGCCGCCGTACGCCTTGCGCGTGATGACCGTGACGAGCGGGACGGTCGCCTCGGCGTAGGCGTAGATGAGCTTCGCGCCGCGGCGGATGATGCCCTGGTGCTCCTGCCCGACGCCCGGCAGGAAGCCCGGCACGTCGACGAACGTGAGCACGGGGATGTTGAAGGCGTCGCACGTGCGCACGAAGCGCGCGGCCTTCTCGGCCGCGTCGATGTCGAGCGTGCCGGCCATCGACAGCGGCTGGTTGGCGATGATGCCGACCGCCTGGCCCTCGACGTGCCCGAAGCCGACGAGCACGTTCTGCGCGAACAGCGGCTGGACCTCGAGGAACGACTCGGGGTCGAGGACGGCCTCGACCACCGCGCGCATGTCGTACGGCTGGTTGTCGCTGTCCGGGACGATCGTGTCGAGGGCCTCGTCCTCCGGGGTGACCTCGAGCGGCGCGTCGTCCTCGGGCGGGAACGCGGGCGGGTCCGACAGGTTGTTCTGCGGCAGGTACGACAGGAGGTGGCGCACGTAGTCGATCGCGTCGTCCTCGTCGTGCGCCATGTAGTGCGCGACGCCGGACCGGCTGTTGTGCGTGCGCGCGCCGCCGAGCGTCTCGAAGTCGACGTCCTCGCCCGTGACCGTCTTGATGACGTCCGGGCCGGTGATGAACATGTTCGACGTGCCGTCGGCCATGACGATGAAGTCCGTCAGGGCGGGGGAGTAGACCGCGCCGCCCGCGCTCGGGCCGAGGATGAGCGAGATCTGCGGGATCACGCCCGAGGCCGCGACGTTGCGCCGGAACATCTCCGCGAACTGCGTGAGCGCCGCGACGCCCTCCTGGATGCGTGCGCCGCCGCCGTCGGAGATGCCGATGATCGGCACGCCCGTGCGCAGCGCGAGGTCCTGCACCTTGGCGATCTTCTGGCCGTGCACCTCGCCGAGCGAGCCGCCGAAGACCGTGAAGTCCTGGCTGAAGACGCACACCTGGCGCCCGTCGACCGTGCCGTAGCCGGTGACGACGCCGTCGCCCGCGATGCGCTTGGCGTCCATGCCGAAGTTGCGGCTGCGGTGCTTGGCCAGCGCGTCGAGCTCGACGAACGAGCCCTCGTCGAGCAGCGCCTCGATGCGCTCGCGAGCCGTCTTCTTGCCGCGCTTGTGCTGCTTCGCCTGCGCGGTGGCCTCGGGCTCGGTGACCGCCTCGGCGCGACGGCGCTCGAGGTCGGCGAGCTTGGCGGCCGTGCCGACGAGGCGCGGCTCGGACGGGGCGGTGGTGGTCGCGGCGGCGTCGTTCACCCGATCGACCCTAGTTGGTGGAATGCCACGGATCGATGCGCGACAGGCTGCGTGCGCAGCCCGATCTTTGTCCGGACCCGACAAACGGCGGGCTCTGCGCGAGGATCGTGCCATGGACCGTGCACCGCTCGCCGTCGACGCCCTGCGCCGCGAGCTCCTCACCCCCGCCGGACCGCTCGCGTGGCTCGACGTCGTCGAGACCTCGCCGTCGACCAGCACCGCGCTCGTCGAGCGGACGCGTGCCGAGCCGGGCCTCGCCGCGCCGGGCGCGCTCGTCGCCGAGCACCAGGTCGCCGGGCGGGGCCGGGCCGGGCGGACCTGGGAGACCCCCGCGCGGGCGGCGCTGACGGTCTCGGTCCTGCTGCGCCCGCACGTGCCGGCCGCCGCGCTCGGCTGGGTGCCGCTCGTCGCCGGGCTCGCCGCCGCGCGCGCCGCGGACGAGGCGGGCGTCGAGGCCCGGCTCAAGTGGCCCAACGACGTGCTCGTGCCCGCCGCGCCCGACGTCGAAGGCCTCGGCCCGTACCGCAAGGTCGCCGGCGTGCTGGCAGAGGTCGTGCCGGGCGGCGGCGTCGTCGTGGGCGTCGGGCTCAACGTCGCCCAGACCGTCGACGAGCTGCCGGTGCCCACCGCGACGTCGCTGGCGCTCGCGGGCGCCACGCACCTCGACCGCGGCGCGCTCCTCGTGAGCCTCGTGCGCGAGCTGACCTCCGCCGTCGGGCGGCTCGAGGAGGCGGGGGGTGACGCGCGGGCCGCCGGTCTGGCGCGCGAGTACGCGGACCGCTCCGCGACGCTCGGCACGCGCGTGCGCGCGGAGCTCGCCGGGGCGGGCGGCGTGCTCGAGGGGGTCGCGGCGCGCGTCGCCGACGACGGCGCCCTCGTGGTGGAGACCGCCGACGGCGAACGGGTCGTCACCGCGGGCGACGTCCACCACCTGCGGACCGCCTGAGCCGCACCGGGTACTCAGCAACCGTCCAGGCCGCCCGCACTACAGTGGGCCACGTGACGAGCGACACGACGAGCGGTCCGACGGGCGCTGCGAGCGACGCCGACCGCGAGGAGCGGGCGCGGGTCGCGGACGTCGCCGCGCGCCTCGACGAGGAGATCCTCGGCGGCCCGCGTCGCTACACGCTCGACGAGCTCGTCGAGGGCACGGGGCTGTCGCACGAGTTCATCCAGTCGTACTGGCGCTGGCTCGGGCTGCCCGTGACCCACCCGACCGACCCGTGGTTCACCGACGCCGACATGGAGGCGCTGCGCGAGATCGGCGACCTCGTCGAGGACGCGCGGCTCGACGAGCGCGCGCAGATGACGCTCATCCGCGCGCTGGGCCACACCACCGACCGGCTCGCGCTGTGGCAGGTCGAGGCGTTCGTCGAGCTCGTGAGCCGGCGCGACGGGCTGGACGACCCGCACGCCCGCCAGGCCGTGCTGCACCAGATCCCGCACCTGGCGGACCGGCTGTCGCACCAGCTCGAGCACGCGTGGCGCCGCCAGCTCGCCGCGCTCACCGGCCGCCTCGCCATCGAGTTCGGCGGCGAGCAGGGCGAGACGGTGAGCGCCGACCAGCTGCCGCTGCGCCGCGCGGTGGGCTTCGCCGACATCGTGTCGTTCACCAAGCGCACGGCAGGGCTCGGCTCGCAGGAGCTGGCCGAGTTCGTGCAGCGGTTCGAGTCGCGGGCGCGCGACGTCATCGTCGAGGCCGGCGGGCGCGTCGTGAAGACCATCGGCGACGCGGTCCTGTTCGTGGCCGACGACGTCACGACGGGCGCCGAGGTGGCGCTCGGTCTCGCGGCGCCGCACGCGACCGAGGAGGAGATCCCGGTGCGCGTGGGCTTCGTGTGGGGCCGGGTGCTGTCCCGCTTCGGCGACGTCTTCGGGCCCGACGTCAACCTCGCCTCGCGGATCACCGAGCTCGCCGAGCCCGCCACGGTGCTCGTCGACCCGCCGACCGCGGCACTGCTCGCGTCGTCGTCGCGCTACGCGCTCACCGCGCAGCCCCCGCGCGAGCTGCAGGGGATCGGGACCATCACGCCCGTGCGGCTGCAGCGCGCCTACACCGGCTCCTGACTCACACGCGCACGACGTCGGGGTCGAGCGGCTCGGGGTCGGGCTCGACGAGGCCCGGGTCGTTGTTGCGCACGCTGCCCACCCGGTTGCTCACGGGCACGGTACTCAGCGCGACGCCGGCGCCCTGGACGATCTCGAGCGCCTCGTCGGCGCCCACGGCCGGGTCGAGCCAGGCGTCCCACGCCGAGCGCGGCAGGATCGCGGGCATGCGGTCGTGGATGCGCTCGAGCTCGGTGGCCGCGGGCCGCGTGACGACCGTGGCGGACACGAGCCAGCGGTCCGGGTCGTCGTCGGCCTTGGACGGGTCGCGCCAGAACTCGTAGAGCCCCGCCAGCGCCGCGACGTCCCCGTCGGCGGGACGGATCCAGTACGCCTGCTTGGGCACCTTGGCGCCCGCGGGGGCGCCCTCGGGCACGGCGAGCTTGCGCCACTCGAAGTAGCCGTCCGCGGGCAGCAGGCAGCGCCGCACCGCGAGGGGCTTGGCGAACGCGGGCTTGTCGAGCAGGGTCTCGGAGCGGGCGTTGATCATGCGGGCCCCGACGCCCGGGTCCTTGGCCCACGAGGGCACGAGCCCCCAGCGCGCGACCTGCAGCTGGCGGGTGATCTCGCCCGTGCTGCGGCCCTCGAGGCGTTCGGGGCGCTCGACGACGATGCGGACGGGGTCGGTCGGCGCGACGTTCCACGACGCGGGCAGGAGCCGCGCGTCGTCGGCGATGCGCGCGACGGCGAGCTCGTCCGCGATGTCCTCGGCGTCCCGGAAGGACGCGTACCTGCCGCACATGGGTCCATGCTCGCGCACCCCACCGACACCGGGCCGGCCCGCGCGCTCGTGAGGGGGATCACCGGAGCGGCACTGCCGCGCCTCGTATCGTTTCGATAGGATGGCGGCCATGCCCCACGCCGCATCCACCGCGACACCCGTGCGCGCCCGCTCGCCGTACCGCTGGGTGCTCATGCTCGGGGCGCTCGCCGCGCTGCCCGCGTTCACGGTGGACATGTACCTGCCGTCGCTGCCGGAGGTCGCGGCCGACCTCGGGTCGAGCGCCGCGTACGCGCAGCTGTCGGTCTCCGTCATGCTCGTCGGCGGCGCGGCGGGCCAGCTCGTCATCGGGCCGCTGTCCGACCGGTACGGGCGGCGCGCCCCGCTGCTGTGGGGCCTCGCGCTGCACGTCATCACGTCGCTGCTGTGCGCGATCGCGCCGAACATGACCGTCCTGGTCGGCATGCGCCTGCTCCAGGGCTTCTTCAACGCGGCCTGCGGCGTCGCGGCGATGGCCGTCGTGCGCGACCGCTTCGTCGGCGCCGAGGCCGCCCGCATCCTGTCGCGCCTCATGCTCGTCATCGGCGTCGCACCCATGCTCGCCCCGACCTTCGGCTCGGCCGTCGCCGCGGCGGCGTCGTGGCGCTGGGTGTTCGCCGCGCTCGCGCTGGGCGGCGTCGCGATGGCTCTCGTCGTCTGGCGGCTCATGCCCGAGACTCTGCCCGCGACCCGCCGCCAGGCCGGCGGCCTGGGCAGCGTGTTCGCGGGGTACCGGGTCCTGCTGCGCGACCGCCACTTCATGGCGCTCGCGGTGCTGCCCGGCCTCGGCATGGCGGTCCTCATGAGCTACGTCGTGGGCTCGCCCTTCGTGTTCCAGGAGGGCTACGGGCTCTCGCACTCCCAGTTCTCCTTGCTCTTCGCGCTCAACGGGCTGGGGCTCGTGCTGTCCGCGCAGGTCAACGCCGCGCTCGTGCGCCGCGTCGCGCCCGTGCGCCTGCTGCGGGCCGCCCTGGTCCTGCAGGGCGTGTTCGCCGTCGCCCTCATGGCCGTCGCGCTCACGGACCTCGGGGGGCTGATCGGCCTGCTGGCGGTGCTGTGGGTCGTGCTGGCGTTCCAGGGCCTCATCCCGGCGAACGCGTCGGCGATCGCGCTGTCGCGGCACGGCGAGCGGGCCGGCTCCGCCGCCGCGGTCATCGGCGCGGTGCAGTCTGGGGTCGCCGGGCTCGTCTCGCCGCTCGTCGGCGTGCTGGGCGGTGACGCGGTCGCGATGGCCGCCGTCATGCTGGGCGCCCTGGTCGTGGCGCTCCTCGTGCTGGCCCTGGCCACGCCGGCGTTCCACCGCGGCGGCTGGGCGGAGATGTCGCACGTCTGAGCCGGACGGAGTTCACCCGGCCGACGTCCAGGTTTCACGTCGGGTTCGGCCAGGCGACGCCCGCCCTCGGTGGGATCGGCGCCATGAGACGTCTTCCGCTCGTCCGTACCGCCGCGGCCGGCGCCGCCGCGGCCCTCCTGCTCTCGACCGGAATCGGCACGGCCGCCGCGGGCGCGAGCGCCGCCGGGCGTCCGTCGTCGGACCCCCGCACGACGACGCACCTGGTGCCCACGCTCGTGGGCCGCGCCACGCTCGACGCCGACTTCCTCGCCGACGGCCCGCCGTCGGGCGCCGACGCCACCCCCGCGAACGTCCGGCAGGGCCCGTGGGACGGCCAGATCATCCCCGGCTTCTCGGCCATGGTCGACAACGGTGACGGCACGTTCCGGGCCCAGCCCGACAACGGCTTCGGCACCAAGGCCAACTCGGCCGACTTCCTGCTGCGCAACTACCTCGTGAAGCCCGACTGGGACACCGGCACGCCCGGCTCGGGCGAGATCGAGATCCTCGACCGCATCGACTACCACGACGCGAACGGCGTCCTCGACTTCCCCATCACGAACGAGGGCACCGACGAGCGCCTGCTCACGGGGGCCGACTTCGACGTCGAGTCGGTCGTCCGCGCGAAGGACGGCACGTTCTGGGTCGGCGAGGAGTTCGGGCCGTTCGTGCTGCACTTCGACGCCGACGGCACGCTGCTCGCCCCGCCGGTCGGGCTGCCGGGCGGCCTGAAGTCGCCGCAGAACCCGTACCTCGCGCCCGGCGAAACGCCCGGCGTCCGCGCGAGCAGCGGCTTCGAGGCCATGAGCGCCTCGCCCGACGGGCGGTACCTCTACCCGGTCGTCGAGAACGCGCTCGTGGGCGAGACCGACGAGCGCCGCCGCGTGGTCTACGAGTTCGACACGCGCCGCGGCGAGTACACGGACCGCACCTGGAGCTACCGCACCGACCTGCCGGGCAACCTCGTGGGCGACTCCTTCACCGTCGGCCCGGGCCGGTTCTGGTTCGTCGAGCGCGACAACTGGGACGGCGAGGCGTCCGTCATCAAGCGCGTGTACGAGGTCGACCTGCGCCGCACCGACGCCGACGGCAACCTCGTCAAGGAGCTCGTGCTCGACGCGCTCCGCATCGCCAACCCGCTGGGCATCGACGCGGGCGAGGGCTACGGTCTGGGCGAGACGTTCTCCCTGCCCGTGCAGTCGTTCGAGACGGTCCTGCGCCTGCGCGACGGACGCATCCTCATCGGCAACGACAACAACTACCCCGGCAACGCGGCGCGCACGCCCGGCACGCCCGACGACACGGAGATGGCGCTCGTCGAGCTGCGCCGCGAGCGCGTGCGCGACGACGGCGTCACCGTCGTCGGGCACCGCGGCGCGTCGGGCTACCGCCCCGAGCACACCCTCGCCGCGTACGAGCAGGCGATCCTGCAGTGCGCGGACTACATCGAGCCCGACGTCGTCGCCACGAAGGACGGCGTGCTCGTCGCCCGGCACGAGAACGAGATCGGCGGCACGACGGACGTCGCCTCCCGTGCCGAGTTCGCCGGCCGGCGCACCACCAAGGTCATCGACGGCCGGCCCGTCACCGGCTGGTTCACCGAGGACTTCACGCTCGCCGAGCTGCGCACCCTGCGTGCGGTCGAGCGCATCCCGGCCGTGCGCCCCGGCAGCGCCCGGTTCGACGGCCTCTACCAGGTGCCGACGCTCGACGAGGTCCTCGACCTCGCCCGGCACTCGCGCACGTGCGACGGCCGCCCCGTCGGCGTGTACCCCGAGACGAAGCACCCGACGTACTTCGACTCGATCGGGCTGTCGCTCGAGGAGCCGCTCGTCGCCGAGCTCGAGGCCAACGGGTTCGACCACGCCGACGCGCCCGTCATCCTCCAGTCGTTCGAGACCGGCAACCTGCGCGAGCTCGACGCCATGACCGACGTCCGGCTCGCCCAGCTCGTCTCGAGCAGCGGCGCCCCGTACGACCTCGTCGCGGCGGGCGACCCGACCACCTACGCCGACATGGTCACGCCCGCGGGCCTGGCCGAGATCGCCACCTACGCCGACGGCGTCGGGCTCGAGAAGAACGTCATGATCCCGCGCCGCGCGGACGGCACGCTCGGTGAGCCGACGCCGGTCATCGCCCACGCGCACGCCGTCGGGCTCGAGGTGCACGGCTGGACCTTCCGGGCCGAGAACCAGTTCCTGCCCGCCGAGTTCCGCTCCTCGGCCGACCCGACCGCCCCCGGCGACATGGCCGGCGAGATCCGGGCGTTCCTCGACGCCGGCATGGACGGCCTCTTCAGCGACCACCCGGACGCCGCCGTCGCGGCCGTACGGGCGCGCTGACCAGGGCGAGTGCGCTGCACACCGCCTATAGTCGCGGTGTGCAGCGCACCCCACCCCGGCACGCGGCCGGCCTGCCCTCGCACCGAGCCGCACGCGCCGTGGCGCTCGGCCTGACGGGTGTGCTCGCGCTCGTCGGGACGGGCGCCGTCGCGTCCTACCTCGACCTGCAGGCACAGCTCGACGTGTCCGACGTCGAGGCCCTCCTGGGCGAGGACCGCTCGCGCCCCCCGGCGCACTCCGACGAGCAGGACCCGGACGACCCGTTCGCCGGGCAGGCGCTCAACATCCTCGTCATGGGCACCGACTTCCGCGACGAGGAGAACGCCGCCCTCGCAGGCGAGGGCGACGAGTTCCACTCGGACACCACGCTGCTCGTCCACGTCTCCGGCGACCGCAGCCGCATCGAGGCGGTGTCCATCCCGCGCGACTCGCTCGTCGACATCCCCGCGTGCCCCCGCAGCGACGGCAGCACCTCCGACGCCCGCCGCAACACGATGTTCAACCGCGCGTTCACCATCGGCGGCGGCGACGACCGCGACATCACCGGCGCCGCGGCGTGCACCATCCTCACCGTCGAGTCGCTCACCGGCGTCGGGATCACCGACCACATGGTCGTCAAGATGTCCGGCGTCATCGACGTCGTCGACGCCATCGGCGGCGTGCGCATGTGCCTGCCGGAACCCGTCAAGGGCCGCAAGGTCGACCTCGACCTGCCCGCGGGTGAGCAGCGGTTCGACGGGTACACCGCCATCAACTTCCTGCGCGCCCGCCAAGGCTCCGGCATGGGGCTCGAGATGGGCAGCGACCTCGGCCGCATCGAACGTCAGCAGGCGTTCTTCGACGCCATGCTCCGCGAGGTGCTCGCGCAGAACATCATCACCGACTCGCCCCGCCTCTACCGGGTCGTCCGCGAGGTGCTCCAGTCCATCAGCACCGGACGTGACCTCGCGAGCCCCGCGGCGCTCGCGGGCCTGGCGTGGAGCATGCGCAACATCGACCCCGCGCAGATCGTGTTCACCTCCGTGCCGGTCGTCGAGGCGCCGCGCAACCCCGACCGGGTGGTGTGGACCGACGAGGCCGACGCGATCTGGGAGCGCATCCGGGCCGACGAGCCGCCGCCCGGCAGCCCGGCGCCCTCGCCGTCGGCCTCCGGCGGGTCGGACGGGGCGTCGCCCGACGGGTCCGACGCGTCCGACCGGCCGAGCGCGCCGGCGAGCGAGGAGCCGTTCGACGGCGCGAGCGAGCCGGAGTCCGGAGCGGAGTCCGGCGGCTCGGCCGGCCCGACGCCGTCGCCGAGCCCGTCTGTGCGGCCGGGCGTCTGCGCTGACGCCGCCTGAGCGCCGGTCAGAGCGGGAGCAGCGTCCGGCGCGCCTCGGCGCGCAGCGCGCCCGCGACGCGGTCGAGGACCTCGGAGCGCAGCTTCCACTGCTGCAGGTAGAGCGGCACGTCGACGGCGGAGTCGTCGTCGAGCATGACGACGTCGGCCGCGTCGTCGAGCAGCGGGAAGCGGGCGCCCGGCCGGGGGAGCGGGCCCCACATCCCCCAGCCGAGACCGAGGCGGATCGCCTCCAGGAACGACGCGGTGCTGGGCACGTGGTGGCGTGGCGGGTCGGGCACCGGTGCGCCGGCGGCCGCGGCGACGTCGCGCAGCCAGCGGTCCTGGAGGTCGTCGGTGCGGTCGAACACGACGACGGGCGCGCGGCCGAGCGCCTCGAGCGTCGGGCCGTCGGGGAACCAGCGCTCGACGACGGACCGTGCGGCCGCCGGCCGGTAGCGCATGGTGCCGAGCGGCACCGAGGTGCAGCCCTGCACCGGCTCGCGCTGCGACGTGACCGCTGCCATGACGACGCCGGCGGGCAGGAGATCCACCGTGCGGTCCTGGTCGGCGGTGTGCAGGTCGAAGCAGACGCCGTCGACGCGGGCGAGCGCGGGCATCAGCCACGTCGTGAGCGAGTCGGAGTTGACCGCGAGCGGCACCGTGACGGGACGCGCGTCGTCGTCGGCCGGATCGGCCGCGGCGGGACCGAGCTCGCGCGCCGCCTCGGCGCCGAGCAGCTCGACCTGCCGGGCCAGGCGCAGCAGCGTCCGCCCCTGATCCGTGGGCTCGACGGGGCGGGTGCGGCGCACCAGCACGCTGCCTGCGGCGTTCTCGAGCGCGCGGATGCGCTGGCTCACCGCCGACGGCGTGATGTGCAGGGCGCGGGCCGCCGCGTCGAACGACCCCTCTGCGACGACCGCGGCGAGCGCCTCGAGCTGTCCGGAGTCCCATCGCACTCCTGAAGTATCGCTTCACTGGCGTAAGGAACAACAGTTGGACTGCATGTCGCCAGGCCGCCTAGCGTCGATGTGTGCTCACCTTCCTCGCCGGCCTCGGCTTCGGGCTCTCGCTCATCGTCGCCATCGGCGCCCAGAACGCCTTCGTGCTGCGCCAGGGTGTGCGACGTGAGCACGTCGGCGTGGTCGTGGCGATCTGCGCGGCGTCCGACGCGGTGCTCATCGCGGCCGGGGTGGGCGGGCTCGGCGCGCTCGTGCAGCGCGCGCCCACCGTGGTGGAGGTCGCGCGGTGGGCGGGTGCCGCCGTCGTGCTCGGCTACGGGTTCCTCGCGGCCCGGCGCGCGTGGAAGGGGAGCGAGCAGCTCGTCGCCGCGCCCGCCGGGGCGATGCCCGACGCCGGACGTCGCCTGCGTCCGGCCGTGCTCACCGCGCTCGCCCTGACGTGGCTCAACCCGCACGTCTACCTCGACACCGTGGTGCTGCTCGGGTCGATCTCCTCGACGTACGGCGACGCCCGCTGGTGGTTCGGCGCCGGCGCGGTGCTCGCGAGCATCCTCTGGTTCTCCGGCATCGGGTACGGGGGTCGGCTGCTCGCGCCGCTGCTCGCGCGGCCCGGGGCGTGGCGCGTGCTCGACGCGGTCATCGCGGTGATCATGCTCGCCGTCGCCGTCTCCCTCCTCACGGCGAGGTAGCGCGTCGTCCCGCGACGTAGCGTGAGCCTCGGCGCTACTTCGCAGCGTGTCGCGCTACTTCGTCGCGTTTCGCGCTACGTCGCGAGGCGGTGGAGGCGCTCGACGGCGTCGCGCAGCACGTCCTCGCGCTTGACGAACGTGAACCGCACGCGCGAGCGCAGCCGGTCCGCCGTCGTCGACCCCTCCCGGCAGAATGCCGACACCGGCACGGCGACGACGCCGGCGAGCTCGGGCAGGCGGCGGCACAGCTCGTGCCCGTCCTCGAAACCGAGCGGCGCGCCGTCGGCCACCACGAAGTACGTGCCCTGCGGCACGACGACGTCGAACCCGGCCGCGGTCAGGCCCTCGCACAGCAGGTCCCGGCGCGCGGCGAGCGAGGCGGCCAGGGCGCGCGGCGTCTCGTCGTCGGCCAGCGCCTGGGCGATCGCCGGCTGGAACGGCGAGCCTGACGTGTACGTGAGGAACTGCTTGACCGTGCGCACGGCCGTGACGAGCTCGGCCGGGCCGTGCACCCAGCCGACCTTCCACCCCGTGAAGCTGAACGTCTTGCCGCTCGAGGACACGGTGAGCGTGCGCGAGGCCATGCCGGGCAGCGTCGCGACCGGCACGTGCGCGGCGCCGTCGAACGTGAGGTGCTCGTAGACCTCGTCGGTGAGGACGACGGCGTCGTGCTCGCGCGCGACGGCGGCGATCGCCTCGAGCTCCTCGCGGGTGAGGACCGTGCCGGTCGGGTTGTGCGGCGTGTTGACGACGATCAGCCGCGTGCGCTCGGACGCCGCGGCCCGCAGCGCCGCGACGTCGAGCCGGAAGCCCTCCGCGGTGAGGGGGACGGGCACGTGCGTGGCGCCGGCCATCGCGATGACCGCGGCGTGCGCGTCGTAGAACGGCTCGAGCGTGATCACGTCGTCGCCCGGCCCGGCGAGCGCGAGGATCGCCGCGGCCAGCGCCTCCGTCGCGCCGGTCGTCACGAGCACCTCGGAGTCCGGGTCGACGGCGAGCCCGTAGTGCCGGCGCTGGTGGTCGGCGACGGCGCGGCGCAGCTCCGGGATCCCGTCGCCGGGCGCGTACTGGTTCCGCCCGGCGTCGATCGCGGCCTTCGCCGCCTCCTTGACGTAGTCGGGGCCGTCGACGTCGGGAAAGCCCTGGCCGAGGTTGATCGCCCCCGTGCGGACGGCCAGGCCCGTCATCTCGGCGAAGATCGTCTGCGCGACCGTCCCGTCGGCGGCGAGCAGGCCCGTCGCGCGCGCGACGTCGCGCCAGCGGCCGGGCACGGGCAGGCCCGCGTGCGCATCGGTCATGGACCGACCATAACCGCAGGTGCCCGGGCCGGCCGGACCGTGGGACGGCTGTGGTCCCGCGCCCCTCGCCTCTGATATATACGTCGACCGTGCCACGCCCGCGCACCGGCCCGCACCGGCGCCGACGCGGTCGTCCACAGGCACGCCCCGGCGCTCGCGGCGGACGCCTACGCTGATGGCGCTCCTGAGGGGTCGGGCGAACGCCGTGAGTGAAGGGGGACCACTCGTGCCGATCGACGCGCTCGCGCCGTCCGACGCGGCCGCGATCCTCGAGGACGAGGTGCGCGAGCTCGTCCGGCGCCGCGGCATCGACCCGGTCCGCGACCGGCCCGCCCTCGAACGGCTCGCCGCCGAGGCGCTCGCCGACTACGCCGAGCGCGCCGCCCTCGGCGTCGTGCCGGCCCTCGCGGACCCGCACGCCGCGGTGCGGTCCGTCGTCGACGCGTTGGCTGGCCTCGGGCCGTTGCAGAAGTACCTCGACGACCCGCAGGTCGAGGAGATCTGGATCAACGGGCCCGCGCAGGTCTTCGTCGCGCGATCAGGCGTCCCCGAGCTCACGACCACGATCCTCACGGCCGAGCAGGTGCGTGACCTCGTCGAGCGCATGCTCAAGGCGAGCGGACGCCGCCTCGACCTGAGCAGCCCGTTCGTCGACGCGGTGCTGCCCGGCGGCGAGCGCCTCCACGTGGTCATCCCCGACATCACGCGGCGGCACTGGGCGGTCAACATCCGCAAGCACCTGGTGCGGGCGCGGCACCTCGACGACCTCGTGCGCCTCGGGTCGCTCACGCGCCACGCCGCCGTGTTCCTCGACGCGGCCGTGCGGGCGGGGCTCAACATCCTCGTCGCGGGGGCGGTCGCCGCGGGCAAGACGACGATGCTCAACGCGCTCGCCGGCTCGATCCCCTCCGGGCAGCGGGTCGTGACCTGCGAGGAAGTGTTCGAGCTCAATCTCCCCGTGCGGGACGTCGTCGCGATGCAGTGCCGCCAGGCGAGCCTCGAGGGCACCGGTGAGATCCCGCTGCGACGGCTCGTCAAGGAGTCGCTGCGCATGCGGCCCGACCGCATCGTCATCGGCGAGGTCCGCGAGGCGGAGAGCTTCGACATGCTCGTGGCTCTCAACGCCGGCGTTCCCGGGATGAGCACGATCCACGCCAACTCCGCGCGCGAGGCGGTCACGAAGATGTGCACGCTTCCCCTGCTCGCGGGGGAGAACGTGACCGACCGCTTCGTCGTCCCGACCGTCGCGTCGGCGATCGACGTCGTCGTCCACCTGGGCGTGCGGCACGACGGCGTCCGGCAGGTCCGCGAGATCGTCGCGGTCACGGGGCGGGTCGAGGAGGGGCGCGTCGAGACCGCCGGGCTGTTCCACCGGCTCCCGCCCGAGCGAGGAGGAGAGCTCGTCCGCGGTGACGGCTTCCCGCCGGGCGAGGAACGGTTCGCCCGCGTCGGCGTCGACGTGCGCGCGCTCCTGGCGGGGGCGCGCTGATGGGCGTCGCGGTCGGGCTGCTCCTCGGGGCGGGGCTGTTCTGCGTCTGGTGGTCGTTCTGGGAGCCGGCCGAGCGCTCCCGACGGCGGACGCGGCGCTCCGCCGTCGTGCAGGACCTCCTCGTGCAGGCCGGGGCGCCGTCGGTCACGCCGGGCGCGCTCTACGGCGCGAGCGCCGTGCTCGCGCTCCTGGTCCTGCTCACCGGCCTGGCGCTCACGCGGTCGCCGGTCATCGCGCTGTGCTTCACGGTCATGGCCGCCGTCGCCCCGGAGATGCTGGTGCGCGCCCGCGCGCGCAAGCGCCGGCGCGACCTGCGCGACGTCTGGCCCGAGGTCGTCGACCACCTCGCGTCCGGTGTCCGCGCGGGCCTCTCGCTGCCGGAGGCGGTCGCCCAGCTCGGCGAGCGCGGCCCGGTCGAGCTGCGCGAGCAGTTCGCCCGCTTCGCGGCCGACTACCGCGCCACCGGGCGGTTCGGCGAGTGCCTCGACCTGCTCAAGGCCCGGCTCGCCGACCCCGTGGCCGACCGGATCGTCGAGGCGCTGCGCCTCACGCGCGAGGTCGGCGGCACCGACCTCGGCCGCCTGCTGCGCACCCTGTCGACGTTCCTGCGCGAGGACGCACGCACCCGGGGCGAGCTCGAGGCCCGCCAGAGCTGGACGGTCAGCGGTGCACGGCTCGCGGCGGCCGGCCCGTGGATCGTGCTCGCGTTCCTCGCGACGCGGCCCGAGACCGCGCAGGCCTACGACTCGGCCGCGGGCGTCGCCGTGCTCGCCGGGGGAGCGGCCGTGTCCCTCGTCGCGTACCGGCTCATGCGACGGATCGGGCGCCTGCCCGAGGAAGGGCGGGTGCTGCGGTGAGCGAGTGGGTCTCGGTGCCGGGCGCGCTCGTCGGGCTGCTCGGCGGTATCGGCGTCCTGCTCGTGGTCGCGCGCCTCCGCGCACGTCGCATCACGCTGGACCAGCGGCTCGCGCCCGCGCTGCGGCCGCGGGACGCGACGTCGGGCCTCCTGCGCGAGCAGGCCGTCCACACGCCCTTCCCCGTGGTCGAGCGGCTGCTCGCACCCTGGCTCGGCGACCTCGCGCACTGGTTCGAGCGCCTCGGGTCGCCGCGGGCGGAGGTCCGACGGCGCCTGGACCGCGCCGGGTGGGCGCAGAGCGTCGACCAGTTCCGGGCCCGGCAGGTCGTGTGGACCGTCCTCGGTCTCGCCGTCGGGCTGCTCGTCGCACTCCTGCTCGCCGCGACGCGGGGGTCGTCGCCGGTGCCGCTCGTCGCGCTCGTCGTCCTCGCCGGCGCACTCGGCTTCGCGCTCTGCGACCAGCAGCTCAGCACCGCGGTCCGGCGCCGCGAGGAACGCATGCTCGCCGAGTTCCCGACGGTCGCCGAGCTCCTGGCGCTCGCGGTCACGGCGGGCGAGGGACCGGTGCCCGCGCTCGAGCGCGTCGCGTCCACGGCACGCGGGGAGCTGTCGGTCGAGCTCTCCCGCATGCTCGCCGACGTCCGCGCGGGGACGCCGATCGCGGCGGCCCTGACCGCGATGGCCGACCGGACCGCCCTGCCCCCGCTCACCCGGTTCGCCGAGGGCGTGGCGGTCGCGCTCGAGCGCGGCACGCCGCTCGCCGACGTCCTGCGCGCCCAGGCACAGGACGTCCGCGAGTCGGGGCGCCGGGCCCTGATGGAGGCGGGCGGCAAGAAGGAGGTCGCGATGCTCGTCCCCGTCGTGTTCCTCGTGCTGCCCGTGACCGTCGTGTTCGCCGTCTTCCCGTCGTTCGCCACCTTGCGGATCGGGCTGTGACCCGCCGCGACCAGAAAGGATGCTCGATGTCCCTCGACCCTCAGGACCCTCGCGACCGTCGCGACCGCCCTGCCGCCGACGACCCGGAGCGCGGCGACGTCCCCGGCTGGGTCCTCGTGACCCTCATGACCGCCGGGCTGGTCGTGGCGCTCTGGGCCGTCGCCGGTCCGCTGCTGGAGGGCGCGTTCGTCGACGCCATCTCGAGCGTCACCGGCCGCTGACCGTGCACGACGGCGAGCGGGGCTCGGCGGTCGCCGAGTTCGTCCTCGTCGCCGCGCTCGTGCTCGCGCTGTTCCTCGGCGTCGTGCAGGTCGCGCTGGCCCTGCACGTACGCGCGCTCGTCGTCGACGCGGCCGCCGAGGGCGCGCGCATCGCGGCGCGCGCCGACCGGGACGCGTCCGACGGCGCGCGGCGGACGCGCGACCTCCTCACGGCGTCCCTGAACGCGAGCTACGCGCGCGACGTCACGGTGGGCTCGACGACCCTCGCGGGTCTGCCGGTCGTCGAGGTGACGGTGCGCGCACCGTTGCCCGTCGTCGGCATCCTCGGGCCGTCCGGCATGCTGACCGCGCGCGGCCACGCGCTGGAGGAAGGATGAGCGTGGACGGGGGTCGCCACGACCCGGAGCGGGGCGCCGCGATGGTCGAGTTCCTCGGTGCCACGGTGATCCTCCTGCTGCCGCTCGTCTACCTCGTCCTCACGCTCGCGCAGGTCCAGGCCGGCACCTTCGCGGTCGAGGGTGCCGCGCGCGAGGCGGCGCGCGCGGTCGTCACGGCGTCGTCGTCGGCCGAGGGCGCGGCTCGGGCGCAGGCCGCCGTCGGGATCGCGCTCGCCGACCAGGGGTTCGACGGCGGAGGGTCGCTCCGGCTCGAGTGCTCGCACGACCCGTGCCTGACGCCGGGCGGCACCGTGGCGACCGAGGTGCGGCTCGCCGTCCCGCTGCCCTTCGTCCCCGAGGCGCTGCGCTCGTGGGTGCCGCTCGAGATCCCCGTCGAGGCGGCGCACGTCGGCTCGGTCGACCAGTACGGGCAGGCGCGGCCGTGAGCGGGGCAGGGGTTCGGCGGGACGGCCGCGAGGACGGACGCATCATGCTGCTCACGGCCGGGTGCGTCGCGCTCGGTCTCATGCTCGTGGCGATGGTCGCGTCGTCGACGGCCGTGCACCTCGACCGCAAGCAGCTGTACGACGTCGCGGACATGCTCGCGGCCGACGCCGCGGACGCGATGCCTCCCGAGCGCTTCTACGCCGGCGAGGCGCGCGCCCCCGACGCGTCGGGCGTCCTGACGCTGACCGACGCGGACGTGCGTCGCGCGGTGACGGACTACCTCGCCGCGCACCCCGGCGTGCTGCGCGGGCTCGACGGCGTCCGGGTCGTCGAGGCCACGTCGCCGGACGGCCGGACGGCGCGCGTCGGGCTCGCCGCGACGTCGCGCCCGCCGCTGCTGCGATGGTTCACCGACGCGTTCGGCGGCGGGATCACGGTGCAGGCGACCGCCTCGGCACGGGCCCAGTAGGTTCGGAGCATGAGCGACGACAAGGCACCGGTCGACCTCGACCAGATGTTCGACCTTGCCCGGGCGGGCGCCGACCTGCTCCTCGAGTTCGTCGACGCCGGGGTCCCGGCCGACCACGCCGACGCCGACGGCAACACGCTGCTCATGCTCGCGGCGTACCACGGGCACGCGGACCTCGTGCGCGGCCTCGCCGAGCGGGGTGCCGACGTCGACCGGCTCAACGCGCGGGGGCAGTCCCCGCTCGCGGGTGCGGTCTTCAAGGGGTTCGACGACGTCGTCGCCCAACTCCTCGCCGCGGGCGCCGATCCCGACGCCGGGAACCCGAGCGCGCGGGCGACCGCGCAGATGTTCGGGCGCGTGCTGCCGGAGCCTCCGACGCCCGAGCAGGCCTGAGCCGCGGGTACCCTAGAACCTCGTGGCCACCATCGACTTCCCCGCAGAGATCAAGGCGCTGCGCGCCACCCTCGACTCGATCGAGGCCGTGAGCGACCCCACCGCCCTGCAGGAGAAGATCGCCCGGCTCTCGGAGCAGGCGTCGGCCCCGGACCTCTGGGACGACCCCGAGAAGGCGCAGAGCGTCACGTCGGCACTCTCGGCCACGCAGGGCGAGCTCGAGCGGGTCAAGAAGCTCCGTCAGCGCATCGACGACGTCGAGACCCTCGTCGAGATGGGCCAGGAGATGGACGACGCCGACACCCTCGTGGAGGCCGAGACCGAGATCGCGGCCATCCGCAAGGACCTCGACGTGCTCGAGGTGCGCACGCTCCTCAACGGCGAGTACGATGCCCGCGAGGCCGTCGTCACGATCCGCGCCGGCGCCGGCGGCGTCGACGCCGCGGACTTCGCCGAGATGCTCCTGCGCATGTACCTGCGCTGGGCCGAGCGTCACGGCTACCCGACGTCGGTGCTCGACACGTCGTACGCCGAGGAGGCGGGCCTCAAGTCGGCGACGTTCGAGGTCAAGGCGCCCTACGCGTTCGGCCATCTGTCGGTCGAGGCGGGCACGCACCGTCTCGTGCGCATCTCGCCGTTCGACAACCAGGGCCGCCGCCAGACGTCGTTCGCCGCTGTCGAGGTCGTGCCGCTCATCGAGCAGACCGACCACATCGAGATCCCCGAGTCGGAGATCAAGGTCGACGTCTTCCGTTCGTCCGGCCCGGGCGGCCAGTCGGTCAACACCACCGACTCCGCCGTGCGCATGACGCACATCCCGACCGGCATCGTCGTCTCGATGCAGAACGAGAAGTCGCAGATCCAGAACCGCGCCGCCGCGCTGCGCGTCCTCCAGTCGCGACTGCTCCTGCAGCGCCAGCAGGAGGAGGCCGCGAAGAAGAAGGAGCTCGCCGGCGACATCAAGGCGAGCTGGGGCGACCAGATGCGCTCCTACGTCCTCCAGCCGTACCAGATGGTCAAGGACCTCCGCACCGAGCACGAGTCCGGCAACCCGGCCGCCGTGTTCGACGGCGCGATCGACGACTTCATCGAGGCCGGCATCCGCTGGCGCCGCTCCCAGGGCGCCGACGCCGCCTGATCCCCTCGCCGACGTAGCGCTTCAGCTCGCGAGGTAGCGCTGCGCCCGGCGAGGTAGCGCTGCGCCCGGCGAGGTAGCGCTGTGCCGGGCGAGGTAGCGCGTTTCGCGCCGAGGTAGCGTGCGCGACGCGCTACCTCGCCACGAATCGCGCTACTTCGCGGTGGGTCGCGCTACCTCGTCGGAGAACGCGCTACGTCGCGACGGCGCGCGCTACCTCGCCACGAGACGCGCTACTTCGCGTGGTGTGGGGTTGTGCGGGGCAACCGACCGACCCGCGACACACCGGCGTGTCCTCCCCGTGACCCTCCCGCCCGCCGTGCGACTCTCGATCGGCGAGCAGCATCGCTCCGGCATGCGGAGAGGTGCGAGGGGAGGGGCACGCGTGATTCGGTTCGAGAACGTCTCGAAGGTCTACGCCCGCGGGGCGAGGCCCGCGCTCGACGGCGTCACGGTGGACGTCGCGCGCGGCGAGTTCGTGTTCCTGGTGGGCGCGTCGGGCTCCGGGAAGTCGACGTTCCTGCGCCTCGTGCTGCGCGAGGAGCGCCCGACCGGCGGCCGCGTGTACGTGGCTGGCCGGGACCTGTCGACCATCTCGAGCTGGAAGGTGCCGTCGCTGCGCCGCAGCATCGGCGTGGTCTTCCAGGACTTCCGGCTGCTGCCCAACAAGACCGTCTACGAGAACGTCGCGTTCGCGCTCCAGGTGATCGGCCGCCCACGGCACGTCATCAAGACGACCGTGCCCGAGGTGCTCGAGATGGTCGGCCTCGACGGCAAGGAGAAGCGCCGGCCGCACGAGCTGTCCGGCGGCGAGCAGCAGCGCGTGGCGATCGCGCGCGCGTTCGTCAACCGCCCGCAGATCCTCCTCGCCGACGAGCCCACCGGGAACCTCGACCCGACGACGTCGCTCGGCATCATGCGCCTGCTCGACCGCATCAACCGCACCGGCACCACCGTGGTCATGGCCACGCACGACGACGAGATCGTCAACGAGATGCGCAAGCGCGTCGTCGAGCTCAAGACCGGCGTGGTGGTGCGCGACGAGGCGGTCGGCGTCTACGGCGAGCGCGAGTCGATCCTGCCCGAGGTCGGCGGCACGCCGGTCCTCGACGCCCCCGGCCGCGACCAGCCGCAGATCCGGATCTCGCCCGAGCCGGCCGACATCGAGGCCGAGCGCGCCGCCGAGCGCGCGGCCGCCCGCGCCGCCGCGCAGGGGCGCCCCGCCGTCCCGCCACCGGCGGCCTCGACGCCGGTGAGCACCCTGGAGCCCGAACCGGCACCCTTGCGCGTGAGCGCACCGGGGCCGACGCCGGAGCCGGAGCCGACGCCGAAGCAGGAGCCGGCCCGCGACGTCGTGCACGACCCGGCCGACGACGTCGTGCACGACCGGGCCGACGACGTCGTGCAGCAGGTCCTGGCCGAGCACGGCCGCGCGCGTGCGGGACGGGAGGGCTGACGTGCGGCTCCAGTTCGTCGTCACGGAGGTCCTGCAGGGCCTGCGCCGCAACGTCTCGATGGTCGTCTCGGTCATCCTCGTGACGTTCGTGTCCCTGACGTTCGTGGGCTCGGCCGCGCTGCTCCAGACGCAGGTCGACAAGCTCAAGGGCGACTGGTACGACCTCGTCGAGGTCTCGGTGTTCCTGTGCCCCGACGGCTCGACGGCGCCCACGTGCGCCGCCGGCGAGGCGACCGAGGAGCAGATCGACGCCGTCCGCGACGTCATCGACACCGAGCTGGGCGACGTCGTCGCGCAGGTGTACCTCGAGACGAAGGCCGACGCGTTCGAGGCGTTCAGCGAGCGCTACCCGGACGGCTACCAGGGCACCCAGCTGACCGAGGACGACATGCAGGCGTCGTTCCGGCTCAAGCTCGTCGACCCGGAGGAGTACCAGGTCGTCGCCGACGTGCTCACGGGGCGCGACGGCGTCGAGGTCGTCGAGGACCAGCGGGCGATCTTCGAGCCGCTGTTCCTCGCGCTCAACCGGGCGTCGCTGCTCGCGGCGGGCCTCGCCGTCGTCATGCTGCTCGCCGCCGTCCTGCTCATCACGACGACGATCCGGCTGTCCGCGATGTCGCGCCGGCGCGAGACGGGGATCATGCGCCTCGTCGGCGCCTCGAACCTGTTCGTCCAGCTGCCGTTCCTGCTCGAGGGGGCGATCGCGGCGGTGATCGGGGCGCTGCTCGCCGTGGGCGGGCTGTGGCTCGGCGTGCAGTACTTCATCACCGACTGGCTGCAGGAATCCGTGAACTGGGTAGCGTACGTGACCGTGGGCGACGTGCTGCGCGTCGCCCCGCTGCTGATCGGGATCGCGGTGGGGCTCGCCGTGGTCTCGTCGGTGGTGACGCTCAACCGCTACACGAGGGTGTGAGACGACGATGCAGACGTGGGGGGCGGACGGCGCCGGACCGGGCGGCTGGCGTCGCGCGATCGGGGCGGTGCTCGGTGCCGTGCTCGCGGCGGGCATGGTGCTCGGCGGCGTGGCCGCGGCCGGTGCCGACGAGATCGACGACATGCGTGCCGCGGCCGAGGCGAAGCAGCGGGCCAAGGAGCGCGAGCGCGAGGAGCTCCAGCACCAGCTCGAGGACACCAACGCACGGTTCCGGCAGGCGGTCCTGGACCTCAACGAGGTCGAGGGACGCCTCCCGGTCGCGCAGGCCGAGCTCGCCGCCGCGCAGGCCGCGCTCGAGGAGGCGCGCCGCAAGGCCGCCATCCTCGCCCAGCGGCTCGAGGACGCGCAGGCCGAGGAGGCCGCCGTCGCGCGGCAGATCGAGGAGGACGCGGGCAAGGTCGAGGCCGCGCGCGCCGACATCGTGCAGATGGCGCGGCAGGCCTACCGCAGCGGCGACGACGCGAACCCGCTCGGGATCGTGACCGGCGCGCAGTCGACCGAGGAGTTCCTCCAGGACTACGCCGTGTCGTCGTCGGCGGCGCGCAGCCAGGCCCGCACCCTCTCGGAGCTGCAGGACGCCGAGGCCGTCGCGCGCAACCAGCAGGCCAGGCTCGACGCGATCCGCGAGACCATCGCCGAGCTCAAGCGCGAGGCGGACGCCAACGTCGTCGCGGCCCAGGAGGCCGAGCGCGAGGCGGCCGACCGCAAGGCCGAGGTCGAGCGGCTCATCGCCGAGCAGAAGGCCCTCAAGGCGACGATCGAGGAGCAGCGCGAGCAGGCCGTCGCCGAGCTCGAGGAGAACGAGCTGGAGCGCAAGCAGCTCGAGTCCGAGATCAAGGACATCATCGCCAAGCAGAAGGAGCGCGACGCCCGTCTCGCCGAGGAGCGGCGTCGGGCCGAGGAGGCCGCGCGCAAGAAGGCCGCGGAGGAGGAGGCGGCGCGGCGCGCGGCGCAGCAGGGCTCCGGCGGCGGCGGTGGCGGCAGCAGCTCGGGCGGCAGCAGCTCGGGCGGCAGCAGCTCGGGCGGCGGCGGCGGTGGCGGTGGCGGCGGCGGGTCGACGTCGTCGGGCCCGTTCCTCGGCTGGCCGACGAACTACCACGTCGTCACGAGCAGCTACGGCATGCGCTTCCACCCGACGCTCGGCATCTGGCGACTGCACGCCGGCACCGACATCCGCACCTACTGCGGCACGCCGATCTACGCCGCGCAGAGCGGGTACGTCGAGCAGGCGTACTACGCGAGCGGCCCCGGCAACAACGTGCTCGTCAACCACGGCACGTACCGCGGCGACAACGTCATGACGCGCTACCTGCACCTGTCGCGCGACGTCGTCGGCGTGGGCCAGTACGTGAGCAAGGGCCAGGTGATCGGCTACTCCGGCTCGACCGGGACGTCGTCCGCGTGCCACCTGCACTTCGAGGTGTGGGTCAACGGCAACACCGTGGACCCGATGAGCGGCTGGCTGAACTGACGCGTTCTCCGGGCGCGGAATTGCGCTCGACGCCGGTACGGCCTCCCGTATCCTGGGACGTCGCGACAACCCCGGGAGGAGGAGACCCATGGCCAAGGCCGGCAAGAAGCAGGCCGACCCGCGCACGATCGTGGCGAACAACAAGAAGGCCCGCCACGACTACGTGATCGAGGACGTGTACGAGGCCGGGATCGTCCTGTCGGGCACCGAGGTCAAGGCGCTGCGCATGGGCCGCGCGTCGCTCGTCGACGGCTACGCCACGATCGACCGCGGCGAGGCGTGGCTCGAGAACGTGCACATCCCGGAGTACTTCCAGGGGACGTGGAACAACCACGCGCCGCGACGCCGGCGCAAGCTCCTGCTGCACCGCGAGGAGATCCTGCGCCTCGACTCGAAGGTCAAGGAGAAGGGCCACACGCTGGTCCCGCTGAGCCTGTACTTCCTCGACGGCCGCGCCAAGGTGGAGATCGCCCTGGCGCGAGGCAAGAAGGAGTACGACAAGCGCCAGACCCTGCGCGAGAAGCAGGACATGCGCGAGGCGCAGCGCGCCATGCGGCAGCGCGAGCTGCTCAGCTGACGTCGCCCGGGCGCCCGAACGCCTCGACGCGGTGCACGGTCGTGCCCGTGCGCACGGCCCGCGGGATCTCGGCGACCCTGTCCACGGCGTCGACGACGCGCGCGACGGCGTCGGACGGGTCCGGGGAGTCGACCTCGAGCGTGTACTCGATCCCGGTCGAGGCCCACGTGTCGGTGTCGAAGCCGCCGCGGGCGTGCACCCGGGCGCCGTCGACCACGACGCCGAGCTGCTCGGCCTCGCGGTAGAGGTCGTTGAGCACGCAGCCGGCGACGGCGAGGTGCAGGAGGTGAGCGCCCGTGAACGCCGCGTCGACCGTGACACCCTCGGGCGTCCAGCGGTGCGGCATCGTGGGCACGCTCGACGAGGGGGACCGCAGCGTCCCTGCCCCGATCGTGACCTCGAACCCCGTGGCGGCGTCGCTCACAGGAATAGGATCGCACCGCGTCCGGTTGACGCACTAGGATGGGACGGTCGGCGCGGGAGCGTCCGGCAGAACCACAGGTTGACAACTCCACAGGGGCTGATCGGTTTCGACGGTGGTCGTGCTTCCAGGAGAAGCGGGCCGAGGAT
This sequence comes from Isoptericola variabilis 225, assembly GCF_000215105.1. Lineage (GTDB taxonomy): Bacteria > Actinomycetota > Actinomycetes > Actinomycetales > Cellulomonadaceae > Isoptericola > Isoptericola variabilis_A. The sequence continues at coordinate 1,101,818 of NC_015588.1, forward strand.
GCAGGCTCATCTCGTTAACGCATTGCCTGCGAACCTATAGGTGCCGATAACAAGCGCACCGACTTCACCCTCGCCGCCTGAGCGAGCTGTGAAGTCCGTGAGCCCGGGACTGCTCTCGACCCGGTAGCTCGCGTCATCTAGAGAGCCACTGCTCGTAGCCCTCGTCGTCGGGGCTACGGGGACTTTCAGGCGACTGGGCCCGTCCGCACCTTGTCTGCGTGAGTGCGGGGGCCGAGAAAATCACAGCAGACTGCGCCCGGAGAAGTCCTGGATAATCGTCACCGGACCGGGGTTCGATTCCCCGCAGCTCCACCTGTGACGAGGGCCCGCACGGCAGCTGCCGTGCGGGCCTTCGTCGTGCCCGACGGCGGTGCTCACCTCAGGGCCGGCACGGCCCCGGGGCGGGAAGGGGCGCGCGCGGCGTCGTCGCGGCACGACCTGCCCGGCGACGATCGACGCGAGGGCGAGGGCGAACCCGACGAGCTGCACGGGACCGAGCGCCTCGCCGAGCAGCACGGCCCCGAGCGCCGCCGCGACGAGCGGCGAGAGCAGGCCCAGCACCGCCACGGACCCGACCGGCAGACGTCCGATGCCGCGGAACCACAGCGCGTACGCGGCGAGCCCGCCCACGAGGCCGAGCCACGCGTACCCGACCAGCGCGCGCCCGTCGAGCACCGGCGGCACGCCCTCGACGAAGAACGTCAGGGGGAGCAGCACGAGGCCGCCGGCGGCGAGCAGCCACCCGGCGAACGCGAGCGGCCCGACGCCCGCCGGCCGCGCCCAGCGCTTGGCGAGCGTCGTGCCCAGGGCCATGGACGCCGTGCCGGCCAGGCCCGCCGCGACGCCGACCGCGTCGAGACCGGCGGCCGGGCCGAGCACGACGAACCCGACGCCCAGGACGCCGACGACGCCCCACGCGAACCGCCACGCCGAGGGCGACTCGCGCAGCAGTCCGACGGCGAGCGCCGCGACGAGCAGGGGCTGGGCGGCGCCGAGCGTCGCGGCGACCCCGCCGGGGAGGCGCTCGGCGGAGACGAAGAGCAGGGGGAAGAACGCCCCGATGTTGAGCGTGCCGAGGACGGCGGCACGCCACCACCACGCGCCGCGCGGCAGCGTGCGGGCGATCGCGACGGCCAGCAGCCCGGCGGGCAGCGCCCGGACGAGGCCCGCGAAGAGGGGGTGGCCCGCGGGCAGGAGCTCCGTGGTCACCACGTACGTCGTGCCCCAGACGACCGGCGCGAGCGCCGTGGCGAGCGTGAGACCGACGGTGGGGGAGAGGGGCGTGGCCATGCGACCAGTGTTGGGCGGACTCGTCGATGAGTCCAACACATGCTCGTCACCGCACCGATCGTGAGGCACGATAGATGAATGGAGCTCCAGCAGATGCGGTACGTCGTCGCGGTGGCCGAGACGGGCAGCTTCACGCGGGCCGCCGAGCGCTGCCACGTGGTCCAGTCGGCGCTGAGCCACCAGGTGGCCAAGCTCGAGCGCGAGCTCGGCGCCCGCCTGTTCGACCGCACCAGCCGCCGGGTCGCGCTGACCCAGGCGGGTGAGGCGTTCCTGCCCGCGGCGCGGCAGTGCCTCTCCGCGGCCGAGACCGCCGCGGCGGAGGTGGCGGCCGTGTCGGGCGTGGTGCGGGGCCGGCTGGCGGTCGGCGTGATCCCGACCGTGGCCGCGATCGACGTGCCAGCCGTGCTGGCGGGCTTCCGCGGCCGGCACCCGGAGGTGCGTGTCGTCCTGCGCACCGCGCCGAGCGACGACCTCGTCGTCCAGGTGCGCGAGGGGGCGCTCGACGTCGCGCTGCTCGGCCTGCCGACGTCGGCGAGCCCTGTGGGCGTCCGGTCGCGCGCGCTCGCGCGCGACCACCTCGTCGCCGTCCTCGCACCCGACCACCCGCTCGCCGGGGCCGCGCGCACGAGCCTCGCCCGGCTCGGCGGTGAGGTCTTCGTCGACTTCCCGACGGGTACCGCCGGGCGTGCGCAGAGCGATCTCGCGTTCGCCGCGGCAGGCGTCGAGCGCGACGTGGCGCTCGAGGTCGGCACGGTCGACCTCATGACGAGCCTCGTGCGCCGCGGCCTCGGCGTGGCGATGCTGCCCGCGGCGTACGTGCCGCAGCTCGAGGGTGTCGCGACCGTGCCGGTCGACGACGCGCCGCGACGCGTCGAGCACGTCGTGTGGAGCGAGCGCGGCCCGTCGCCGGCCGCCGCCGCGTTCCTGCGCGCGATCGACGTCGACCCGAGCCGCACGTGACGGCGCGTGTTGCCTCGCGGTAAACAGTTGCTACGGGCACGTTGCGATCGTCCCGATCTACCCCATCTGCCCGGTGATCCGTGCCAGCATCCGTGGTGCACGACTCGATCCAGCACGCTCACCCGACGAAGGGTCCATGATGCGCTCGACCCGTCGTACCACCGCACTGCTCGCTCTCGCGTTCGCCGCGCCCCTCGCGCTCACCGGCGCGACCGCCACGTCCGCGTTCGCCGAACCCACGTCGACGCCCGGAGGCCCCTACGTCCAGTGCGGGCTCCAGCCCATCAAGCTCAACGGCATGCACTCCAACGACGAGCTGCTCGCGACGGTCCACCGGCTCGCCGAGCAACGTCCGGACGTCGTCGAGGTCGCGACGGCGGGGTACTCGGTCGAAGGCCGCGAGATCCCCGTGGTCACGGTGGGCTCCGGGCCGCGGACGCTGCTCGTCCTGACGCAGCAGCACGGCGACGAGCCGATCGGCACCGAGGCCGCCCTGCAGCTCCTCGCCAAGGTCTCCGGCAACGGTCCGGCGGCCGCCGCGCTGCGCGAGGAGGTCACGCTCGTCGTCGTCCCGCGCGTCAACCCGGACGGCTGGGAGAGGTACCACGCCGACGACCTCGGCAGCGTGATCGACCCTCGCCGCAACTCCAACAACATCGACCTCAACCGCACGCACGGCCCGGCCAACACGACCGACCTGGCGCTCGCCCCCGAGTCGGCCGCCGTGCACGCCGTCATCGACGCGGTCGAGCCCGACGTCATCCTCGACTACCACCACCAGGTCACGTACGCCCAGCCGGACGGGTCGATGGCGACCATGAGCCTGCTGTGGCCGACGCACCCCGCGGTCGCCTCCGACGTCGTGGACGAGGCCAAGCGCGCCACCGCGGTGATCGCCGAGGCGGTCGACGCCCACGGGCACGCGACCGTGACGAAGTACCCCGTCTCGAACACCGCGACGATGGCCACGAACGGGTTCGCGATGGAGGGCTACCCGACCGTGCTCGTGGAGCAGCGTGGTCAGCAGGAGGTCGGGCAGAAGTCCCAGGGCGCCCTCACGCGCGAGGCGCTGATCAGCATGGAGGCGACCGTGGCGGCGCTCGCGGACGGCTCCTTCGACGGGGTGGACCCGGCCGACGCGGACGAGCTGCCCCCGCGCGGGGAGCGGGTCGCCGCGGCCTGCCCCCTCGGGTGACGCACGGGCGGCGGGTCCGGCGGTCTCGGTGTCCCGCGGACGCCGAGACCCCGGCCCGCCGCCGTCACGCGTCACGACGTCGCGGCACGCGGCTCGCGCAGCGACCACGTCCAGGCCGCCCCGGCGAGCGCCACGCCCGCCGCGACGCCGAACGCCCGGGACGTGCCGCCCGCCTCGGCCACGAGGCCGAGCACCATCGGCCCGATGCCGAGCCCGAGGTCGAGCGCGATGCTCGCCGTCGCGGACGCGGCCCCGCGCTCGTCGGGCGTCGCGGTCGCGAAGACCGCGGAGAAGAACGCCGGGGTGCTGAAGGTGACGCCCGCGCCGAGGAGGACGGCGCCGCCGACGAGTGCGACCGGCGTCGGGACGAGCACGGCGAGCAGCAGCCCGGCCGCGATCGTGACGAGGGCCGCGACCGCCAGCGGCAGGGCCGGCACGCGGTCGACGAGGCGGGCGAAGGCGACGCGGCCCACCACGACGACCGAGCCGTAGACCAGCAGCGGCAGGCTGACGTTCGTCATGCCGAGCTCGCCGGCGTGCAGGGCCGCGTACGCGAGGAACCCGCCCATCGCGACGACCGAGGCGAGGAAGCCGAGGCTCGGCGGGACCGCGGGGCGGTGGAACCAGGCGATGGGGCGGGGCGCGCCGGCCGGTCGTCCCTCGGGCCGGGTCTCGCCGATCGACCCGGCGACCACCGCCGCACCGAGGGCCAGGCCGGCCGCCGCGTACCAGGCGCCGCCGAACCCCGTCAGCCGGATCAGCAGCTCCCCGAGCGGAGGGCCCAGCGTGATCCCGAGGTACAGCCCGAGCGAGTTGTAGCTGAGCGCCTCGCCGCGCCGGCTCTCCGGGGCGAGGTCGGCCAGGGCCGCGAGCGCCGCGACGAAGAACGCCGCCTCGGCGACGCCGAGCAGCAGCCGCAGCGCGACCACGACGAGCAGCGTGGACGCGTGCGCGGTGAGCGCGAAGCAGACGACCGCGAGCAGCCCGCCGCCGACCATGAGCGGCGCCCGCCCCCACCGGTCGGTGAGGTGGCCGGCGACGGGGCGCAGCGCGAGCGCCGAGACGGCGAACGCCCCGAACGCCAGGCCCGCCCCGGCCTTGTCGGAGCCGACCGGGCCCGTGACGTACAGCGGGAGGGCGAGGATCGCGACGCCCGCGGCCGTGAACCAGGCGAGGTCCGCGAGCGAGAGCCGGACGAACGCCGACGTGAGCAGCGGCTCGCGCGCGGGCACCGCGGCGGCGTCCGCGGCCGGTGAGGGATCCGCGCCCCTCGTCCCGCGTCCGCGACCGAACACTCCCTCACCATGGCACGGCGGCCAGGGGCTGCACCCTCCCGGTTAGGGTGAAACGTGCGGATCGACGACCCGGGCCTCTCGTGGCCGCTGCTGACTCTCGACCGCGCCGCGCTCGAGCACAACGTGACCACCGTGGCGGCGGCGGTGTCCACCGCCGGCGCCGAGCTCGCCCCGCACGTCAAGACGCACATGTCGCCCGAGCTCTGGGCGCGCCAGCGCGCCGCGGGCGCCTGGGGTGCGACGCTCGCGACGCCGACGCAGCTGCGCACCGCGCTCGGCTGGAGCACGGTGCCGCGCGCGCTGCTCGCCAACGAGCTCGTCGACCCGCGCGACCTCGCCTGGTTGCGCGCGGCGCTCGAGCGCGGCGACGCCGAGGAGGTCTGGGTCTACGTGGACTCTGCACCCGGCGTCGAGCTGCTCGCGGCCGCGTTCGACGGCGCCTCGCGCGCCGGGCGGCTCGGCGTGCTCGTCGAGGTGGGTGTCCCCGGCGGGCGCACCGGCGTGCGCACGGTCCCCGACGCCGTGGCGCTCGCGCGCGACGTCGTGGGGTGCGGGCTGCGGCTCGTCGGCGTCGCGGGGTACGAGGGACCGGTGGCCGCCGTGACGAGCGAGGAGGGGCTCGCGGCGGTCGCTCGCTGGTGCGCGACGCTGCGCGAGGCGGGCGAGGCGGTGGCACCTCTCGTCGACGGGCCGGTCGTGCTGTCGGCGGGCGGCAGCGCGTTCGCCGACGTCGTCCTGCACGAGCTGACCGCCGCAGCGGGCGCGCGCGTCGTCCTGCGCTCGGGCGCGTACGTCACGTCCGACCACGGGCACTACCGCCGGTCGGACCCGTGGCGACGCCTCGGCGCCGCCGCGCTGCGGCCCGCGATCACGGTGTGGGCGTCGGTGCTGTCGGTGCCCGAGCCCGGGCTGGCGATCTGCGGCCTGGGGCGCCGCGACGTCTCCTCGGACCTCGACCTGCCGTTCCCGCTCGTGGTGCGGCCGGTCGACGGTGCGGGCCGGCTCGGCGAGCCGCGGACGCTCGACGGCGCGCGGGTCACGGCGCTCAACGACCAGCACGCATACCTCGCGGTGCCCGACGGCGCCCCGCTGCGTCCCGGCGAGGTCGTCGGGTTCGGCGTCTCGCACCCGTGCACGACGCTCGACCGGCACCGCACGGGGGTCGTCACCGACGGCGACGCCGTGGTCGAGCAGGTGACGTTCCGCTTCTGAGGCCCTCGGGGTCGCAGGTCAGCGACCCACGGGCTCCGGCTCGCGCTCGGGCGCCACGGGCGCGTCGGGGGAGGACGCGCCGTCGCCGGGGCCGTCGTCGGGCCCGCCGCCGTGCGGACCGGCGCCCGGACCCGACGGGCCGGCCGCGCCGGGGGTCGCCGGGCGCAGGCGGCGCCGCACGAGGCGGACCAGGAGGTAGCCGACGGCCGCGACCGCGAGCCACGGCAGGAGGATGCCGATCACGAGCACCACGCCCTGGACCGTCGCGACGAGCGCCGCCCACCCGGAGCCGAGGCCCCCGAGGAACCCGCCCTGACGCGCCGCGGCGGTCACAGGCTCGGTCGTGATCTCGACGCGCAGGGTCGACATCGCGACCTGCTCCGACAGGAGCTGGCGCTGGGCGCGCAGCGCGTCGAGCTCGGCCTGCCGGTCGGAGAGCTCCTGCTCGACGCGCAGCAGGTCCTCGGTGCTGGCCGCGCTGCCCATGAGCTCGCGGAGCCGGTCGGTCGACGTGGTCAGCGCCGCGATCCGCGCGTCGAGGTCGCGGCCCTGCGTCGTGACGTCGTCGGTGTCGACGCTGATCTCGCTCACGTCGCCCACGCCGGACAACGCCTCGAGCGTGCTCGACATCCGGTCGGCGGGGATGCGCAGGGTCAGCGACGCGCTGCCGGGCTCCTCCCCGCGGGCGCGGAACTCGGACCGCTCCTCGACCCGGCCGCCGGCCTGCTCGGCGATCCGGGCGAGGTCGCGCGCCGCGGCGGACGGGTCGTCGGCGACGAGCGTGGCGTGCGCCGTCGTGACGATCTCGCGGTCGACCGTGGCCTCCTCAGCGACGCCCGCGCCGGCCCCGAGGTCGGCGCCGGCGCCGCCGGCGGAGTCGGCCGCGGACTCGCTGCCGCCGCCGCCGGCACCCTCCACCGACTGGGCGCCGCCGTCCGCGCCGCCCGAGCACGCCGCGAGGGTCAGGGCGATGACGCCGCAGGTCAGCGCGGCGAGCGGGCCTCGGAGGCGGGCGCGGGAGGAAGGCATGGGGCGAGCCTAGGGGCCCCGGGCGCGGGCGCGGCGGCCGGGCGCCCGATCGTGACAAGACCGTGCCGAGACCGTGACCTTCACCCCGGGCGGCGTCGTCACGACGACGGCACGCGGGTCCGGGCGGGGGCTCGGCGCAGGGCTGCGAGCCACCGCGAAGGTGCTGCCCGAGCACGCCCGCGCGCACAACCGCGCACTGGTGCTCCAGCACCTGTTCCACGCGGGCCCGACGTCGCGCGCCGACCTCGCCCGGGCGACGTCGCTCACGCGCGTGACGATCTCCGACCTCGTCAACGTGCTCCTCGCCGAGGGGCTCGTCGAGGAGCTCGGCACCCAGCCCGGCCGGCGCGTGGGCAAGCCCGCGATCCTCGTCGGGATGCGCACCGACGCCTACCAGATCGTCGCCGTCGACCTGTCGGACGACGCCGTCATGCGCGGCGCGGTCCTCACCCTTACGGGCGAGGCCGTCGTGCGGCGCTCGCTGCCCGTCGACGGGCGCTCGGGCGACGACCTCGTCGACCTGCTGACCCGGTTCGCGCGGCGGCTTCTCGCCGCGGCGAACCGGCCCGTGATCGGGGTGGGCGTGGGCTCCCCGGGCATCGTCGACGCGTCCGGCCGCATCGTCGAGGCGCCCAACCGCGCCTGGTTCGACCTGCCGCTCGCGGCGCTGCTCTCCGAGCGGCTCGGCCTGCCCGTGCACGTGGCCAACGACGCCAACACCGCGGCGCTCGGCGAGTACACCTACGGCGGCGCGGCGGGGTCGATGCTCGCCCTCACCGTCGGCCAGGGCGTCGGCGCCGGGATCATGGTCGACGGCGCGCGCGTGCACGGCGCCGGCGACGCGGCGGGCGAGCTCGGGCACGTGACCGTCGTCGACGACGGCGCCCCGTGCGCGTGCGGTCGCCGCGGCTGCCTGGAGACCGTGCTGGCGGTGCCCGCGCTGCGGCGGGCCGTCGCCGGCCTCGACCCCGAGGAGGCGGACGCCGCGCTGGCCGCGGCGGGCCGGGTCCTCGGCACCGCGCTCGCCCCCGTGGTGAGCGCGCTCAACCTGGCGGAGGTGCTCCTGTGCGGGCCTCCCGAGCTGCGCTGCGCCAGGCGGCGACGGAGACCTTGCGCGAACGCACCATGCCCGCGGTCGCGGCAGGTCCGCGGCTGCGGATGGCCACCTTGGACGAGGACGTGGTGCTGGCGGGCGCCGCGGTCCTGGTCCTGGCGGCCCAGCTGGGCGTCTCCTGACGCCCGCGTCCCCCGGTGTCGTCCCCGGACGGCGTCGAACTTCACCGCGAGGAAGACCCCTGTGAGAAGTACACGAATCGCCGCCGTCCTGGCGTCGTCGACGACCCTGGCGATCGCCCTCGCCGCCTGCAGCGCGGGCGGCGAGGGCGGCACCGGGACCGTCGACGACGAGACGGCGGGCCCGGCCACCGGCGACATCACCCTCTGGGTGGCCGGCGGCGACACGCCGCAGGAGCTGCGCGATTACCTCGTCGACACCTTCGCCGCCGAGAACCCGGGCTCGACCCTCACGATCGAGGAGCAGGACTGGGGCGACCTGGTCACCAAGCTCACGACCGCGCTGCCCGACGCCGAGAACACGCCCGACGTCGTCGAGATCGGCAACACGCAGTCGCCGACGTTCACGACGGTCGGCGCGTTCCGCGAGATCTCGCCCGAGCTGTACTCCGAGCTCGGCGCTCGTCGCGGAGTCCCGGCGCTTGGCCTTCCTCACGTCCCTGCACCTGCCCGAGCGCGTGCGGCTCGCCCCCGACGACGTCCCCGTCGGCGCGGTGGGGGCCGCTGTCCTGGGCCGGCAGGTCGCCCGCCACCCCGCGCCGAGGTAGCGCGTTTCTCGCCGAGGTAGCGCACCTCCCGCCGAGGTAGCGCACCTCCCGCCGAGGTAGCGCACCTCCCGCCGAGGTAGCGCACCTCCCGCCGAGGTAGCGCGTCCCGCGCCGATGTAGCGTCACGAAAGAGAACTGGAGTCCCCGTGGAAGTTGTCATCGCCCCCGCCGAGCGTCTCGCGGAGCTGGCCGCCGACGCGATCGAGGCCCTGCTGCGCAGCAAGCCCGACGCCGTGCTCGGCCTCGCGACCGGGTCGAGCCCGTTGCAGGTCTACGACGAGCTCGCGCGCCGCCACCGCGAGACGGGGCTGTCGTTCGCGCGCGCCCGCGGCTTCATGCTCGACGAGTACGTCGGCCTGCCCGCCGACCACCCCCAGCGGTACCGGAACGTCATCGAGTCCGAGATCGCCTCGCGCGTCGACTGGCCCCAGGCGCAGGTGCAGGGGCCCGACGGGCTCGCCGACGACGTCCCCGGGGCCTGCGCCGCGTACGAGGCCGCGATCGCCGACGCCGGGGGCGTGGACCTGCAGATCCTCGGCAACGGCACCGACGGCCACATCGCGTTCAACGAGCCGGGGTCGTCGCTCGCGTCGCGCACGCGCATCAAGACCCTCACGCGCCAGACCCGGCTCGACAACGCGCGGTTCTTCGACGACGACCTCGACCAGGTCCCGACGCATTGCCTCACGCAAGGGCTCGGCACGATCATGGAGGCCCGTCACCTCGTGCTGCTCGCCACGGGCCGGCACAAGGCCGAGGCCGTGCACCAGCTCGTCGAGGGGCCGGTCTCAGCGATGTGGCCCGCCACCGTGATGCAGCTGCACCCGCACGCGACCGTGCTCGTCGACGACGCCGCGGCGTCGCGCCTGCAGCTCGCCGACTACTACCGGCAGACCTACGCCGAGAAGCCCTCCTGGCAAGGGCTCTGACGGCGCCACCTCGCCGAGAAGTGCGCTACCTCGCCGAGAAGTGCGCTACCTCGCCGAAAAACGCGCTACCTCGGCGGGGTCGGCGGGTGTCGGTGGGTGCGTCGTAGACTGCCCGTCATGAGCGATCCCCTCTCCACGCCGCCCGCGGACCCGCACGAGCCGGGTGCGGGGACGAGCGTCCTGGAGCGCCCGGAGACACGCGAGCAGCCGGCGGAGCCGGGCGACCACGAGCGCTTCGCGCACTACGTGCGCAAGGAGAAGATCATGGAGTCGGCGATGACGGGCAAGCCCGTGATCGCGCTCTGCGGGAAGGTCTGGGTGCCGGGTCGCGACCCGTCGAAGTTCCCGGTCTGCCCGGTCTGCAAGGAGATCTACGACGGGCTCCGGGACCCGCAGGACGGCGAGGGCGACTCCGGCACGTGAGCGCCCGGCCGCTTCCCGAGTCCGAGCCCGACACCGTCGACCTCTTCACCGCCGCCGCCGACCCGCCGCCGCACCGGCCGTTGCCGCGGACGCCGTCGTCGTCCGCTGCCTCGCAGCTGAGCCCGGCGTTCCCGCGGCGCGCCCCGTGGGGGACGGCGTCGAACCTGCGTGCGTGGCAGGCCGAGGCGCTCGCGCTCTACCACGAGCGCTCGCCGCGGGACTTCCTCGCCGTCGCGACGCCGGGTGCCGGTAAGACGACGTTCGCCCTGCGGGTGGCCACCGAGCTGCTCGAGTCGGGCGTCGTGCGGCGGGTGACCGTCGTCGCGCCCACCGAGCACCTCAAGCACCAGTGGGCCGACGCCGCGGCGCGCGTGGGCATCCGCATCGACCCCTCGTTCAAGAACAGCCAGGGCCGGCACGGCTCGCACTACGACGGCGTCGCGCTGACGTACGCGCAGGTCGCGGCCAAGCCCGCCCTGCACAAGGCGCGCACCGAGGCGGCGCGCACGCTCGTCATCCTGGACGAGGTGCACCACGGCGGCGACGCGCTGAGCTGGGGCGACGCCGTCCGTGAGGCGTTCGAGGGCGCCACGCGCCGGCTCGCGCTCACCGGCACGCCGTTCCGCTCCGACACCGCGCCCATCCCGTTCGTCACGTACGAGGCCGACGCCGACGGCGTGCGCCGCTCCAAGGCGGACTACACCTACGGCTACGGCGACGCCCTGCGCGACCACGTGGTGCGGCCCGTGCTGTTCATGACCTACTCGGGCCAGATGCGCTGGCGCACCCGCGCGGGCGACGAGGTGAGCGCACGCCTGGGCGAGGCGATGACGAAGGACATGCACGCCCAGGCGTGGCGCACCGCGCTCGACCCCCAGGGCGAGTGGATCCCGTCGGTCCTCGCGGCGGCGGACAAGCGGCTCACCGAGGTCCGCCGCTCGGTGCCCGACGCCGGCGGCCTCGTCATCGCCTCCGACCAGGCCGACGCGCGCGCCTACGCCGGCCACCTGGCGCGGATCACGGGCGAGAGCCCGACGGTGGTGCTGTCCGACGACGACGGCGCGAGCGCCCGCATCGAGGAGTTCTCGGCCGGCACCCAGCGCTGGATGGTCGCGGTCCGCATGGTGTCCGAGGGTGTCGACGTCCCGCGCCTGGCGGTCGGCGTGTACGCGACGAGCACCTCGACGCCCCTGTTCTTCGCGCAGGCCGTCGGGCGCTTCGTGCGCGCGCGCAGGCGCGGCGAGACGGCGTCGGTCTTCCTGCCGAGCGTCCCGCTGCTGCTCGAGCTCGCGAACGGCATGGAGATCGAGCGGGACCACGCGCTCGACCGGCCGCAGACCGCGGAGGAGCAGGGGATCGACTACGACCCCGAGGCGGCGCTGCTCGAGGCCGCGAACCGCGAGGAGAAGGCGTCGGGCGAGCTCGAGGGCAGCTTCCAGGCGCTCGAGGCGCAGGCGTCGTTCGACCGCGTGCTGTTCGACGGCGGCGAGTTCGGCACGGGCGCCGACGTCGGCTCCGCGGAGGAGCTCGACTTCCTCGGGATCCCCGGCCTGCTGGACCCCGACCAGGTGACCACGCTGCTGCGCCAGCGGCAGGCGGAGCAGCTGCGCGGGCGGGGCGGCGCGACGTCGAGCGAGGCCGCGCTCGAGCGCTCCGAGGCCGAGCACCGGCGGGCCGCCGAGCTGCGCAAGGAGCTCTCCAAGCTCGTGTCCGCGTGGGCGCGCAAGTCGGGCCGGCCCCACGGGTCGGTGCACACCGAGCTGCGCCGCCGCTGCGGCGGGCCGGAGGTGCCGCTCGCGACCGCGGAGCAGCTCCAGGCGCGCGTCGAGACCGTGCGCGGCTGGTTCGTCGGCAAGCCCTGACGGGCCGCCGGGGCGCGCTCAGTCCAGGCGGATCTCGACGGTCGGGATGGCCGGCTCGCCCGCCGAGAGGCGACGCGCGCCCCGGGGCAGCTCCGAGCGGGCCATGCGGTGGTGCTCGACCGCGTTCTGCACCCCGTACGGGCCGACCCAGCGGGAGTCGACCGCGCCGTCGACGACGAGCGGCACGTGCAGCGGGCGGAGCCCGCCGTCGGCGTCGGTGCCCTCCTGCGGCGTCCAGGCCACGACCCGCTCGTCGGGCCCGGTGACCACGACCTCCTCGGTCGCCCGGCCGTCGGGCCCGAGCCGGCGGGCGGCGACCTTGCGCCCGCCCTGGCTCTCCTTCTTCATCGACGCCTTGGCGACGGGCTGCAGCACGCCCGAGGAGTCGGCGCGCGCGACGAGCTTGTAGACCATGCCGCACGTCGGCGCCCCCGACCCGGTCACGAGCGAGGTGCCGACGCCGTACACGTCGACCGGCACCGCGGCGAGGCCCGCGATCGCGTGCTCGTCGAGGTCGGAGGTGACGACGATCTTGGTGTCCCTGGCGCCCAGCTCGTCGAGCTGCTGACGCACCTCGACCGCGAGCGAGCCGAGGTCGCCCGAGTCGAGCCGCACCGCGCCGAGCGACGTGCCCGCGGCGGCGACCGCGTTCTCGACGCCGCGGCGCACGTCGTACGTGTCGACGAGCAGCGTCGTGCCGGTGCCCAGCGAGGCGACCTGGGACGCGAAGGCCGACGGCTCGTCGTCGTGCAGCAGCGTGAACGCGTGCGCGGCGGTGCCGATCGTCTCGAGCCCGTACCGGAAGCCGGCCTCGAGGTTGGACGTGCCGGCGAAGCCCGCGATCACCGCGGCGCGTGCCGCCGCGACGGCCGCCTGCTCGTGCGCGCGGCGCGAGCCCATCTCGAGGCAGGGCCGGTCGACGGCGGCGCTGGTCATGCGCGACGCGGCGGACGCGACGGCCGAGTCGTAGTTGAGGATCGAGAGCACGAGCGTCTCGAGCAGCACCGCCTCGGCGAAGGTCCCCTCGACCTGCAGCAGCGGCGAGCCGGGGAAGAACACCTCGCCCTCGGCGTACCCCTGGATCGTGCCGGTGAACCGGTAGCCCGAGAGGAAGTCGAGGGTGCGGTCGTCGACCACGCGCGCACGCTCGAGGAACGCGAGCTCGGCGTCGTCGAAGCGGAAGTGCGGGAGCGCTTCCAGGATTCGTCCCGTGCCGGCGAGCACCCCGTAGCGGCGCCCGGCCGGCAGCCGGCGCGTGAACACCTCGAAGACGCAGTGCCGGTGCGCGGTGCCGTCGGCGAGCGCGGCCTGCAGCATGGTGAGCTCGTACTTGTCCGTGAGCAGCGCCAACGACGGGCGCAGCGTGGGCCGCGGTGCCGCGGGCAGGGACGTGGGCAGCGCGGCCGAGAGGGAGGTCGGGGCGGCGCCGCCCCGGGTCGCGTCGGTCATGGGGAACACCGTAGGGCCCGAGCGCCCGTCAGGCAGGTCGAGCCCGCCGGGCGGGCGGGCATGCATAGGCTGGGAGGGTGAGTGCGACGACCGGACCGATGCTCTCGACCCTGGCCGACGCCGGGACGGCCACCGAGGAGCAGACCGAGACCGACACCGAGACCGGTGCCGTGCCGGGTCTCGCCGACCCCTGGGTCACGATCGTGTGGAACGACCCCGTGAACCTCATGTCCTACGTGAGCTACGTGTTCGAGAGCTACTTCGGGTACCCGCCCGCGAAGGCGAGGAAGCTCATGCTCCAGGTCCACCACGAGGGCCGGGCCGTGGTCTCGTCGGGCCCGCGCGAGCGCATGGAGGTGGACGTGCAGGCCATGCACGGCTACGGGCTGTGGGCCACGATGCAGCAGGCGGGCCAGGGCGGCGCGGACGCGCCCGACGCCGCGGGAGGTGCGGCATGACCCCGTTCCGCTCGACGCCCGAGGGGTACGCCGCCCGCTGGGAGGCCGTGGAGCGCCACGTCCTCGCGCGCGTCGCGCGCGACGTCGCCGAGCTCGTGCGCGCCGAGTCCGGCATCGGGCCGGACGTCGAGGTCGGCGACGGCGTCGCGTTCACGGGCGTCGGCCGCGTGCCGCACGACCCCGCCGTGCAGCGTCTGCTGCCCGACGCGCACCGGGACGACCCCGACGTCGCGGCCGACTTCCGGCACCTCACGCAGACGGACCTCGCCGCAGCGAAGGTCGCGCGCCTCGAGGCCTTCGCCGACGCGCTCGACCCCGACGGCGCGGCGGACGCGGCGCTCGACGACGACGCGGCCGACGAGGGGTCGTGGGCCGCGGGCACGCAGGTCTTCGTGCCGCGCGAGGAGGCGCAGGCGTTCGCCGGCGCGCTGACCGACGTGCGGCTCGTGCTGGCCGAGCGGCTCGGCCTCGACGACGACGAGGACGTCGAACGGCTCCACGACGAGGTCATCGCCGGCGTGGCCGGCGACGACCTCGGTGACGACCTCGGTGACGACCTCGACGACCGGCCGGGCGGCGCGGACGGCGAGGGCGTCGTGGGGGAGGAGCGCCGCTACTGGGGCGGCGTGTTCGTCGCGGCCGGGTTCGCGCAGGAGTCGCTCGTCGACGAGATGCTCGCCGACCTGCGCGCGCAGCGCGGCTGACGCCGCGCCGCGCGCGGCTCAGGGGGTGAGCAGCACCTTGATCGCGCGGCGCTCGTCCATGGCCTTGTAGCCCTCGGCGGCCTCGTCGAGCGGGAGCGTGAGGTCGAAGACCTTGCCGGGGTCGATCTCGCGGCGCCAGATGAGGTCGATCAGCTCGGGCAGGAACCGGCGCACCGGGGCGGGCCCGCCGTGCAGGTGGACGCCCGAGAAGAACAGCTCCGTGCCGTCGATCGACACGTCGTGCGTGACGCCCACGTAGCCGACGTGCCCGCCCGCGCGGGTCGAGCGGATGGCCTGCGTCATGGCCTCCTGCGTGCCGACCGCCTCGATGGTGCTGTGCGCGCCGAGCCCGCCGGTGAGCTCCTTGACCTTCGCGACGCCCTCGTCGCCGCGCTCGGTGACGATGTCGGTCGCGCCGAACTCGCGCGCGAGCGCCTGCCGGTCGGCGTGGCGGGACATCGCGATGATCCGCTCGGCGCCGAGCTGCTTGGCGGCCAGCACGCCGAGCAGGCCGACGGCGCCGTCGCCGACCACGGCGACCGTCTTGCCGGGCCCGACCTCGGCCGCGACGGCCGCGAACCAGCCGGTGCCGAGCACGTCGGACGCGGCGAGCAGCGAGGGGACCAGGTCGGGGTCCGGCTGCCCCGGCGTCGCGACGAGCGTGCCGTCCGCCATCGGGACCCGGACGAGCTCCGCCTGCGTGCCCTCCGCGCCCATCGGGTAGGCGTGCACGCACCGGGACTGGTACCCGGCCCGGCAGATCTCGCACGTGTTGTCGGAGGCGAAGAACGAGCCGACGACGAAGTCGCCGACCGTGACGTTCCGCACGTCCGCGCCGACCTGCTCGACGACGCCGACGTACTCGTGGCCCATCGGCGTGTGGTCGACGTCGTCGGCACCGCGGTACGGCCACAGGTCGGACCCGCAGATGCAGGCGGCCGTGACGCGCAGGATCGCGTCGGTCGGCTCGACGATCGTCGGGTCCTCGCGCTCGGCGACGCGCACGTCGCCGGGGGCGGTCATGACGGCTCCACGCATGGGTGGGGTCTCCTTCGTCCGGGGTCGGAGGTCTCGTGCCTCCAGTCAACGGTGCCACGACACCGCGAGGGAGTCCCTGCCGAGAGGAGTACCCGCAGGGCCCCCAGAGCCGGCGAGCGCCCAGCGGGTCTGGCGAACCGGCCGGCCCGCTGGCCGGTGACCTGCGCGGGTGTGGCTCGCGCCACCCGTGTCTCCCG
The DNA here is from genome assembly GCF_000215105.1 of Isoptericola variabilis 225. Classification (GTDB taxonomy): domain Bacteria; phylum Actinomycetota; class Actinomycetes; order Actinomycetales; family Cellulomonadaceae; genus Isoptericola; species Isoptericola variabilis_A. The sequence continues at coordinate 1,117,700 of NC_015588.1, forward strand.
TCACGTCACGGGGTTGTGACGCGCCGTCACCGATAGGCTGCCAGGCGTGAACGACGCCCCCATCGGGATCTTCGACAGCGGGGTCGGCGGACTCACCGTCGCCCGCGCGATCCTCGACCAGCTTCCCCACGAGCAGCTGCTCTACATCGGGGACACCGCGAACGGACCGTACGGCCCCAAGCCGCTCGCCGCCGTCCGCGCGATGGCGCTCGCGGTCATGGACCAGCTGGTCGACGACGGCGTCAAGATGCTCGTCATCGCCTGCAACTCCGCCTCGTCCGTCGCGCTGCGCGACGCGCGCGAGCGCTACACCGTGCGCCGGGGCATCCCGGTGGTCGAGGTCATCCTGCCGGCGGCCCGGCGCGCGGTGCTCACGTCGCGCACGGGCCGGATCGGCGTCGTCGCGACCAAGGCGACCGTCGACTCGCGCGCCTACGACGACGCGTTCCACGTCACGCCGGGGCTGCAGGTCACGAGCCGGGCGTGCCCCGAGTTCGTCCGCCTCGTCGAGGAGGGCACGACGTCGGGCCCCGAGGCCCTCGCGATCGCGCACGAGTACCTCGAGCCGCTCAAGGCCGCCGGCGTCGACACGCTCGTCCTCGGCTGCACCCACTACCCGCTGCTCACGGGCGTCATCTCCTACGTCATGGGCGAGGACGTCACGCTCGTGTCGAGCGCCGAGGAGACGGCCAAGGACGTGTACCGCAACCTCGTCGAGCACGACCTCGAGCGGTCGCCCGACGCCGGCCCGCCCGCGCACCGCTTCCTGGCCACGGGCAGCCCGGCGCCGTTCCAGCAGCTGGCCCGCCGCTTCCTGGGACCCGAGGTGAGCCTGGTGGAGGCGGCATGAGGCTCGTGACCGTCGGCGTCTCGGGCTCCTTCCCCGGCCCGGGCTCGCCCGCCTCGACCTACCTCGTGCAGGCTCACGACGGCGAGCGCGACTGGAACGTCGTGCTCGACCTCGGCAACGGCGGGCTCGGCGCGCTGCAGCGTCACGTCGACCCCGCCGACCTCGACGCCGTCGGCCTGTCGCACCTGCATCCCGACCACTGCGCGGACCTGTCGGGGCTCTACGTGTACCTCAGGTACCACCCGGTGCGCGGCAGCGCCCGCACGGGGGTGCCGCGCGGGCTGCCGGTCTACGGCCCGTCGGGCACGCGCGAGCGCGCCGCGACGATGTACGGGCTCGAGCCGGGCGAGACGATGGACTCCGAGTACGACTTCCGGACGTGGCGGCCGGGCGAACCCGTCCGCGTCGGTCCGCTGACCCTCGAGCCGTTCGAGGTGTTCCACCCGGTCGAGGCCTACGGCGTCAAGGTCACCGGACCGTCGTCGATGCGGCCGGGGGACACCGCGACGCTCGTGTTCTCCGGCGACACCGACCACTGCGAGTCGCTCGTCGAGGCCGCGCGCGACGCCGACCTGCTGCTGTGCGAGGCCGCGTTCGTCGAGGGCCGCGACGACGTCGTCGAGCGCGGCATCCACCTCACCGGCCGGCGCGCCGGCAAGGTCGCCGCCGCCGCGGGGGCGCGGCGCGTGCTGCTGACGCACCTCACCGCGTGGAGCGACCCGCAGGTCGCGCTCGACGAGGCGCGCGAGCAGTACACCGGACCGCTCGAGATCGCCGCGCCGGGCGGCGTCTACGAGATCTGAGAGCCCAGGAGCCGATCGTGCGCACCCAGGTGTGGCCCGCCGTCGTCGCCGACGTCGCGTGCGTCGTCGTCTTCGCGCTCGTCGGGACGGCGAACCACGGGTCGGCGACGTCGGCCGGCGACGTCGCGCTCGTGACGCTGCCGTTCCTCGCCGGGCTCGCCGCCGGCTGGGCCGCGGCCCGGGCGTGGCGCGCCCCGGCGCGGCCGTGGCCCGTGGGCGTGACGGCCTGGTGCGCGACCGTGGTGCTGGGGCTCGCGCTGCGCCCGCTCGCCGGCGGCGGGTTCGCCTGGAGCTTCGCGATCGTGACCGCGCTGTTCCTCGCCGCGACGATGCTCGGCTGGCGCATGCTCGTCGCGCTCCTCGCCCGCCGCCGCGCCACGACCTGAGCGCTGTGGGCGTGATTTCTGTTGCTCTGAACCAGTACCAAGCGGACAATTCGGGCCAGAAATCACGCCCACAGCGCTAGGAGGAGGAGGAGGAGAGGGCCGCCGCGATCGCGGGGGCGAGGGCGCGCAGCGCCTTGCCGCGGTGGCTGATCGCGTTCTTCTCCTCGGGCGTCAGCTCGGCCGACGTGCGCGTCCCGGGCGCGCCGTCGGGCCCCGGAGGCTGCTCGGACGGCACGAGGACCGGGTCGTAGCCGAACCCGTTGGTCCCGCGCGGCTCGGTCACGAGCACCCCGGGCATCTCGCCGGTGCGGACCTCCTCGCGGCCGTCCGGCGTCACGAGCGCGACCGCGCACACGAACGCCGCGCCGCGGTGCTCGGGCCGGACGTCCGCGAGCTGGGCCAGCAGCAGCTCGAGGTTCGCGACGTCGTCGCCGTGCCGGCCGGACCAGCGCGCCGAGAAGATGCCGGGCGCGCCGCCGAGCACGTCGACCGCGAGGCCCGAGTCGTCCGCGACGGCGGGCAGCCCCGTCGCCGCGGCGAGCGCACGCGCCTTGATGAGCGCGTTCTCCGCGAACGTCACGCCGTCCTCGACCGGCGCGGGCACGCCGAGGTCTGCCGCCGTGGCGATCGCGTCGTCGGGCAGCGCGTCGAGGCCGGGCTGCGTGCGCAGGATCGCGAGCAGCTCGACGAGCTTCTTGCGGTTGTGCGTCGCCACCACCAGGCGGGGGCGCGGCGCCACCGTCACCGGGCGAGCTCCTGCGCGAGCGCGGCCTCCTGCAGGCGCGTGAGCTCGGTCGTGCCCGCGACGGCGAGGTCGAGCAGCGCGTCGAGCTCGGCCCGGTCGAAGGGCGCGTGCTCGGCCGTGCCCTGCACCTCGACGAACGCCCCCGAGCCGGTCGTCACGACGTTCATGTCCGTCTCGGCGCGGACGTCCTCGACGTAGGGCAGGTCGAGCATCGGCACGCCGTCGACGATGCCGACGCTCACGGCGGCCACCGAGTCGGTGAGCACCTGCTTGCCGCCCGTGACGTGGCCGTGCCGCCGGCCCCACGCGACGGCGTCCGCGAGCGCCACGTAGGCGCCCGTGATGGCCGCGGTGCGCGTGCCGCCGTCGGCCTGCAGGACGTCGCAGTCGAGCACGATCGTGTTCTCGCCGAGCGCGCTCACGTCGACGACGGCGCGCAGCGAGCGGCCGATGAGCCGCGAGATCTCGTGCGTGCGCCCGCCGATCCTGCCCTTGACGGACTCGCGCTGGGAGCGCTCGTTCGTGGCGCGCGGCAGCATCGCGTACTCGGCGGTGACCCAGCCCTCGCCCGAGCCCTTCTTCCAGCGCGGCACGCCCTCGGTGAACGACGCCGCGCACAGCACGCGCGTGCGGCCGAACTCGACGAGCACCGAGCCCTCGGCGGAGTCGAGCCACCCGCGCGTGATCGTCACGGGGCGCAGCTGGTCGGGGGCACGGCCGTCGGCGCGCACGACGGCGGCCGGGGTGGTGGGGGAGGTCATGCGGTCAGCCTATCGACCGGCGGGCGGCCTCAGAGCCCGAGCCGCCGCCGCAGCTCGCGCGCGTGGCGCCGCGACACCTCGACGCGGCTGCGCTGGCGGTCGTCCATGACGAGCACGAGCGAGCCCTGGAAGTCCGGGCCGAGCTCGCGCACGTGGTCGAGGTTGACCAGGTAGGAGCGGTGCGTGCGGAAGAAGTGCCCGCGCAGCCGGCGCTCGAGCTCGTTGAGCGAGAACGTCACGAGCAGCCGCTCGTCGGCGAGCTTGAGGTAGGAGTAGCCGCGCGCGGCGCTCGCGTAGACGATCGCGGCGCCGTCGACCAGCACCGTGCGCGCGTCCTTCGTCACGGGGATGCGCACGAGGGGCTCGACGTCGGCCGGCGACGGCGGGACGTGCGCCGGGCCGTCGTCCCACGGTCCGGGTGAGCCCGCCGACGGCGCCTCGCCCGACGCTGGCTCGGCGTGCGCGAGCGCGCGCTCGAGTGCCCGGCGCAGCCGCTCGGCGTCGAACGGCTTGACCAGGTAGTCGGCCGCCGCCAGGTCGAACGCGTCGACCGCGTGGTCGGGGTAGGCGGTGGTGAAGACGACCTGCGGGCGGCGCGGCAGGTCGCGCAGGGCGCGCGCGACGTCGAGCCCCGAGCCGCCGGGCATGCGCACGTCGAGCAGCACGAGGTCGTAGTCGAGCGAGCGCAGCAGGAGCAGCGCCTCCTCGCCGTTCGTCGCCTCGCCCACGACCTGCACGCCGCCGACCTCCTCGAGGAGGTAGCGGAGCTCGGCCCGGGCTGGGGCCTCGTCGTCGACGATGAGGGCGCGGGGTCGCATCGGCGTCACCTTAGCGGGATCCGCAGGTCCACGGTCGTGCCCTGCCCGGGGGTGGACTCGACGTCGAGCGAGTACCGCTCGCCGAACAGCGTCGACAGCCGCTGCGAGATGTTCCACAGCCCGACGCCGCCGTGCCGCGCGCGCTCGTCGGCACCCGCGGGCCGTTCGCCCGCGACGAGCCGGGCGAGCACCTCGGGCGGCATCCCGACGCCGTCGTCGGACACCCGGATCGACGTCGTGCGGGTCAGCGGGTCGACGCGGGCGCGCAGGTGGATGGTGCCGCCCGACACCTTGTCGGCGATCCCGTGCTTGACCGCGTTCTCGACGAGCGGCTGGATCGTCAGCACGGGCACGCGCGTGGTGAGCACCTGCGGGTCGATGTCGTAGCGCACGCGCAGCCGGTCGCCGTAGCGGGCCTGCTCGAGCGACAGGTAGGTGCGCACGAAGAAGTACTCCTGCGCGAACTCGGCGAAGTGCCCGTCCTGGCGCACCGCGTAGCGGAAGAAGTCCGACAGGCGCAGCAGCAGCTGGCGGGCCTCCTCCGGGTCGGTGCGCGCCTTGGACGCGATCGTGTTGAGGACGTTGAACAGGAAGTGCGGGTTGATCTGCGCCCGCAGCGCGTCGAGCCGCGCGTCCGCGGCGAGGTGGCGCTCGCGGTCCATCTCGGCGAGCTCGAGGTGCAGCGACAGCATGCTCGCCATGTCCTCGACGAGCACGCGCGGCGCCGGCTCGGCGTGCACCCGGTAGACCTTGAGCGCGCCGACGACGCGGTCGCCGATCGCGAGCGGCGCGACGACCGCGGTCTGCAGCGGGCAGCCGGGCTCGGGGCAGCCGATGCCGTCGCGCCCGTGCACGACGACGGTGCGCCCCTTCTCGATCGCGCGCCGGGACACCCGGGTCTGCAGCGCGCCGCCGACGCGGTGGTGGTCGGCGCCGGGCCCGACGAACGCGAGCACCTGCTCGGTGTCGGTGATCGCGATCGCGTCGCCGCCGAGCAGCGGCCGGATGAGCTCGGCCGTGCGCCGCGCCGCGTCGGGCGTGAGCCCCGAGCGCAGCGGCATCGAGCGGCCCGCGTCGGCGATCGCGAGGCCCGACCGCACGCCGCGCGGGTCGGGCGGTCGCCCCGCGCCGAGGCGTGCGACGCGCGGTCCGCGCAGCGCCGACGGGTACCCGAGCACGACGGCGGTCGAGATCACGACGCCGATCGCGACGGTCGCGAGCACGCCGAGCGGCGGGTCGACGAGCACCTGCGTCACCAGGTGCACCACGGCCCACACGCCGGCGAGCGTCGCCGCGAGCAGCCAGCTACCGCCTCGCACCGCGCCGCCCCCCTCCGCCGCTCCGCCGGCCCTCGGCGACCGTGAGCCGGGCGAGCCGCTCGGCATGCCGGTCGGCCGCGGTGCCGTGCATGATCAGCCACGAGCGCTCGACGTCGTCGGGCACGCGCGTGCGCCGCGAGACGAGCACCGTGACCGCGCCCGCGGCGGGGGCCGCGAGGATCGTCGGCGTCGCGAGCACCTCGCCCACGAGCGGGAGCTCGGCCAGGGTGCCCGTGACGAACATCGTGACCGCGAGCGCCGTCCCGGTGACCATCCCCGCGACCGCACCCGCGGCCGTCGTGCCGCGCCACCAGACGGCGAGCACGAAGACGGGGGTGAGCGCCGAGCCGGCCACCGCGAAGGCCCACGTGACCATGGTGGCGACGATCGACGGCGTGATCGAGCTGAACGACTCGGGTCGCACGGCCAGCGCGACGGCGGCGGCGGCGCACGCCGCGACGAGCGTCGTCAGGCGGCCCGCGTAGACCGCCTGCCGCTGGGTCGCGCGGGGGTTGATGTGCCGTTCGTAGACGTCGTGCCCCCAGGAGGCCGCCGAGGCGAGCAGCAGGCCCGCGATGGTCGACATGACGGCGATGAGCGCGCCCGCGGCGACGATGCCGAGGCCGGCGTCGCCGCCGTAGATCCGCCCGAGCACGGGCAGGGCGTGCTCGGGGACGCGGAGCACGCCGTCGACGGTGAGCTCCCGCAGCCAGGCGTGGTCGGCGACCGCGCCGGGGATGAGCTCGCGGGCGGCCGTGCCGAGCATGACCGCGAGGGCGTAGAAGAGGCCGGCGAGCCCGAGGACCCACACGGTCGTGGTGCGGGCCGCGGTGCCCGTGGGGCTCGTGAAGTAGCGGTTCATGACGTGCGGCAGGCCGGCGGTGCCCAGAGCGAGCGTGACGATGAGCGCGAACTGGCCCACGCCGCCGTACCGCGCGCCCGGCTCGCCGAACGACGCGGGCTCGCCCGGGTGGATCTGGTTCTCCTCGGTGACGAGCTCCCCGCGGCCGTCGTCCAGCACCGGGTTGACCAGCGGCGCCTCGGAGAGGTTCGCGACGGCGTCGCCGTACCGGAAGCCCTCGCCGAGCACGACCCCGGCGAGCCACACGAGCGCCGCGAGCAGGAGCAGGAACTGCACCGCCTGCGTCCAGGTGGTGCCGCGCATGCCGCCGAACGCGACGAGGCCGGCGACGACCGTGGTGGAGACGAGGATCCCGGTCGCGTACGGCGACAGGCCCGCGACGCCCTGGCCCACGAGGAGCTCCCACGTGATGCCGCTGCCGACCGCCTGCGGCACGAGGTACGACAGGATGACGAGCTGGACCACGCCGACCGCGACGAGCCGCACGCGCTCGGAGCCGAGCCGCCGTCCGAGGAAGTCGGGGATCGAGAACTCGCCGAACCGGCGCAGGGGAGCGGCGAGGAAGAGCAGCACGGGCACGAACCCGGCCGCGAAGCCGACGGCGTACCAGGCGCCGTCGAGCCCCGAGACGTAGACCGCCGCGGCGACGCCGAGGAACGACGCGGCCGAGAAGTAGTCCCCGCAGATGGCCCACGCGTTGGTCACCACCCCGACGCGCTGGCCGGCGAGGTAGAAGTCGACCGTCGACGTGCCGCGCGGGCGCATCGTGATCGCCGCGGCCGCGACGAGCGCGAGGACCACGGCCAGGACGATCGTGCTCGGGACGTTCACCGCGGCCCGCCCTCGTCGTCGGTGCCGTCGGCGAGCAGGTCGCCGCCCGGCTCGTCGGGGCCGCCGAGCATGCGGGCCTCGACGGCGCTCGACAGGCTCGCGGCGGCGACCCCGATGAGCGCGAAGAACGCGTAGAGGCCGAACGCCGCCATGAGGAAGCCGGGGCTCATCCCGCCGACGAGCCGGCTGCCCGACCACCAGTCGAGCGTGATCGCGAGCAGCGGGAACCCGACGATCGCGACGAGGAACACGACGAAGTAGCCGACCGCGACCCGGCGCAGGGTGCGGAAGGTCGCGTCCACCTCCGCGGGGGTGTCCCGGCCGTCGACGCCGTCATCCATGGCGTGCACCCTACGGAGGCGTCCGGCGGAGCGCCACGTCCGCGCGGCGGCGTCCTACGGCGCGACCGCGGGCGTGCGCCAGACGCGCACGCCCGTGCGCAGCAGCACGACGGCGCCGCCGGCCACCATGACCAGGCCCATGCTGGGCAGGACCTGCCCCCACGCGCCCGAGGACGCGCTGAGGTCCACGATGCGCACGAGCTGCCAGCCGGCGATGAACGCCGTGGCCCCGCCCGCGACGGCGCAGTGCGCCACGGCGGACCAGCGGCGGGGGACGAGGGCGCCGGCGATCGCGACGAACCCCGCGCACAGGGTCCACAGCCCGCCGCCGCCCGTGCCGTAGAGGGTCACCCCGAGCACCACGACCCAGGGCAGGAGCGAGCCGACCACCGTCATGAGCCCGCCCACGAGCATCCCGACGCTGCCCGGGTGCAGCACGCGCCTGCGGGCGGTCGGTGCGGTCGCGCTCGTCGTCGAGGCCATGGGGCGATGCTAGGCGCGCGGCCGGCCCGCGGGGACGCCGATCCCGTGAGCGGTCGGAGCGGTCCCGCCAACGGTCGTCCGGCGCCCGCGAACGGTTCGTCGCCCGCGTCACCACCGGTCGCCGGGCCGCCGCGACCGCTCGCGGGAGGAGACCCGCCGTCGGTCGACAAGGTCTTGTGTCGCAGGTCACAGGTCCGGTTGGCTCCGCCTGAGCAGGCCTGGACGCGTCCCGGGCGAGGAGGCCCGGGACGGAACGCGACGAAGGGAGCGTCCGGACATGACCGACACCGCGCGTGGGAGCGCACCCGGCGGGCCGCCGGGTCACGATCGGGTCGACGGGTGGCGCCGGGAGTACTGGCGCAAGAACCTGCGGCTCATGGTGGTGCTGCTGAGCATCTGGTTCGTCGTCTCGTTCGTGTGCGGCGTGCTGCTGATCGAGCCGCTCAACGGCGTCGTGATCCTCGGCTTCCCGCTGGGGCTGTGGTTCGCGCAGCAGGGCTCGATCTACACGTTCGTCATCCTCGTCGGCGTGTACGCGCTGCGCATGGACAAGCTCGACGACGAGTTCGGCGTCTCCGAGCGTGACGGGGAGGGGAACCGGCTGTGAGCGAGATCCAGACCTGGGCGCTGGTCTTCGTCGCCGTCTCGTTCGGCATCTACCTGTACATCGCGTGGCGCAGCCGCGTGAAGGAGACGGCCGGCTTCTACGTCGCGGGCCAGGGCATCCCGCCGATCGCCAACGGCGCCGCCGTCGCCGCCGACTGGATGTCGGCCGCGTCGTTCATCTCGATGGCGGGCCTCATCGCCTTCCTCGGCTCGGACGGCTCCATCTACCTCATGGGCTGGACCGGCGGCTACGTGCTGCTCGCCCTGCTCCTGGCCCCCTACCTGCGCAAGTGGGGCAAGTTCACCGTCCCGGAGTTCGTCGGCGACCGCTACGCCGAGTACGTCCGCCTCATCGCGGCGGTCGCGGCGATCATCGTGTCCTTCACCTACGTGGTCGGCCAGATGCGCGGCGGCGGCATCGTCTTCAGCCGGTTCCTCAACCTCGAGATCACCGGCGGCGTCATCGTCGCGGCGTGCGTCATCTTCCTGTACGCGGTGCTCGGCGGCATGAAGGGCATCACGTGGACCCAGGTGGCCCAGTACACCGTCATGATCATCGCCTACCTCATCCCCGCGGTCGCGATCGCGCAGCAGATGACGGGCATCCCGATCCCGCAGATCAGCTTCGGCCAGATCCTGGCCGAGCTCGACGCGCTCAGCGTGCAGTTCGGCCTCGACGCCTACACCCAGGCGTTCACGGCCCGCCCGCAGCTCGACGTCTTCCTCGTGACGATGTCGCTCATGATCGGCACCGCGGGCCTGCCGCACGTCATCATCCGCTTCTACACGACGCGGTCGGTGCGCGGCGCACGCTTCTCCGCCTTCTGGGCGCTGCTGTTCATCGCCCTGCTCTACACCACGGCCCCGGCCGTCGGCGCGTTCACCAAGCTCAACCTCATGCAGGGCGTCCAGGGTGTCGCCGCGGACGCGCTGCCGTCCTGGGTGCAGAACTGGGCGGCGACGGGCCTGGTCACGGTCGCGGAGGGAGCCACGACGATCGGCTCGCTGAGCAACGACCCCGAGGCCGGCGCGGACCTCGTCGTCAACAACGACATCCTCGTCCTCGCGGCGCCCGAGATCGCGGGCCTGCCCGCGCCGATCGTCGGCCTGGTCGCGGCGGGCGGCCTGGCGGCAGCGATGTCGACCGCGGCGGGCCTGCTGCTCGTCATCTCGTCGTCCGTCTCGCACGACCTGTACTTCCGGGTCGTCAAGAAGGAGGCGTCCGAGAGCCAGCGCCTCATGGTCGGCCGCATCGCCATGGGCCTCGCGGTCCTCGTGGCCATCTACGGCGGCATCAACCCGCCCGCGTACGTCGCCCAGGTGGTCGCGTTCGCGTTCGGCCTCGCGGCGTCGACGTTCTTCCCGATCCTCGTCCTGGGGATCTTCTGGAAGCGCGCGAACGCGGTCGGCGCGGCGTCGGGCATGATCGCAGGCCTGCTGTTCACGGCGTCGTACATGATCTACACGCTCGACGTGTTCGGCACCGAGGCCAACGAGCACGTGCTCGGCATCAGCCCCGAGGGCATCGGCACGATCGGCGCGATCGTCAACCTCGTCGTGACGGTCGTGGTCTCGAAGCTCACCAGCCCGCCGTCGGAGCACGTCCAGGAGCTCGTCGAGGAGATCCGCTACCCGGCGCGTCCCGCGGCGCGGGTGACCGCCGCCGAGTGAGCCGCCCGCCGCGAGCGGACCGTCGGCCCACCCCCCCGCGCACCGGGGGTGGGCCGAGGTCCGCTCGTGGCGTCGTTAGGGTGGTGCGGGTGCACCTCGTCGCCTCCGACCTCGCCTTCTCGTACCCCGGCCGTCCCGTGCTGCGCCACGTCGACGTCCGCGTGTCCGACGGCGTGCGGCTCGGCGTCGTGGGGGAGAACGGCACGGGCAAGTCGACCCTGCTGCACCTGCTCGCCGGGGACCTCGTCCCCGCGTCGGGCGAGGTCCGGCGCTCGGGCAGCGTCGCGCTCGTCGAGCAGGAGCTCGAGGTCGCGCCCGGCCAGACCGTGGGCGACCTCGTCACCGGCACCCTCGCCGGGCTGCGGGCCGCCGCCGCGGAGCTCGAGGCCGCGGCCGCCGCGTTCGACCACGAGACCGGGGACCTCGCCGAGCTGACCGCGACGCTCGCGAAGGTCGAGCACCTCGCCGCGTGGGACGCCGACCGCCGGGTCGACGTCGCGCTCGCCCGTCTCGGCGCCGTGCGCGACCGCGACCGCACGCTCGCCTCGCTCAGCGTCGGCCAGCGGTACCGGGTGCGCCTCGCGTGCCGGCTCGCCGAGCGGTCCGACCTGCTGCTGCTCGACGAGCCGACCAACCACCTCGACGACTCGGCCGTCGAGTTCCTCACGGGCGAGCTCGTCGCCTGGCGCGGCGGCGTCGTGCTCGTCACGCACGACCGCGAGCTGCTCGACGACGTCGCCACCGCGATCTACGACCTCGACCCGTCGATGGACGGCCGGCCCGTGCTCTACGGCCAGCCCGGGTACCTGTCCTACCGGTTCGCCAAGAACCAGGCGCTGCACCGGTGGCGGCAGCGCTACCGGGCCGAGCGCAAGCGGGCCGAGCAGCTCGCCGAACGGCTCGACGCCTCCTACGAGGGGCTGTCCGACGCGTGGCGCCCGCCCAAGGGGTCGCAGGGTCACCGCCGCGCGACGCGCGCCCGGATCCACGTCAAGGCGGCCGACCGGCTCGTGCAGAAGCTCGAGGCCGAGGCCGTCGACGTGCCCGTGCCCCCGCTCGAGCTCGCGTTCCCCGACCTGCCCGCGATGTCGCCGGGCTGGGACCCGGGCGAACCGCTCGTCGAGCTGCGCTCGCCGCGCGTCGTCGCGCCCGACGGCGGGGTGCGGCTCGACCTGCCCGGCACCCGCGTCGCGGTACCGCCGTCGGGCCGGCTGCTCGTCGTCGGGCCCAACGGCACGGGCAAGTCGACGTTCCTCCAGGCGCTCGCGGGCCGGCTGCCGCTCGACCGTGGGGTGCGGTCGGCCGTCGCGGGGGCGCGCGTGGGCGTCGTCGGGCAGGAGGGCGACCCGGTCGGGCCAGAGTCCCGCACGCGGTCTGGGTTCGACGCGTACGCGGCCGAGGCGCTCGCGCTGCTCGGCCGCGGCGAGCTCGACCCCGAGCACCTCGTGCCGGTCGCGGCGCTCGGGCTGCTCTCCGAGGAGGACCTCGAGCGGCCGCTCGCCGAGCTGTCCGCCGGGCAGCGACGACGGTTCGAGCTCGCCCGCGCGCTGCTGCACGCCCCGCACCTGCTGCTGCTCGACGAGCCGACCAACCACCTGTCGATCGACCTCGTCGACGAGCTCACCCGCGCGCTGCAGGTGACGCCCGCCGCCGTCGTCGTCGCGACGCACGACCGGCGCATGCGCGCCGACCTGGCCGACTGGCCCGTGCTCGACCTCTCGCCGAGGTAGCGCGCGATCCGCCGAGGTAGCGCGCGCCCCGCCGAGGTAGCGTCAGCCCAGGCGGCCCACCCACGCCATGGCCTGACGCACGAGCGCGCCCTGGCCGTTGACCATCTCCGCCTGCACGGTGTCGCTGCACGCCTCCTCGGGCGTGAGCCACGCGAGGTCGAGCGCGTCCTGCTGCGGCCGGCAGTCGCCCGCGACGGGCACGACGTAGGCGAGCGAGACCGCGTGCTGGCGCGGGTCGTGGAACGGCGTGATCCCGGGCGTCGGGAAGTACTCGGCGACCGTGAACGGCTGGGGCGACGCGGGCACACGGGGGAGCGCCACGGGGCCCAGGTCCTTCTCGATGTGGCGCAGCAGCGCGTCGCGCACCCGCTCGTGGTAGAGCACGCGGCCCGAGACGAGCGCGCGCGTCATGGTGCCCATGCTGTTCACGCGCAGCAGCAGCCCGACGGCGACCACGTCGCCCGAGTCGTCGACCCGCACGGGCACCGCGTCCACGTACAGCAGCGGCAGCTGGGCGCGCACGGCCGCGAGGTCCTCGGGCGTCAGCCACCCGGCCGGGTCGGGGTCCCGCTGGTAGAACTCGTCGTCGGGCGGGAACTCGGCGGTATCGGTCACGCCCTCGTTCCTACCACGCGGAACCCCTCCGGGGCGCCTCCGGGCCGCTGCCGTCGCCCGGGGGCAGGGAATATCGGGCACGACGGCGGCGCTGCACCGATGAGGACATCGTCGAAAGGACCCCATCCATGGCCACCGTCGAGCTCACCGACGCGACCTTCGAGCAGACCGTCAAGGACAACGACATCGTCCTCGTCGACTTCTGGGCGGAGTGGTGCGGCCCGTGCCGCATGTTCGCCCCCGTCTTCGAGGCCTCGAGCGAGAAGCACCCCGACGTCGTGCACGCCAAGCTCGACACCGAGGCGCAGCAGCAGATCGCCGCCGCCGCGGGCATCACCGCCATCCCGACGCTCATGGCGTTCCGCGAGGGCATCATGGTGTTCAACCAGGCCGGCGCGCTGCCCGGGCCCGCCCTCGAGCAGCTGGTCGAGGCCGTCAAGGGCCTCGACATGGACGACGTCCGTCAGCAGATCGCCGCCGCCGGCAACGGCGCGCCGCGGAGCTGAGTGCGCGAGGCGGGACTCGAACCCGCACGTCCGAAGACACCGAAACCTAAATCCGGCGCGTCTACCTGATTTCGCCACTCGCGCGCAGTCGAAGTCTAGTTCCACGTTGTGGGCGTGATTTCTGGCCTCGAAAGTCCGGATCAACCGGACGATCCGGGCCAGAAATCACGCCCACAGCGCTGTCTCAGTCGAGGCCGAGGGTCTTGCGCAGGCGGGCGACGTGGCCCGTGGCCTTGACGTTGTACTGTGCGACGGCGACCTTCCCGTCGGCGCCCACGACGACGGTAGAGCGGATCACGCCGACGTACGTCTTGCCGTAGTTCTTCTTCTCGCCCCACGCGCCGTACGCCTCGAGCACCTCGTGCTCGGTGTCGGCCGCGAGCGGGAAGGTCAGCGCGTCGCGCTCGGAGAACTTCTGGAGCGCGTCGAGGTCGTCGGGGGAGACGCCGACGACGGCGTAGCCCGCGGCCTGCAGCGACGCGAGCGAGTCGCGGAAGTCGCAGGCCTCGGTGGTGCAGCCGGGCGTCATGGCGGCCGGGTAGAAGTACACGACGACGCCGGCGCGGCCGGGCTCGGCGAGCGCCGCGGCGAGCGAGAACTCTCCGGCGGCGCGGCCGTCGCCGTCGGGCACGACGGCGGGCAGGGTGAAGTCGGGGGCGGTGTCGCCGACGGCGAGACGGGTCACGGGCGCTCCTGTGCGGACGGTCGGTGGGGACGGCGTCGAGCCTAGCCTCGCGGGTCGTCTAGCGTTGGGGGGTGACTTCCGCAGCATCCCGCGCGGCCTCGGCGTCCGCCGGCGCCGCCAGCAAGCCTCTGCCCGTCCGCATGCTCCACGACCGCCTGCTCGTGCAGCCCGAGGTGGACTCTTCCGAGCGACAGTCGTCGGCCGGGCTCGTGATCCCCGCGACGGCCGCGGGGCCCAAGCGCCTCGCCTGGGCGGTCGTCGTGGCCAAGGGCGAGCACGTGCGCCAGGTGGCGGTGGGCGACCGGGTGCTGTTCGACCCCGAGGATCGCGCCGAGGTCGACCTCGGCGGCACCGACTACGTGCTCCTGCGCGAGCGCGACGTCCACGGCGTCGCCGAGGCGGAGGAGGACGCCCAGGCCACGGGCCTCTACCTTTGAGCGCATGACCGGCGACGAGGCCACCCGCACCGACCCGACCGACCTGCTCGCGCTCGACGCCCAGCTGTCCGACGACGAGCGCGCGACGCGCGACCGCGTCCGGGCGCTCGTGGACGCCCACGTCCGCCCGCACGTGGCGCGCTGGTTCGCCGACGCCGTCTTCCCGCGCGAGCTCGTGCCTGTGCTCGGCGAGGCCGGGCTGCTCGGCATGCACCTCGAGGGCTACGGCTGCGCCGGCCGCTCCGCGGTCGAGTACGGCCTCGCGATGGCGGAGGTCGAGGCCGCCGACTCGGGGATCCGCACGTTCGTCTCGGTCCAGGGCTCGCTCGCGATGTCGGCGATCGCCAAGCACGGGTCGGAGGAGCAGAAGCAGCACTGGCTGCCGCGCATGGCGACGGGCGAGGCGATCGGCTGCTTCGCCCTCACCGAGCCCACGGCGGGCTCGGACCCGGCGGGCATGCGCACGCGCGCGGTGCGCGACGGCGACACCTGGGTCATCGACGGCGCCAAGCGCTGGATCGGGCTCGCCTCGGTCGCCGACGTCGCGGTCGTCTGGGCCAAGGTCACGGAGGACGACGCGGGGGACGGGCGCGAGCGCGTCCGCGGGTTCCTCGTGCCGACGTCGACGCCCGGCTTCCGCGCGACGCCGATCGAGCCCAAGCTCTCGCTGCGCGCGTCGGTCCAGTGCGACGTCGCGCTCGACGGCGTGCGCGTGCCCGCGGACGCGATCCTGCCGCACAACCCTGGGCTGCGCGGACCGTTCGCGTGCCTCGACGAGGCCCGGTACGGCATCGCGTGGGGCGCGGCCGGCGCGGCGCGCGACTGCCTCGAGGTCGCGCTCGCGTACGCGCAGCAGCGCGAGCAGTTCGGACGCCCGCTCGCCGCGTTCCAGCTCACGCAGGCCAAGCTCGTCGAGATGGCGCTCGAGGTGAGCCGCGCGCAGCTGCTCGCGCTGCACCTCGGCCGCCTCAAGGATGCCGGACGCCTCGAGCCGCACCAGGTCTCGGCCGGCAAGCTGAGCAACGTGCGGGCGGCGCTCGACGTCGCGCGGACCGCGCGCACGATCCTCGGCGGCAACGGCGTGACGCTCGAGCACTCACCGATGCGGCACGCCGCGAACCTCGAGTCCGTGCGCACCTACGAGGGCACCGACGAGGTGCACACGCTGGTGCTCGGCCGGCACCTCACGGGGCACGCCGCGTTCCGCTAACCCGGCGTCCCACGGTTGTCGTGCAGGTCACAGGCCTGCCGGGTGGATCGGGTTTCCGGACGACGGCGCTCGGCTGGTAGTGTTGCTCTCCGTTGCGCGCCATTAGCTCAATTGGCAGAGCAGCTGACTCTTAATCAGCGGGTTCGGGGTTCGAGTCCCTGATGGCGCACCAGCACGAGGCCTCGCCGGGCATCCTCCCGGCCGGGCCTCGTCGCGAGCGGGCGTCATCGCCCGGCGCGCCATTAGCTCAATTGGCAGAGCAGCTGACTCTTAATCAGCGGGTTCGGGGTTCGAGTCCCTGATGGCGCACAGCGAGCCCTCGTCGGTGATCCGGCGAGGGCTTCGTCGTTCCCCGAGAATGGACCGATGATCTCCACCGAGCTCGCCACCACGCTCCGCGACGCAGGCCTGGTGTGGAAGCCCGCCGACGGCGACCAGTTCCGCATCCTCGAGGCCCCTGAGCTCGCGGGCGACGTCTTCACCGTGAGCACCATGACGATCGAGGCGCACGACTTCCCGACGGGCACGATCCTCGGCTTCAACGGCACGACCGAGTGGGCGCTCGACTCGGTCGCGATCGAGGACGCGCTGTGGCTGCCGCGCGAGGACCAGCTGCGCACGCTGCTGCGCTCGACGTTCCGGGCGCTGCGCCGCACCGCCGACGGGTACGAGGTCGAGGTCGAGCTGCTCGGCGAGCCCCGGGTCTTCGCCGACCCGGAGCCCGCCGAGGCCTACGGCCGCGCGCTCCTCGCGCTCATCGAGCTCACCCGCTGACGGCGAGCTCGAGCACGCCCCGCACCGCCGTCGTCGCACGGACGATGCTCGCCGCCGCGAGCGGGTCGCCCACCTGACGCTCGGCGAACACCTGCGCCTGGTGGACCCACCGGTCGGCCGCCTGCCAGTCGCCGGCGTCCGCGGCGACGAGAGCCCGCTCCATGCGGTCCTGGATGCGGGCGCCGACGCGCGCGTCGACGCGTCCGGCGTCGACCCGGTCGCCGACGAGCTCGACCACGTCGGTGTACCAGGCCGGGTCGGCCGCGAAGTCGTCGTGCAGGTGCCCCGCCTCGTGCGCCGCGCGCGTCGCCGCGACGACGGCGTCGGCATGCTCGCGCGCGTCCGGGTACCAGGTCGCGAGGGTCGCGTCGTCGACGGGCGTCGACGCGCCGTCGAGGAAGCAGAACCCGGGACCGGCGTTGAGTCCCGAGTTGAGCCGGGTCGGCACCTCCTGCTGGGCGAGACGGATGCCGCCCACGCCCAGGCCGCGCTCGTCGCGGGCGACGTCCCCGGGGGCGCCGGCGAGCTCGAGCAGCGGGGCCGACGGCGGCGCGGTCCCGTCGGCGACCCAGGCGGCGACGTGGTCGTACACGGTGGCCTGGACCATGTGCTGCGGCACGCGCGAGCCGGACGGCTGCTCGCACGTCTGCGGCGTGCCCGGGTAGCCGCCCGGTGCCGACCCGACGTCGCGCAGGCGCAGCCGGCCGTAGTCCGTGATGAGCTTCCAGTCGCCGTGCGACGCCCCCGCGACCTCCCACGTGCGCAGGCGGTCGGTGTCGGGCTGGCGCTCGGCCGCGCCGAGGAGGTTGATCGCGACGTCGGTCTCGCTGTTGAGCTTGAACACCGGTGTGTCGAGGTCGTCGCGGATCGCCCGTCCGCCGCCGTGCAGGACGACCGCGTCGACGACGCCCGCGAGCGGGTCGACCGAGTTGACGTACGACCACAGGCGTGACGCGGACTGGGAGTGCCCCGTCGCGACGACGCGCTCGGCCTCGAGCGGTCCGAGCGGCGCGACGCCCGCAGGCGCCCGGACCGCCTTGACGGCCTGGCTGAACACGTCCCAGGACAGCGTGTCGTCGGTCACGGCGCCGCCGTCGGTGAGGTCGAGGGAGCCGTACCGCGCGGGGCTCCACGCGCGCAGGCCGGTCGCCGAGTGCACGCCCGCGCGCTGCGCCGAGACGCCGACCCAGGCGTAGCCGTTGCGGACGAGGTGCTCGTGCGTCTGGAACCAGTCGACCTCCTGGTCCCACTGGTTGGAGACGTTGTACCACTCGGCGATCACCGTGCCGTTGAAGGCCGCCGGGTCGACCGGCCGACGCACGACGATCCGGGTGCGGTACTCGTGGCCGGTGCTCACCACGGTGGCGTCCGTGACGCCGTCGGCCCGGTACCGGGTCGCCTCGCCGTCGAGGAAGAACTCCTCCTCGACGTAGCCGTGCGCGGCGAGGTCGTAGTCCGTGGCGAGGAAGGGATAGCCGTGCGCCGGGTCGCCCGGTGCGGAGGTGATCGGGACGGGCCCGATCACCTCGGGGTCCGCCACGTCGGCGGGCGCGGCGACGGCGGGCACCGACAGGCCGGCGGCCAGCAGGGCGCCGGCGAGGGCGAGCGAGGTCGTGCGGAGAGCAGGCGGTGCGGGCATCACTGACTCCTTCGTCCGGGACCCCGACCACGCTGCCGAGGTCGCGGGCAGGGTACGCAGGCACCGGCGGCTTTGTCCATGGATCGCACAGGTTTTGAGCACGAGCCGACAGAAGTGGCCTTGCGGCCGTGGTCATGCGTCGCCGACCGTTCGCCGAGACGTCGACCACGGGACCGCCGTCGTTCATCGAGGTTCGGCATCGTCGGTGGTGCGGTGACGACCGTCGATCGGGCGGAGGCGGCGTTCACCTCCGCGGGGGCCGGGCGCGTCCGTCACGCGCGCGCGGCAGCGAGACCCTACGTGGCGGGCGTCGCAGTCGTGGCGACGCCCGCCACGTACCCTGGACGGGTGCCCGAGTCCCTGACCACCGAGACGCCCGTCCCCCGCTACCGCACGCAGCCGGTGAGCTTCGTGCGCCGCAGCGCGCGGCTGACCAAGAGCCAGCAGAAGGCCTGGGACACCAAGCGCGACCGCTACCTCGTCGAGGTGCCGCGCGCGCTCGCCGCGACGTCGGTCGACCCGGCGTGGCGGTTCGACGCCGAGGCGGTGTTCGGGCGGTGCGCGCCGCTCGTCGTCGAGATCGGCTCCGGGCAGGGCGAGGCGATCGTCGCCGCGGCCGACGCGCACCCCGAGCGCGACCACCTCGCCGTCGAGGTGTACACGCCCGGCCTGGCCCAGACGATCGTGCGCGCCGAGCGGTGCCGCGAGCGCCGGGGCCTCGACAACCTGCGGCTGCTGCAGGTCAACGCGGCCGAGCTGCTCGAGACCGCGCTGCCCCCGGCGAGCGCCGACGAGGTGTGGGTCTTCTTCCCCGACCCATGGCACAAGTCGCGGCACCACAAGCGCCGCCTGGTGCGGCCGTCGTTCGCGACGCAGGTCGCCCGCGTGCTGCGTCCCGGCGGGGTGCTGCGGCTCGCGACCGACTGGGCCGAGTACGCCGCGCACATGCTTCAGGTCCTCGACGCGTGCGAGGACCTGGTCAACGCGCACGGTCGGGGCGGGGTGGCGCCGCGCTTCGAGGGCCGCGTGCTCACGAGCTTCGAGCGCAAGGGCCGCGAGGCCGGGCGCGAGGTGACCGACCTGGAGTACGTCCGCCCGTCCTGACCGGCCACGACGTCGGACTGCGCTCCGGGCGCTCGCGGGTCACGATGGCCGCGGGGCGCGGTCGTCCGCGCGCGGGGTGCCGGGCGTCGGCGACCCGGGGCCGCTCGGCCCGGACGCCGTCCTCGCGTGGCGCGACGAGGTCACGCACGACTGGGACGACGCGAGCCAGGTCGAGTGGCTCGACGGCGCGGGGATCGCGCTCGTGCGGGGGCAGGCGGCGCTCGCGGCCGACGGGATCCTCGCGGGCCTGCGCCGGGCCGCGGACGCGGCGGCGCCCGGCTCCGCGGCGCCCGACCCGACGGCGCAGGGCGCCGCGGATAGGCTCGGTGCGTGACCACGACGACGAGGCGAGTCGGACTCGCCACCTGCTCCGTCTTTCCCGACCTGTACGTCGACGACCGTCCGCTCCTGGGCGCCCTGGCCGACCGCGGCGTGACCGCCGAGCCGGTCGTCTGGGACGACCCGGCCGTGGACTGGTCGGCGTACGACCTGGTGGTTGTGCGCTCGACGTGGGACTACTCGCCGCGGCGCGACGAGTTCGTCCGCTGGGCCGAGAGCCTGCCGCGCGTCGAGAACCCGGCCGACGTCCTGCGGTGGAACACCGACAAGGGCTACCTGCGGGTGCTCGAGCGCGCGGGGATCCCCGTGATCCCGACCATCTGGCTCGACCCCGAGCGGCACTTCTCGAAGCGCGCGGTGCACACGCGCATGCCCGCGTTCGGCGACTTCGTCGTCAAGCCCGTCGTGAGCGCGGGCGCCAAGGACACCGGCCGCTACCAGCCGGTGAGCGCCCAGTCGCGCGGCCTCGCCATCCAGCACGCCATGGAGCTGCTCGACGCCGGCCGCGCCGTCATGATCCAGCCGTACGTGACCTCGGTCGACACCGCGGGGGAGACCTGCCTCGTCTACGTCGACGGCGAGTTCCGGCACGCGGCCCGCAAGAACGCGCTCCTCACCGGTCCCCGCAAGACCGCGGGCCTGTACACCGAGGAGAAGATGTCCGCCGTCGAGCCGGGCGAGGCGCAGCTCGACGTCGCCACGCGGGCGCTCGACGTCGCTCGCGCCGAGCTCGGCCGCGACGAGCCGTTCCTCTACGCGCGGGTCGACCTCGTGACCCAGGACGACGGCACGCCGCTCGTCATCGAGCTCGAGCTCACCGAGCCCTCGCTGTGGATGCAGTACTCCGGCGACGCGAAGACGCTCGACGCGTTCGCGGACGCGATCGTCGCCCGCCTCTGACGGGCCCGAGCACCCGGGACGGCGAAGGCCCCGCACGGACGACGTCCGGGCGGGGCCTTCGTGGTGGGGTGGCTAACCGGGCTTGAACCGGCGACCTCCTGGACCACAACCAGGCGCTCTACCGACTGAGCTATAGCCACCATGGCACGGGGCGCGTGCGCACCGGCCGTCGAAAAGTGTACATGCTCGACAGGGCGGTCAGGACACCGAGGGCCGCCGCGTGACGGAGGTCTCGGCGACGCGCGCGGCGACGGCGCGAGCGGTCGCCGAGTCGGGCCCGGGCTGCGGCACGAACAGCGCCTCCCGGTAGTACCGCAGCTCGTCGATGCTCTCCAGGATGTCGGCGAGAGCGCGGTGCCCGCCCTCCTTCTTGGGCGACGCGAAGTACACGCGCGGGTACCAGCGGCGCGCGAGCTCCTTGATCGACGACACGTCGACGATCCGGTAGTGGAGGTGGTTCACCAACTCGGGCATGTCGCGGTCGAGGAACATCTTGTCGGTGCCCACCGAGTTGCCGGCGAGCGGGGCCCGGCGCGGCTCGGGCACCCACTCGCGCACGTAGTCGAGCACCGTCTTCTCGGCCTCGGCGAGCGTGACGCCCGAGGGCAGCTCGGTGATGAGGCCCGACGCGGTGTGCATCTCGCGCACGAAGTCGCTCATCTGCTCGAGCGCGTCGGCGGGCGGGGCGATGACGACGTCGACGCCGTCGCCGAGCACGGTCAGCTCGGAGTCCGTGACGACGGCGGCGACCTCGACGAGCGCGTCGGCGCGCACGTCCAGGCCGGTCATCTCGCAGTCGATCCACACGATGCGGTCGTTGGGGTTCGCGGGGCTCACGGGGGCCAGCCTACGGCCGCACGGCGAGGGCCCCGGGGTTTCCGGCCGACCTGTGGAGGTCGGGTCCGGGCCCCGGGGCCCTCGTCTCGTCGTGCCCCGCTCGCGTCCGGGATCGTCCCGGGGGTGCGGCGGGTCCTGCAGACCTCATGCGGTCTTCCAGGCGTGCAGCCAGGCGCCGACGGGGCGGCGGGTGCGGTGCCGGACGCCGTGCGGCTGGGTGCGGTGCTCCTGCCGAAGCCGACGGTAGGAGCGGATCTGCTCGGCCTCGGCGAGGCGTTCGCGATGGATCGTCCTCGACAGCTCGAGGACCTCGATGGGGTGCATGGTGCTGGTTCCTTCGTGACGTGGTTCTCCGGACCCTGGCCAAGGGGCCCAACCACCGCCCGGCGTCGGGCCGGACGGACGTCACCGCGGTGCAGTGGAGAGTCTTGCAACCACGAGGGAGCGTGCGCACGGCTTTTTGTGCGCCCACGGGCGGGTGAAGGCCCGGGGTACACCATGAACACCCCCGGGCGCACGGCGTCGGGAGCACGGCCCGGGCGCACGGACGAACCGGACACCGGCGCTACCATGGCAGGGCGCCTCCGTAGCTCAATGGATAGAGCACCGGCCTTCTAATCCGTAGGTTGCAGGTTCGAGTCCTGCCGGGGGCACCACGTCGTCCGGCGGCCGGGGGCGGCGCCGCGGTACGGTCGTCGCAGCCCGTTCCCGACGAGAGGACCGTCATGGCGCGCCCCGAGCTCAAGCTCCAGGTCGAGCTGCCGAGCGACCAGGAGGTCGGGGTGCCGGCCGACTTCGCGTCGGTCTGGCACACGTCGACCTCGTTCGTCATCGACTTCGTCACCGCGAAGTCGCCCGCCAAGCCGCTCGTCGACCGCGAGACCGGGGAGCAGACGGGCCACGCGCTGCCCGTGCGCGTCGCCAGCCGCGTGCGGATCCCGCCGCAGCAGGTGTTCGAGCTCGCCCGCGCGCTCACCCAGCAGCTCGACGCCTGGGAGCGCGAGACGGGCCGCAAGGCCGACGGCAGCGGACCGGCCTGACGTCGACCGGCGCGCGCGTTTGGCACGGCCCCGACCACAGGCAAGGATGAGCCCCGTGACAGGACCGGAGGGAACACGCGCCGCGCGCCGCGCCGGCAGCCGGCCCGACGCCGCGGCCGAGCTCGGCCAGACCGTGTACGACGTCGCCCGCGACTTGCGCCGCGACGTCGCCGAGGTGCGGCTCCCCCTGCCCGTCGACGGGGCGGCCGAGGCCGAGGCGTCGCGCGACCGGCTGCTGGCCCAGCTCGACGAGCACCTGCTGCCGCGCCTCAAGGAGCTGTCGTCGCCCGCCGTCGTGGTCGTCGCGGGCTCGACCGGCGCCGGCAAGTCCACGTTGTACAACTCATTGCTCGGCGAGGAGATCTCCGAGGCCGGCGTGCTGCGCCCGACGACGCGCGAGCCCGTGCTGGCGTTCAACCCGGCGGACGTCGACGTGATCGCCGAGGGGCCGGTCACCCGGTTGTCGCGCGTGGTGCACCACCCGGGCGTGCCGCGCGGGACCGCGCTGCTCGACGCGCCCGACCTCGACTCCTTCCTGCAGCAGAACCGCTCGACGGCCCAGCAGCTGCTCGAGGCCGCCGACCTGTGGCTGTTCGTCACGACGGCCGCCCGCTACGGCGACGCCCTGCCCTGGCAGGCGCTCGAGCGCGCGACCGAGCGCGGCGCCGCCGTCGCGATGGTGCTCAACCGCGTCCCGAAGGAGACGCTCACGACCGTGCGCGGCGACCTGCTGCAGCGGTTGCGCGACCACGGCATGACCGACGTCCCGCTGTTCGTCGTGCCTGACGTCGGCCCGCACGAGGGGCTGCTCGACCCGGTCGTCGTGGCCCCGGTGCGTCGCTGGCTGTCGATGCTCGCGGGGCCGGACCGGTCGCGCGCGGTCATCGTGCGCACGCTCAAGGGGGCGCTCGGCGCGCTGCCCGCGTGGGTCACGTCGCTCGCGGACGCGGTCGAGACGCAGGGCGAGGCCGCCGCCGTGCTGCGGCGCACGGTCGAGCACGAGCTGCCCGGGGCGGAGAAGCTCGCGCGGGACGCGGTCGCGGCGGGCGTCGTCGCGGGCGCGTCGGTCGAGGCCCGGTGGCGCGAGCTGTCGGGCACGGCGCGCGTGGACCGGGTCAAGGTCAAGGGCGACCGGGCGCGCAGCACGCGGCGCGCCGGGCGCGCACGCGGCGCCGCGCTCGAGGGGCTGCGCGAGGAGGTCACCGGGGCCGCGACCCGCACGCTCGTCGCGTCCGGCGCGCGCGTCGAGGAGCGGCTGCGGGCCGTGCTCGTCGGCCGCGGGGCGCCGCCGGGCGGGGCCGCGGTCGCGCCCGACGCCGCGGCGCGCGCCGCGGCCCGCGAGGAGTCGGTCCCGGCGACGGTGCGGGCGTGGGACGAGCGCGCGGACGCCGTCGTCGCCGACCTGCTGGCCGCCGGGGACACGCGCGAGCGTGCCGAGGCGGCCGCCAAGGCGTTCGACCGGCGCGGGCTCGGCACGCTGCTGCTCGCCGCGGCGGCCGGCTCCGACGACGCCGCACGCCTGCTCGAGCGCGTCCTGGGGGCCGCGGCCGACGAGCCGACCGCCGTCCTGCGCGAGGACCTCGCCGACCGGGCCGCCGCCGTCGTGCAGGCCGAGGTGCAGGCCGTGCTCGACCGGCTCGCCGCTCCCGACCTCACCGACGACGCGGCCTCCGGGCTGCGCGTCCGGCTCGCCGAGCTCAGGAGGATGACATGACGACGTCGCACGACGCGACGCTGCGCGCCCGCACCGAGGACCTCGCCGAGGCGCTGCGGATCGCGGGCCCGCGGCTCGACGACGCCACGCGCCGCCGCGTCGAGGCGGCGGTCGAGGGGGTCCGCCAGCGGCTCGCGCTCGGCGTCGACCACACGGTCGTGGCGCTCGCGGGGGGCACGGGGTCGGGCAAGTCGAGCCTGTTCAACCGGCTCACGCGCCTGTCGTTCGCCGACGTCGGGGTCAAGCGTCCGACGACGGCGCGCGTCACCGCGTGCTCCTGGTCGGCGGGCGCCGACGCGCTCCTCGACTGGATCGGCGTCGACCGCGAGCGCCGCATCGTCCAGAGCGGCGAGCTCGACGGGTCGGTGCACGGGGACCTCAGCGGCCTGGTGCTGCTCGACCTGCCCGACCACGACTCGGTCGAGCCCGCGCACCGCGAGGTCGTCGACCGGGTGCTGCCCATGGTCGACCTGCTCGTGTGGGTCGTGGACCCGCAGAAGTACGCGGACGACGCGCTGCACTCGGGCTACCTGCGGGAGCAGGTCGGCAGCGAGTCGTCGATGGTCGTGGTGCTCAACCAGGTCGACACCGTCCCGGCGGGGCAGCGCGAGAACCTCGAGGAGGACCTGGCGCGGCTGCTGCGCGACGACGGGCTCGAGGGCGTGTGGGTCCAGGGCGTCTCGGCGCGCACGGGCGAGGGCGTCGACCGGGTCTACGACCTGCTCGAGGAGGTGTGCGCCCGCCGGTCCGTCGCGGCGGGGCGCGCCGCGGCCGAGCTCGACGCGGCCGCGCGGGCGTTGCTGGAGCAGACCCCGGCCGACGTGCCGTGGCACACGGAGGCCGCGGTCGAGCGCGAGCTCGGCGCGCTGGTCGAGGCCACGGGCCTCGACGCGGTGGCGCGCCAGGTGGGCGCGGCGGTCCGCAACGGCTACGGCATGCCCGAGTTCCCGCCGCCGGACCGCGACGCGATCGCGCTGTCGCGCTCGCGCTGGCTCACGCGGGCCGGTGCGTCGCTGCGCCCGGGCTGGCAGCGGGCGCTGGCCGAGTCGGTCGCGAGCGCCGACCAGCTCCGCACGGCGGTGGCCGGCGCGCTGCGCAGCATCTCGCTCGACACCCGCGGGCCGGCGTCGGCACGGGCGCTGCAGCGCGCGGGCTGGCTGGCGGTCGGGGTCGCGGCGGTCCTGGCGGTGCTGGGCGTGCTCGCGGTCACGGGGGTGCTCGACCTCGCCGACCCGTGGCCCGTGGTGCTGCTGGTCTCGGCCGTGGTGGTCGGGGTCGGCGGCGTCGCGCTGTTCGTGGCCCGGGTCGCGATGCGGCGCTCGCTGGCCCGGCGGCGCGAGCGTGCGGTCGCGAGCGCGGGCCGGGCGGCGCTCGAGCAGGTGCTCACCGACGGGCTGGGCACGCCGACGCAGCGGCTGCTCGTCGACCACCGCCGGGTGCGCGAGCTCGCGGCGTCCGCGCGCGACCTCCCGCACGGACGACCGCTCACCGGGTCGCGGAGGCTGCCCACAGCCGACGAGGTCGGTGCGTCGTCCACAGGGCGTGCCGCGGGCGGGGCGCGGGAGTCTGCCCCCGCCTGATCCTGGGCGTCCCGGCCGGCGGTGCGCCGGCCCCGACCTCAGGAGGACGCATGAGCGACGTCAACGTCACCGTCGTCGGGCACGTCGGCACCGACGCCGGCCTGTCCGTCTCGACCAACGGCGTGGAGTGGACGACCTTCCGCCTGGCGAGCACGCGCCGGGTGCGCAACCCGCAGACCGGCGAGTGGAGCGACGGCGAGACGCTGTGGTTCACGGTCAAGGCGTTCCGCGAGAAGGCGCGCAACCTCAGTTTCTCGCTGCGCAAGGGCGACCCGGTGGTCGTCACCGGCCGCTTCACGACGGAGGAGTGGGACGCCGAGCGCGTCCACACGCTCCCGGACGGGTCGACCGTGACGCTGCCCGAGCGGCGCTACCGGCACGTCATCGAGGCCCAGCACGTGGGCGTCGACGCGACGCGCGGGGTCGTGCGGTTCGCACGGATCGACCGCACCGACGCGCCGGCGGGCGCCGGGCCGGGCGGCCCGGGCACGGGCGCGGCCGCGACGGGCGGACCCGGCGACGACGTGCCGGTGCCGGGCACGACGGCGTCGCTCGTCGACCCGTGGCAGGTGCGCGTGCCCGACGACGCGAGCGGGCTCGCGGACGACGATGCGGACGGTGCCGACGAGCTCGAGGGCGCCGAGCCGGTCGGCGCCTGAGGCCCCGTGTCGCGTAGGCTGGGGGACCGGCCGCACGCCGGTCCTCCAGCATGCCCGCTGGAGCCTCGAAACTCCGCGCGATCGAACGGTGGAAGCAGAGCCAGTGGCTGAGTTCATCTACACCATGTACAAGGCGCGCAAGGCGCACGGCGACAAGGTCATCCTCGACGACGTGTCGCTGAACTTCCTGCCTGGCGCCAAGATCGGCGTCGTCGGCCCGAACGGTGCCGGCAAGTCGACCATCCTCAAGATCATGGCCGGCCTGGACCAGCCGTCCAACGGCGAGGCGCGCCTCGCGCCGGGCTACACGGTCGGCATCCTGCAGCAGGAGCCGCCGCTGAACGAGGAGAAGACGGTCCTCGGCAACATCGAGGAGGCCGTGGCCGGCATCAAGGCGAAGGTCGACCGGTTCAACGAGATCTCCACGCTCATGGCCGAGCCCGACGCCGACTTCGACTCGCTCATGGCCGAGATGGGCGAGCTCCAGGAGGACATCGACCACGCCGACGCGTGGGACCTCGACTCGCAGCTCGAGCAGGCGATGGACGCGCTGCGCTGCCCGCCGCCGGACGCCGACGTGAAGGTCCTCTCCGGTGGTGAGCGCCGCCGCGTCGCGCTGTGCAAGCTCCTCCTCGAGAAGCCCGACCTGCTGCTGCTCGACGAGCCGACCAACCACCTGGACGCCGAGTCGGTGCTGTGGCTCGAGCAGCACCTGGCGACGTACCCCGGCGCCGTGCTGGCGGTCACGCACGACCGCTACTTCCTCGACCACGTCGCGGAGTGGATCTGCGAGGTCGACCGCGGCCGCCTCTACCCGTACGAGGGCAACTACTCGACGTACCTCGAGAAGAAGCAGGCCCGCCTCGAGGTCCAGGGCAAGAAGGACGCCAAGCTCGCCAAGCGCCTCAAGGAGGAGCTCGAGTGGGTGCGCCAGAGCGCCAAGGGCCGCCAGGCCAAGTCGAAGGCGCGCCTGCAGCGCTACGAGGAGATGGCGGCCGAGGCCGAGCGCACGCGCAAGCTCGACTTCGAGGAGATCCAGATCCCGGCCGGCCCGCGCCTGGGCAACCTCGTCCTCGAGGCGACGAACCTCCAGAAGGGCTTCGGCGACCGTCAGCTCATCGACGGCCTGAGCTTCACGCTGCCGCGCAACGGCATCGTCGGCGTCATCGGCCCCAACGGCGTCGGCAAGACGACCCTGTTCAAGACGATCGTGGGCCTCGAGCCGCTCGACGGCGGCGAGCTCAAGATCGGCGACACGGTCAAGATCTCCTACGTCGACCAGAGCCGTGGCGGCATCGACCCCAAGAAGACGCTGTGGGAGGTCGTCTCCGACGGCCTCGACGTCATCAAGGTCGGCAACACCGAGATCCCCTCGCGGGCGTACGTCGCGTCGTTCGGCTTCAAGGGCCCGGACCAGCAGAAGCCCGCGGGTGTGCTGTCCGGCGGTGAGCGCAACCGCCTCAACCTCGCGCTCACCCTCAAGCAGGGCGGCAACCTGCTGCTCCTCGACGAGCCGACCAACGACCTCGACGTCGAGACCCTGGGCTCGCTCGAGAACGCGCTGCTCGAGTTCCCCGGCTGCGCCGTCGTCGTCTCGCACGACCGCTGGTTCCTCGACCGCGTCGCGACGCACATCCTCGCGTACGAGGGCACCGAGGAGAACCCGGCGAGCTGGTACTGGTTCGAGGGCAACTTCGCCTCCTACGAGGACAACAAGATCCAGCGCCTGGGCGCCGAGGCCGCGCGGCCGCACCGCGTGACCTACCGCAAGCTCACGCGCGACTGACCGCCGACCGGCGGGCGCACCGTGGCCCGGTCCTCGCCCGAGGACCGGGCCACGGTCGCGTCCGCGCAGGCTCCTGACCTGCGCGCACCGCCCGGACCGGCCAGACTGGGCGCATGACCGAACCCGACGACGTGCCGCGCGGCGAGACGGAGCCGGCCCCCGCTGTCGGGAAGCACGCGGCCGGGCCGGCCGACGCCCCGGCCCCCGGGAACCTGCCCGGCCCCGGCGCCTCGATCGTGGCGCTCATCGACGCGCTCGAGACGCTGCGCGCGCGCCTGGGCGCGCTGCGCCTGCCGCTCGAGACGCCGGGCGCGCCCGTGGCCCGCGTCGACCTCGCCCGCGCCGTCGACCAGCTCGACGACTACCTGCTGCCGCGGCTGCGCGCCGAGCGGGCGCCGCTGCTCGTCGTCGTCGGCGGCTCCACCGGGGCCGGCAAGTCGACGCTGGTCAACTCGCTCCTCGGCGAGCAGGTGTCGGCGCCGGGCGTGCTGCGCCCGACGACGCGCGCGCCCGTGCTCGTGCACCACCCGCTCGACGCCCGCTGGTTCACGACCGACCGGATCCTGCCGGGCCTCGCCCGTGTCACCACCGACCTGTCAGACGCGCAGAGGGCTGGAGCCCACCAGGGTTCTGACACCCCGCCGGGGAGGTCGCTGCGGCTCGTCAAGAGCGAGTCGTTGCCCCAGGGCCTCGCGCTGCTCGACGCGCCCGACATCGACTCCGTCGAGACGGCCAACCGCGAGCTCGCGGCGCAGCTGCTCGGCGCCGCGGACCTCTGGCTGTTCGTCACCACCGCCGCCCGGTACGCCGACGCCGTGCCCTGGGACCTGCTCGTGCAGGCGTCCGCGCGCAAGGCGCAGGTCGCGATGGTGCTCGACCGGGTCGACCCCGGCGCCGAGACGGTCGCCGACGACCTGCGCCGCCTCATGGCCGAGCACGGGCTCGGCGACGCGCCGCTGTTCGTGATCCCGGAGGCGGCCGAGGCCGGCCCCGGCGCCCTGGAGGAGGGGTACCTGCCCGAGGAGGCCGTGGGCGAGGTCGCGGCCTGGCTCACCGGGCTCGGGGGCGACCCGGAGGCCCGCGCCCGCGTCATCGCCGCGACGCGCGACGGCGTCGTCGACGACCTCGTGCGCCGGTCGGTGCACCTGGCCGACGCCGCCGACGCGCAGCACGCCGCCGACGCCCGCCTGCGCGACGCCGTCCGGCGCCACCACGCCGACGCGCTCGCCCAGGTCGACGCCGCCACGTCCGACGGGGCGCTGCTGCGCGGCGAGGTGCTCGCGCGCTGGCAGGACTTCGTCGGCACGAGCGAGTTCTTCCGCTCGGTCGAGGCCGGCGTCGGGCGGCTACGCGACACGCTCACCGCCTTCTTCCGCGGCCGGCCGCGCCAGGCGCCGCAGGTCGAGCAGGCGATCGCGCACGGGCTCGAGTCCGTGATCCTCGACGCCGCCGAGCAGGCCGCGGAACGCACGTACGAGACGTGGCGCGCCGACGCGGCCGGGGCCGCGCTGCTCCAGGGCCTCGAGCTGTCGCGCACGTCGGGCAACCTCCGCGTGCAGGTCGGCGACGAGATCCGCGGCTGGCAGGCCGACGTGCTCGAGCTGGTCCGCGAGCAGGGCGCCGAGAAGCGCGGCACCGCCCGTGCGCTCTCGCTCGGCGTCAACGCGCTCGGCGTGTGCCTCATGGTCCTCGTGTTCGCCTCGACCGCCGGCCTCACGGGCGCGGAGATCGGCATCGCGGGCGGCACGGCGATCCTCGCCCAGAAGCTGCTCGAGGCCGTGTTCGGCGACGAGGCGGTGCGCCGGCTGTCGGCCGAGGCGAAGAAGCGCCTCACGGCGCGCGTCCGGTCCGTCCTCGACGGCCAGGCGGCCCGGTACACCGCGCAGCTCGACGCGCTCGGCACGCAGGCGCCCGCCGGCGACGCGGTGCGCGAGGCGGCGCGCGCCGTCGAGGGCGCGGCGCGTGCGGAGCGCTCGGTGCGGCCCGAGGCGACGGGCGGGTCCACGCGGGCCTTCAGCGGCGGCATGCTGCGCGGGGCGGGCACCCTGCGCCGGCCGACCACCGACGGCGTGCCCCGCGTCGAGGCGCACCGGCCCGCGCCCGCGGACGACCGCCCGCCCGAGCGGCGCCGGTCCGGGTTCTGGGACTGGTTCCTCGGCCGGAAGGACTCCACCCCGTGAGCCGCATCGACCTCGCGGCCCGCACCGCGGCGCTCGAGAACGCCGTGACGGAGGCGACCGGGCGGCTCGAGCGCGACCTGCTCGACGACGCGCGCGCCGTCGTCGCGCGCGCCCGCGAGCGCGGCGGGCTGTCGGCCGAGCACACCGTCGTGGCGCTCGCCGGCGCGACCGGGTCCGGCAAGTCCAGCGTGCTCAACGCCGTCGCGGGCGACGACATCGCCGCCCCGGGCGTGCGGCGCCCCACGACGTCGCACGCGCTCGCGGCCGTGTGGGGCGACGGCGCCGACCCGCTGCTCGACTGGCTGGAGGTCCGCCGGCGCCACGAGATGCCCGTCGCCCCCGTCGCGGACGGCGCCGGGTCACCGAACCCGGGGCCCGCCACGGGTGCGCGCGGCCTCTTCCGGCGGCACCGCACGCCGGCCGGGATCACGACGGGCCTCGTGCTGCTCGACCTGCCGGACCACGACTCGGTCGTCACCGAGCACCGCGTGCGGGCCGAGCGGCTCGTCGAGCGCGCGGACCTGCTCGTGTGGGTCGTCGACCCGCAGAAGTACGCCGACGCCGCGCTGCACGAGCGCTACCTGCGCCCGCTCGCGGGGCGCTCCGACGTCGTGGTCGTCGCTCTCAACCAGGTCGACCGGCTCTCGGACGGGGAGGTCGACGCGATGCTCGCCGACCTGCGGCGCCTCGTCGCAGCCGACGGGCTCGACGGCGCGCGCGTCCTGCCGGTGTCGGCGCGCACGGGCCAGGGGATCGACCACCTGCGGGGCCTGCTCGCCGACGCCGCCCAGCGGCGCGAGGCCGCGACCGCGCGGCTCGCGGGCGACGAGCGCGCCGTCGCCCGGCGGATCCTCGACGCGTGCGGCACGGCGCCGTCGGAGCGCGCGGGCGAGCGGGCCAAGGGGGCGCTCACCGCCGCGCTCGAGGACGCCGCCGGCGTGCCCACCGTCGTCGACGCCGTGCGCCGGTCGGCCGTGCGGGACGCGCGCGCGGCTACCGGCTGGCCCGTGACGCGCTGGCTCGGGCGCTTCCGGCCCGACCCCCTGCGCCGCCTGGGTCTGCGCCCCGACCCGGCGCGGTCGGGCGAGCGGCCCGACCTCGTGCGCACGTCGATGCCCAAGACCCGTCCCGCCGTC
This sequence comes from Isoptericola variabilis 225, assembly GCF_000215105.1. GTDB lineage: Bacteria > Actinomycetota > Actinomycetes > Actinomycetales > Cellulomonadaceae > Isoptericola > Isoptericola variabilis_A. The sequence goes on from NC_015588.1 coordinate 1,149,047, forward strand.
CGCGCGGCGTCCGCGTCGGCCGTGCGGCAGTACGTCGACCGCGTGACCGAGGGCGCGCCCGACCCGTGGGTCATCGCGGCGCGGCACCGGGCGCAGGACGGTATCGACCGGCTGCCCGACGCGCTCGACGCGGCCGTCGCCGGGACGCAGCTCGAGGCCGCGCGGCGGCCGGTGTGGTGGCGGGTCGTCGGCGTCCTGCAGTGGCTGCTCCTCGCCGCCGCGGTGGTCGGTCTGCTGTGGCTCGCCGCGTCCGCGGCCGTCGCCTACTTCCGCCTCCCGCCGCTGCTGGTCCCCGAGCTCACGGTCGACCTGACGGACCGGGGCGGGGGAGTGCTCGAGGTCGCGTGGCCGACGCTGCTCGCGCTCGGCGGGCTCGCGGCGGGACTCCTGCTCGCGCTCGTGGCGCGGCTGTTCGCCGCCGTCGGCGCCCGACGCCGCGCCACCCGCGCGCGACGCCGGCTCCGCGAGGCGGTCGCCGACGTCGCCGACCGGCTCGTGCGGCTGCCCGTGGGCGAGGAGATGGTGGCCCTGGCGCGGTGCCGGACGGCGGCGGCGATCGCGGCGTCGTGACCGTGCGACGATGCGGGGCATGATCCGACTGCACGTCCCCGTCCCGCTGCGCTGGTCCGACCTCGACGCGTACCAGCACGTCAACAACGTCGCGATGTTCCGGCTCCTCGAGGACGCCCGCATCACCGCGTTCTGGCGGCACCCGGAGGCGGAGGACGGCGACGCGTGGCCGACGGCCATCCTCGACTCGGGCCCGGCCGCGTCGTCGCACACGCTCGTGGCGTCGCAGCAGATCGAGTACCTCCGCCCGCTCGGGTTCTCCCGCACGCCCGTGCGCGTCGAGCTGTGGATCGGGAAGATCGGGGGCGCGAGCCTCGACGTCTGCTACGAGGTCCACGACGGCGTCCCCGGCGGCTTCCCGCGCACGGGTCCGGCGTCGGGCACGGAGCCGTACGTGCGCGCCGCCACGACGATCGTGCTCATCGACGCCGCCACCGGCCGCCCGCGCCGGATCTCCGACGACGAGCGTGACGCCTGGGCCGCGTTCACCGGCGAGCCGCTCGAGTTCCGCAGGCGCTGACGCCGCACCGGCACGCACTGCGAGGGCGTGCGCGCGCCGTCAGACTGTCCGCGTGCCCCGCCTGCGACGTGTGTCCGTGTCGTCACCCGGCTACGGCCGCCGTCGCGCGGGTCGTGGCTGGGTGTTCCTCGACGTCGACGGCACGCGCTTGACCGACGAGGAGGAGCTCGCGCGGTGCCACCGGCTCGCCGTGCCCCCGGCGTGGCGCGACGTGTGGATCTGCCGCTACCCGAACGGGCACATCCAGGCGTTCGGGTACGACGACGCGGGGCGCGGCCAGTACATCTACCACGAGGCATGGACCGAGCGCCGCAAGCGCCGCAAGCACGACCACGTGCTCGACGTCGGGCGCCGGCTGCCGGTCGCACGTCGCCGCGTCGCACGCGACCTCGAGCTGCCCGGCATGCCGCGCGAGAGACTGCTCGCCCTCGCCTTCCGCCTGCTCGACCTCGCGTACTTCCGCGCGGGCGGGGAGATCTACGCCAAGAAGAACAACAGCTACGGGCTCGCGACGATCCGCAAGGACCACGTCCGCGTCCGGCGCGACGGGTCGGTGCACTTCCGCTACCCCGCCAAGTCGGGGCAGGTGCGCGACGTGCTCGTCGACGACCCCGTCGTGGCCGAGCTGGTCACGACGCTCAAGCGGCGGCGCGGCGGCGTCGACCTGCTCGCCTGGCGCGAGACCGGTCCCGACGGCCGGGCGCGCTGGCGCGACGTGACCAGCGCCGACGTGCAGGACTACGTCAAGCAGCAGCTCGGCGAGGACGCCACGCCCAAGGACTTCCGCACGTGGCACGCGACCGTGCTCGCGGCGCGCGCGCTCGCCGATGTCGGCGCACCGCCCGCGTCGGCGAGGAAGCGCCGCACGATCGTCGCCGACATCGTGCGCGACGTCGCCGAGGAGCTCGGCAACACCCCTGCCGTCGCCCGCGCGTCGTACGTCGACCCGCGGCTGTGGGACCTGTGGGAGCGCGGCGAGACGATCGGGTCGACCCGCTCGACGGCGCGCGCCGAGCGCGAGGTGCTAGACCTGCTCGGGTGAGCGCCGTCGTCGGGCAGCGCTCCGTCAGGCCGGCAGGCGGACCATGCCCTCCTGGGCGATGCTCGCGACGAGCGCACCCTCGCGGTCGTAGATCCGCGCCAGGCCGAGTCCGCGGCCGCCCTGCGCTCCGGGCGACTCCTGGACGTAGAGCAGCCAGTCGTCAGCCCGCGCGTCGCGGTGGAACCACATCGCGTGGTCGAGGCTCGCCATGGGGACCGCGCCGCCGACGTCGAGCCACGAGCGGCCCGCCTGCCGCAGGACCGGCTCGAGCATGACCTGGTCGCACGCGAACGCGAGCAGCGCGCGGTGCAGCAGCGGGTCGTCGGACGCGATCTCGTGCCGGGCGCGCACCCACACCAGCTGCGTCGCTTCCCGCTTGGCGGGCGGGCCGAGGTAGAGCGAGCCGCCGACGTGCCGCAGGTCGAACGCGGACTCGTGCGACCAGAACCGCGCCGCCGGGTGGTCGATGCCGCCGAGCAGCTCGATCGCCGAGGTGACGTCCTCGGGTGCGGGGACGCCGTCGGGCGCGGGCGTGAACGCCTCGTAGCCCGGCTGGTCCTCCTGGAAGGACGCGGTGAGCGACAGGATCGGCTGGCCGTGCTGGATCGCGTGCGTGCGCCGGGCGCTGAACGAGCGGCCGTCGCGCAGGCGCTCGACGGCGAAGTCGATCGGGGCGTCGAGCGCACCCTCGCGCAGGAAGTACGCGTGCATCGAATGGGGGAGCCGGCCGTCGTCCACGGTGCGACCGCACGCGAGCAGCGCCTGGGCGAGCACCTGGCCGCCGTAGACCCGCCGCGCCGGCCCGGGCACGGAGTCGCCGCGCCACAGGTCTTCCTCTCCGCGCGGGCCCCAGCCGTCGACCTCGCGCAGGTCGAGCACCGACAGCAGGCGCTCCAGCGCGTCGGGGATGCCCGACGCCGCCACGTCCGTGGAGGTGGTCGTCTCGCTCATGGGTGGGTCCGTCCTCGCCGCTCAGTCCTCGAAGGTGTTGATCATGCTGAACGCCGCGCGCTCCAGGTAGTCCCACAGCTGGGCCTCGTGGATCGGCGCGAGGTCGAGCGAGTCGACGGCGGCGCGCATGTGCCTCAGCCAGCGGTCGCGCGCGTCGGGGTTGACCTTGAACGGCGCGTGCCGCATGCGCAGCCGCGGGTGGCCGCGCTGCTCGCTGTACGTCGTCGGGCCGCCCCAGTACTGCTCGAGGAAGAGGGTCAGGCGCTCCTTGGCCGGGCCCAGGTCCTCCTCGGGGTACATGGGCCGCAGGACCTCGTCGGTCGCCACGCCCTCGTAGAAGACGTCCACGAGGCGCACGAAGGTCTCGTGCCCGCCGACGGCGTCGTAGAAGGAGTCAGGTCGCACCGCCACAGTCTCCCAGATCCCGCGCGAGGCGACCGACCCGCCCCCGAGTCCCCGACGGGATACCCTGGGTACAGACCTGCAAGGACGCACCCCCAGGAGTGACCGAATGAGCAAGGCGGACAACATCCTCGCGGCGCTGGGCGGCACCACCAACGTCGTCGAGCTCGAGCCGTGCATCACGCGGCTGCGGGTCCAGGTGGCGGACCCGTCGCTCGTCGACGAGCCGGGCCTCAAGCAGTCCGGTGCGTTCGGCGTGGTGCGCTCCGGCCGGATCGTGCAGGTCATCGTCGGCCCCGAGGCCGACAACCTCGCCGCCGAGATGGACACGCTGCTCGCCTGAGCGGTGCCGCCCGGGCCGGCCCGGCTACGCCTCGGCGGCGTCCGAGGACGCCTCGACCGTCTCGCCGGCGCGCAGCACGCCCGCGGCGCGCAGCTCGGCCTGCGCGGCCCGCAGCAGCGCGCGCGAGACGTCCCACTGCTGGCCGGGCTGCACCTGCGCGTGCAGCGTGAACGTCAGCGTGAAGTCGTGGACCGCGTCCACGCCGCGCACCGACGGCGCCTCGAGGAAGGACCCGGTGAGCTCCGGGTCGGCATGCACGGCGTCGGCCGCGCGGCCGAGCGCGGCGCGCACGACGTCGAGGTCCGCGTCGACGGGGACGCGGACCTCCGCCAGCGCACGCGCCCACTGCTGCGTGCGGTTGCCGGCGCGAAGGATCTCGCCGTTGCGCACGTACCAGAGCGTGCCGTCGAAGGAGCGGACCTGGGTCGTGCGGAGCTGGACCTCCTCGACCGTGCCGACCGCGCCGGAGCCGAGGTCGACGACGTCGCCCACGCCGAACTGGTCCTCGACCAGCAGGAAGATGCCCGAGATGAAGTCCTTGACGAGGCTCTGGGCGCCGAAGCCGAGCGCGACGCCCGCGACGCCCGCCGACGCCAGGAGCGGGCCGACGTTGACGTCGAGCTCCTGGAGGACCATGAGGGCCATGAGCGTGCCGACGATGATGTTGGCCGCCGAGCGCAGGACGGACCCCACCGTGCGGGCCCGCTGGGCGCGGCGCGCGCTGGCCAGCGGGTTCGCGGCCGTGAGCGCGTCCTCGACGAGCGGCGCCCGGCGCAGGAGCCGGCGACGCGGGGCCGGGTCCGTCGTCGTCGTGCCCGAGCCGGTCGCGATCCGCTCCGTCACGTGCGAGATCGCGCGCCGCAGCAGGACCAGCAGGAGGGCCCCGACGGCGAGGATGATCAGCACGCGCAGCGGCCAGCCGGAGAACCACTCCCAGAAGCCGGCCCACGCGTCCTCGCCGGCGCGCAGCACGTCGTCGGCCGTGCTGCTCGTGCTGGGCTCGGGGCTGGGCGCGGTCGCCGCGGGCGCGGCGAGGAGGGGGAGGCTCGGGGTCGGGGCGGCAGGGGTCGTTCCGATCACCCGCGCCACGGTAGCGGTCGCGCCGGGTGCGGACGGAGCCGTTGACCGAACCGTCACGAAACCTTGGAGAAGGCCGCGTGGGCGCACTGCCCGTGCCCGGGTTCGATGGCAGGATCGTCCCCGTGAGCGACGACCTGATCACCGGCGACGACGTGCCCGCCGAGCTGCTCGAGCTCGCCGCTGCGCACGGGGTCCTCACCGAGCACCACACGTTCGCGGGCGGGACCGAGCGCGTCCGCGCGTCGACGCTCGTGGCGGTCCTCGAGGCCCTCGGCGTCCCGGCCGCGACCCCCCAGCAGATCACGCACAGCCTCCAGCGCGCCCGCGACGAGGAGTGGCGCTCGGTGCTGCCGCCGACCGTCGTCGTGCGTCAGGGCGAGGAGACGCGGGTGCCGGTGCACGTGACTGACGGCGCGTCCGTGCACGTGTGGACCGAGGTCGACGGCGCCGAGCCGACCGCCCGGCTGTCCCAGCACCGGCCGCGCCGCGACCTCGAGCAGGTCGACGCCTTCGTCGAGCCCCGTACGGTCGACGGGCGGCGCGTGGGCCGCGCGACCTTCGTGGTGCCGGCCGACCTGCCGCTCGGCTGGCACTCGCTGCACGCGCTGAGCGAGGGGCACGAGACGCGCGCGACGCTCGTCGTGACGCCGCGCCGGCTCGAGCTGCCGCCCGCGGTCGCCGAGGGGCAGGTGTGGGGCTTCCTCGTGCAGCTGTACTCCGTGCGCTCGCGCACCTCGTGGGGGCTCGGCGACCTGGCCGACCTGGCCGACCTCGCGTGGCTCACGGCGCACCGGGCCAAGGGCGACTTCGTCGCGGTCAACCCGCTGGCCGCGGCCGAGCCCGTCACGCCCATGACGCCGTCGCCGTACCTGCCGACGAGCCGGCGCTTCCTCAACCCCGTGTACGTGCGGGTCGAGGACATCCCCGAGACGGCGTACCTGTCGGCGGCCGACCGCTCGCTCGTCGAGTGGGCCGCGGACCCGGTGCGCGAGCTCACCGAGGACCCGGGCCCCATCGACCGCGACGCCGTGTGGGAGGCCAAGAAGGCCGCGCTCGACGTCGTGTTCACCGCGCCCCGCCGCGCGGCCCGGCAGGCGGCGTACGAGGAGTTCGTCGAGGAGCAGGGCAAGGGCCTGCGGGACTTCGCGACCTGGTGCGCGATCGCCGAGCACCTCGCCGGCAAGGAGTGGCCGCGCGAGCTGTCCGACCCGGGCTCGGCCGCCGTCGCGGCGCTGCGCGAGGAGCTGGCCGAGCGCGTCGAGTTCTACTGCTGGCTGCAGTGGGTCGCCGACGAGCAGAAGCACACGGCGCAGCGCGTCGCCCGCGAGGCGGGCATGGCGGTCGGGATCATGCACGACCTCCCGGTCGGGGTGCACCCCGAGGGCGCCGACGCGTGGGCGCACCAGGACGTGCTCGCGCGCGGCGTGTCCGTCGGCGCGCCGCCCGACATGTACAACCAGCAGGGTCAGAACTGGTCGCAGCCGCCGTGGAACCCGCGCGCGCTGGCCCGGGCCGGCTACGTCCCGTACCGGGACATGCTGCGCACGGTGCTGCGCCACGCGGGCGCGCTGCGGGTCGACCACATCCTCGGCCTGTTCCGGCTGTGGTGGGTGCCCGGCGGCGCCAAGGCGTCCGAGGGCGCGTACGTGCGCTACGACCACGAGGCCCTCGTCGGCATCCTGTGCCTCGAGGCGCACCGGGCTGGCGCGATCGTCGTCGGCGAGGACCTCGGCGTCTACGAGCCGTGGGTGCGGGACTACCTCGCCGACCGCGGGATCCTCGGCACCTCGGTGCTGTGGTTCGAGAAGGACGACGACGGCCGCCCGCTCCCGCCGGAGAAGTACCGCCGCATGACCCTCGCGTCGGTCGGCACGCACGACATGCCGCCCACCGCCGGGTACCTGGCCGGCGAGCACGTCGACCTGCGCGAGCGGCTCGGCCTGCTCACCGAGGACCCGCAGGTGCTGCGGCAGCGGGCGCGGCTCGAGCGCGACACCGCCGTGCGGACGCTCGCCGAGCGCGGGCTCGTCGGCGACGACCCGTCCGAGCGCGAGATCGTCGAGGCGCTGCACCGGTACCTGCGGCGCTCCCGCGCCGCCATGGTCGGCGTCCAGCTCGTCGACGCCGTGGGGGAGCGGCGCTCGCAGAACCAGCCCGGCACCGACCAGGAGTACCCGAACTGGAAGGTGCCCCTCGGCGACGCGGCCGGCAACGTCGTGCTCGTCGAGGACCTCTTCGACAACGCCCGCCTGCGCTCGCTGGTCCAGGCCCTCAACACTGCGAGGTAGCGGGTCCCTCCGCGAGGTAGCGCGGCTCGCGCGCTACCTCGCGCAGGACCGCGCTACCTCGCGGAGGGACGCGCTACCTCGTCAGGCGTCGGCGGCCTGCGCGGCGAGGGCGCGCTCGGTGTCGGCGAGCTGCTCGACGACCATGCGGCGCAGGGCGGCGGGCGCGTCGGGGTGCGCGTCCAGCCAGCCGCGCACGGCGTCGCGCAGCCCCTCCGTCGCGAGCGGCGCGGGGTACAGGCCCTCGATCAGCTCCTCGCTGATGTGGTAGCTGCGCGACTCCCAGATCGGCAGCAGCGCGTCGACGTACCGGGCCACGAGCGGCTCGAGCACGCTCGCGTCGGCGCTCACGTGCACGAAGCCCGCGGCCGTCGAGCGGATGATCGCGTTCGGCACGTCGGACGTCTCGACGATCGACGCGAACGCCTTCTCCTTCGCCTCGACGGTCGGGATCGCGGCCCGCGCCCGCGCCGCGGCCTGGCGGCCGGTCGCGGTGTCGTCCTGCGCGAGCGTCTCGGCGATCTCGTCCTCGCCCGCCGCGCCCAGGATCACGAGGCCCTCGAGCAGCTCCCAGCGCAGGTCGGTGTCGATCTCGAGGCCCTCGAGCGCCACGGTGCCGTCGATGAGGCCGCGCAGCGGCGCGACGTGGTCGGGCGTCGAGGCGAGGAGCGCGAAGTACTTGACGAGCTGCAGCTGCAGGTCGGAGCCGGCGTCGGCCTGCTGCGCCAGCGTCCACAGCGTGTCGCCCACGCGCGCGAGCGTCTCGGTCCGGCGCGACGGCGCCACGTACCGGCGCGCGGCCAGCCCGAGCTGGGCCAGGGTGGTGCGCACCGTCGTCGACTCGGTCTCGGCCGCGATGTTGCCCAGCACGAGGTCGACGTACGACGACGCCGGAGTCTCGCCGTCGCGCACCGCGTCCCAGACCGAGCCCCACACGAGCGAGCGGGCGAGCGGGTCGGCGATGCGCGAGAGGTTCTCGATCGCGAACCCGAGCGACGCCTCGTCGAGCCGGATCTTCGCGTACGCGAGGTCCTCGTCGTTGAGCAGGATCAGGCCCGGGCGCTCGCGCCCGACGAGCGACGGCACCTCGGTGCGCTCACCGTCGACGTCGATCTGCACCGCGTGCGTGCGCACGAGCGCGCCGTCGACCAGGTCGTAGAAGCCGATGCCGAGGCGGTGCGGGCGGATCGTCGGGTGATCGGCCGTCGCGGACTGGAGCACCGCGAAGCCGGTGATGCGGCCGTCGGCGTCCACCGCGACGTCGGGCCGCAGCGTGTTGACGCCCGCGGTCTCGAGCCAGAGCTTCGACCACGACCCGAGGTCGCGCCCGCTCGTGGCCTCGAGCTCGGAGAGCAGGTCGGTCAGCTCGGTGTTCGACCACGCGTGGCGCTTGAAGTACGAGGCGACGCCCGCGAGGAACTCCTCGCGCCCGACCCAGGCCACGAGCTGCTTGAGCACCGAGGCGCCCTTGGCGTACGTGATGCCGTCGAAGTTGACCTGCACGTCCTCGAGGTCGTTGATCGGCGCGACGATCGGGTGCGTCGAGGGCAGCTGGTCCTGCCGGTAGGCCCACGTCTTCTCCATCGCGGAGAACGTGGTCCAGGCGGCCTCCCACTCGGTGGCCTCGGCCGTGGCGAGCGTCGAGACGTACTCGGCGAACGACTCGTTGAGCCACAGGTCGTTCCACCACTTCATGGTGACGAGGTCGCCGAACCACATGTGGGCCAGCTCGTGCAGGATCGTCACGACGCGGCGCTCGCGCACGGCGTCGGTCACCTTGGAGCGGAAGACGTACGACTCGGTGAACGTGACGCAGCCCGGGTTCTCCATCGCGCCCATGTTGTACTCGGGCACGAAGAGCTGGTCGTACTTGTCGAACGGGTACGGGAAGTCGAAGACCCGCTCGAAGAACTCGAAGCCCTTGCGCGTGGTCTCCATGATGTAGTCCGCGTCGAGGTGCTCCGAGAGCGAGGCACGGCAGAACACCCCGAGCGGGATCGTCCGGCCGTCCGACGACGTCAGCTCGCCGCGCTGCACCGCGTACGGTCCGGCGACGAGCGCCACGAGGTACGACGAGATGCGCGGCGTGGGCTCGAACCGCCACGTCGCCGCCTCGACGCCGGGGTCGCTCGCGTGGCTCGCCGGCTCGGGCTCCGGCGTCGGCTGGTTGGACACGACCTGCCACGCCGCGGGCGCGGTCACCGTCACCCGGAACGGCGCCTTGAGGTCGGGCTGCTCGAACGTCGCGAAGACGCGGCGCGCGTCGGGCACCTCGAACTGCGTGTAGAGGTACACCTCGCCGTCGACCGGGTCGACGAAGCGGTGCAGGCCCTCGCCGGTGTTCGTGTAGGCGCAGTCGGCGACGACGCGCAGCTCGTTGGTCTCCTCGAGCCCGTCGAGCGCGATGCGCGAGTCGCTGAACACCGACGTGACGTCGAGCGAGCGGCCGTTGAGCACGACCTCGTGCACCGTCGGCGCGACGAGGTCGACGAACGTGCTCGCACCGGGGGTGGCCGAGAACCGGACGACCGTGGTCGAGGCGAACGTCTCGGCTCCGGTGGTCAGGTCCAGGTCGATCTCGTACGACTCGACGGCGGTCACGACGCCGGCGCGCTCGATCGCCTCCGCGCGGGTCAGGTTCTCTCCGGGCACAGGTGCTCCCTCTCCTCGACGATGCCGCGGGTGGCGGCGCGTGCGGGCCGCGGCGGTGCGGTCCAAGGGTCGATCATGCCACCTCGGTCCGCGGCGCCCGAACGGTTTCCTCGGCCTCCCGAAGGCCCTGGTCAGCGGGACGTGTTCGACCTCCGAGACCGGATCGTGACATCCTTCCGGGTGCGTCGTGCGTGGTTCACCCCTGCCCGGCGCACCGACCCGAGAGGGAGGAGTCCCGATGTCCGGCACCGTGCCGCCCCCGCCGCCGCCCCCGCCCGGCCCCGCACCGGAGCCCGAGGGCGCGCCGGTGTCCGGCGTGCCGCCACGGGTGTCGCGCGTCCCGTCGGCGTACCGCATGCCGCCGTCGGTGAGCCCGTCGCGCTCGGGCGAGGTGCCGGTCCAGAGCGTGCCCGCGCCCGGGCCCGCTCCGACCGTCGCGCTCACCCCGGCCTCGTACCCCACGGCGGCCCGGTACCCGGCAGCGCCGACGACGGCGCACGCGCCGGTCCCCCCGGCGCCCGAGCCGGTCACGCCCACGTCGCCGTCGTCGCCCGCCGAGGCGCCGACGCAGGCCTGGTCCGCGCAGCCTGCGGCGTACCCGACCCAGGCCTACGCGCCGCAGGCCTACGCGCCCCGGCAGCCGGCGCAGGGCGACTGGTGGGGCGACCAGTGGAACGGCGCCCCCGCGCAGCAGCCGCAGCAGATCCCGCCGGGCGGCTACCAGCCGCCGGCGCACCACGCGTACGCCGCGGCCCCGGCCGCGACGGCCGCGGCGCCCGCCGTCGCGCCGGCCGGGGCGGGCGACGGCACCGGCGGCACCTCCCGCCGGCGCAAGGGCGGCCTGACGCCGGGCTGGATCGCGTTCATCGCGGTCGACGCGCTCCTGCTCATCGTCGCCGTCGTCTTCGCGGTCCAGATCTTCGCCGGGGGCGGCGGTGCGCCCACGGACGAGGCCGAGGCCGGCGCCGGCGCGGGCGCGCAGGCCACGCAGGAGGCCGGCGAGGACGCCCAGGGCACCGAGGACGACGCGGCCGCCGACGAGCTGCCGGCGGGCGAGGTCCTCGCCGAGTTCGCCTCGCCGTCGCGCAACATCACGTGCCAGATCACCACCGCGGGCGCCTCGTGCGGCATCGCCGAGCTCGACCAGCAGCCGGCCCCGGTCGAGGGCTGCGACGGCACCACGGGCTACGTCGTCGCGATCGACGGCGAGGGCAGGGTCTCGCTGCCGTGCGTCCCGTCGTCGGACCAGCCGCAGAAGGCCGGCGACGGGACGAGCGTCCTCGAGTACGGCCAGTCCGTCACCGAGGGCGACTACACGTGCTCGAGCGCCGAGACCGGGATGTCGTGCACGTACGACCCCAGCGGCCGCGGGTTCTCGCTCGCCCGGGCGGGCATCGGCACGTTCTGACGCCGCCCGGGCGAGCGTGGCGGGTCACCAGATCCGCACGCGCTCCTCGGGCGCCAGGTACAGCGCGTCCCCGGGCGCGACGTCGTACGCCGCGTAGAACTCGTCGACGTTGCGCACGACGCCGTTGCACCGGAACTCGTTGGGCGAGTGCGGGTCGGTGGCGAGGCGCCGCACGATCTCCTCGTCGCGGCCCTTCGCCCGCCACACCTGGGCCCAGCCGAGGAAGACGCGCTGCAGGCCCGTCAGGCCGTCGACGACCGGCGCCTCCTCGAGCGGGCGGCCGAGCGCGATGCGGTAGGCCGTGATCGCGATCGACAGGCCGCCGAGGTCGCCGATGTTCTCGCCGACCGTCAGCGCGCCGTTGACGTGCGGGCCGTCCTCGGGCAGCTGCGCCGGGCGGTAGGCGGCGTACTGGTCGATCAGCGCCTTCGTGCGCGTCTCGAACTCGGCCCGGTCCTCGGCGGTCCACCAGTCCTCGAGCCGCCCGTCGCCGTCGTACTTCGAGCCCTGGTCGTCGAAGCCGTGGCCGATCTCGTGCCCGATGACCGCGCCGATGCCGCCGTAGTTGACGGCGTCGTCGGCCTCGGGGTCGAAGAACGGGGGCTGGAGGATCGCCGCGGGGAAGACGATCTCGTTCATGCCGGGGTTGTAGTAGGCGTTGACCGTCTGCGGGGTCATGAACCACTCGTCGCGGTCGAGCGGCCGGCCGATCTTGCCGAGCTCGTAGTCCTGGTCGAACGCGTTGGAGCGGCGCACGTTGCCTACGAGGTCGTCCGCCTCGACGACGAGGCCCGAGTAGTCGCGCCACTTGTCGGGGTAGCCCACCTTGGGGGTGAACTTCTCGAGCTTGGCGAGGGCCTTGGCCTTGGTCTCCTCGGTCATCCAGTCGAGCTTCGTGATCGACTCGCGGTACGCGGCGACGAGGTTGCCGACGAGCGTGTCCATGCGCTCCTTGTGCGACGGCGGGAAGTGCCGCGCGACGTACTCCTGGCCGACGGCCTCGCCGAGCGCGCCCTCGACGAGCGACACGCCGCGCTTCCAGCGCTCGCGCACCTCCTGCGCGCCCGAGAGCACCCGGCCGTAGAAGTCGAAGTTCGCCTCGACGATCTCGTCCGTCAGGTACGGCGCCCGGGCGGTGATCAGGTGGAACACCATCCACAGCTGCCAGTCGGCGAGCGGCTCGGACGCCCACAGCTCCGCGAAGCCGCGCGCGTAGTCGGGCTCGCGCACCACGACGTCGTCGAACGCGCCCTCGGGCGCGCCGAGCGCCGTGACCCACGCGCGCCAGTCGAACCCGGGAGCGGACTCGGCGAGCGCGGCGAGCGACATGGGGTTGTAGGTCAGCGTCGCGTCGCGGTCGCGCACGACGTCCCAGTGGTGGCGCGCGAGCTTCGTCTCGAGCGCGACGACACGCTCGGCCGCCTCCTGCGGCGTCGTGCCCCACGACTCCTGCGAGACGCCCGCGATCGCGAGCATGCGCGCCACGTGCGGCGTGTACTTCTCGCGCACGGGCGCGTACCGGTCCTCCCGGTAGTACGCCTCGTCGGGCAGGCCGAGGCCGCTCTGGACCAGGTAGACGACGTAGCGCTCGGGGTCCTTGGCGTCGTTGTCGACCCAGAACCGCAGCGCGGCCGCCCCGCCCGTGCGCTGCAGCGCGCCGAGGACGCCGGTGAGCTCGGCCTGCGTCGTCGCGCCGCGCACGAGCGCCAGGTCGGGCTCGAGCGGCGTCGTGCCGAGCGCCTCGATGCGCTCGGTGTCCATGAAGCTCGCGTACAGGGCGCCGATCTGCGCCTGGACGCCCGTGGCCTCGCCGCGCTCGATCGCGGCGGCGGCGTCGGTGATGATGTCGCGGACCTGCTCCTCGGCGGCGTCGTGCAGCGCGCGGAACGCGCCGTCCATCGCGCGGTCCGCCGGGATCTCGTGCGTCGCGAGCCAGCGGCCGTTGACGTGGCGGAAGAGGTCGTCCTGCGGGCGGACGTCCGGGTCGAGGGCGGACAGGTCGATCCCGGACCGCAGCCCGGTCGCTTCGGCAGTCATGGCGCCAGACTACGGGTCGGCGCCGACGGGCGTGAGACCGTGCGCGGGGTGCGCCGACGGTGGGGGAGAATGGCGCCCATGCGTCTGCACATCGCCGCCGATCACGCCGGATACGAGCTCAAGACCCACCTGGTCGAGCACCTGCGCGCCGCGGGTCACGACGTCGTCGACCACGGTGCCCACGAGTACGACCCGCAGGACGACTACCCCTCGTTCTGCATCTCCGCGGGGGAGGCCGTCGTGGCCGAGCCCGGGTCGCTCGGCATCGTCATCGGCGGGTCGGGCAACGGCGAGCAGATCGCCGCCAACAAGGTCACGGGCGTGCGTGCGGTCCTCGCGTGGTCGCTCGAGACGGCGCGGCTCGGCCGCCAGCACAACGACGCCAACGTCATCGCGGTCGGCGGTCGGATGCACTCCCTCGAGGAGGCGACGAGCTTCGTCGAGGCGTTCGTCGCCGAGCCGTTCAGCGGCGACGCGCGGCACCAGCGCCGCATCGACCAGCTCGCGCAGTACGAGGCGACGCGCCCGGCGCCCACCGCCTGACGTGCCCGAGGGCCACACCGTCCACCGCCTCGCGCGGACCTTCGACGAGCTCTTCGCCGGGCAGGTGCTGCGCGTGAGCAGCCCGCAGGGCCGGTTCGCCGACGGCGCCGCGCTGCTCGACGGGCACGTGCTCGTCGCCGCCGAGGCGTGGGGCAAGCAGCTGTTCCTCGGCTTCGCCCCCGTGTCCGAAAGCCGGTGGGCCCTGGCCCACCAGGCTTCTGACACGACGGCGGAGCGGTGGCTGCGCGTGCACCTGGGGCTCTACGGGGCGTGGACGTTCGCGGGCGACGGGAGCGCCGCCGTCGTGCACGCGATCGGCGCGCCGCGCAAGCGCGTCGGCGAGCGCGAGACCGCGCTCTCTCCCGAGCTGTCAGGCCCAGACCGGGGTATACCGCGGCCTGGGCCTGACAACTCCCGGGAGGAGGCGGGCCAGGAGTGGGGGCCGCCGGCTCCGCGCGGGGCGGTGCGTGTGCGGCTCCGCGGCGCGCACGCCGTCGCCGACCTCACCGGCCCGACCGCGTGCGAGGTCGTCACGCCCGACGAGAAGGCCGCCGTCGAGGCCCGGCTCGGCCCGGACCCGATCCGCCCGGACGGTGGCCACGCGTCTCTCGAGGAGGCACGCGCGGCGTTCGTCGCGCGCGTGCGGCGCTCGCGCGTGGCCGTCGGGCAGCAGCTCATGGACCAGGCGGTGGTGGCGGGCGTCGGCAACATCTACCGCGCCGAGGTGCTGTTCCGCGCCGGCGTCGACCCGCTGCGGCCGGGCCGCGACGTGCCGGCCGCGGTCCTCGGGCAGGTGTGGGACGACCTCGTGGCGCTCATGCGCGACGGCGCCGCCACCGGCGCGATCGTCACCACGCGGCCCGAGCACCGGGACGCGTCCGTGCCCGACGGCGGCCCGGGCGCGGGTGCACCGGGCGTGACCCGGCGCCGCACCCGGCAGAACACGGACGGCACGCCGGGCGCCGTGCCGCACGACGAGGCGTTCTACGTCTACCACCGCGACGGGCTGCCGTGCCGCGTGTGCGGCTCGCCGGTGCTCACCAAGGAGCTCGCGGGCCGCAACCTGTTCTGGTGCGGGACCTGCCAGGCCTGAGCGCCGTCAGGCGCCGGGCGCGCCGGCCGGGTCGGCGGCCAGCACGCCCGCCAGGTGCCGCGCCGGCGCCTCGCCCCAGTCGTCCCACTCGGCCTCGGTCGCCTCGGCCAGCGCGCCCCACCACGACCACGCCCGGTTGACCGCGTGCGTGACGCCGGCCGCCCGGCGCAGCGCGGCCCACTCCTCGTCGTCCGCGACCGCGGTCTCCCAGGCTCCGCGGTAGGCGCGCTCGACGCCGTCCCACGGCAGCCCGGTGTGGTGCACGACCGCCGACGGCACCTCGAGCGTCTCGAGCGGGTGCGCCCACTGCGCGTCGCCGAGGTCGAATACCCGCCGCCCCCCCCGTCGACCGCCAGGACGTTGCCCGGGTGCAGGTCGCCGTGCTGCAGCGACGCCCCGACCGGACGCGCACCGTGTGCTCGGACGCGCCGGGCACGTCGCGCAGGACGGCGCCGGCTCCGTCGGCCTCGATGCCGACGGCCCGGTCCCACGACAGCGGCGAGGCCGACCGGGCCGCGTCGTCGAGCGACCCGGAGGACGGGAACGCCCAGGCGTCGAGGTCGAGCACGGCGCGGTGGTCGTCGGCGGTGAGCTGGCGGAAGCGGTAGCCCGCGGGCAGGGGCGCGTCGATGAGCATGGCCCGATCGTGTCCGCGCCACGGGCCTCACGCCACTCCTTTCCGCCGCCCCTCGGCTCAGCGGACCGGGACGCCGTCGCCGGGCGTTTCGGAGCGGGAGAGGAAGGTCTCGACGACGTCGGGCGCGAGGGGGCGCCCGGCGCGGGCCTCGTGCCGCGCGAAGTCGACGAGGCGCCCGGCGAGCACGCGCACCGGCACGTTGGAGCGCATCGACGCGCGACGCAGGAGGGTGAACGCGTCGTCCTCACCGACGTCGTGCACCGCGCACAGCACGCCCTTCGCGCGCTCGATCGCGCCGCGGCTCTGGGCGGCCTCGAGGATCCTGCCCGTCGGCGAGGACCGCGGCGTACCGGTCGACGGGCTCGGTCAGGTCCCTGACGTAGCCCGTGATGGTCGCGATCCGGCCTGTCGTGCCCGGTGCCCGCGGCCGACCACGACCACGAGGTGTTCCTCGCCGTCGGCGTCGAAGATCCGGTGCAGGCACGAGAAGGGCGTCTCGGAGCGCTCGGCGTGCGCGATCGCCGCCTGGGCGCGGGTCCGGTCCTCGGGGTGCTTGTGCGTGAGGACGAGCCCGCGGGTCGGCACCACCTCGCCGGGCTCGAACCCGTGGATGCGGAAGGTCTCGTCCGACCACCACCACGTGCCGGAGGCGAGGTCGACGCGGAAGCGCCCGGTCGGCGTCTCGCGTGCGAGCGCGTCGGCCCGGGCGCGCGGCGGTTGCTGCCCGGGCACCGGCCGCGCCGGGGACGGGGACGGGGACGGCGACGGGGGCGCGTGGAACGTGCGCGCGTGCACCTGGTCCATCCTGCGGTCCTCCTCGTGCCCCCGAACGACCGAGCTCTCAGCATGCCGACTCGGGGCCGCCCCCGCACGCCACGGCGCGCCGTCGAGGGCGTCGGCGCGTGCCCCCGCGCCGTCGAGGGCCGCGCTTGCCCGGCGCCCCGCGGCGGTGCCAGGGTGCGGGCATGCCACGCTCCGACGACGACCGTCCCGGCGCCGCCACGCCCGGCGAGGAGTACCTCGACGAGGTGCTCGCCGTCGTCGAGCGCGTCCCGTCGGGGCGGGCGACGACGTACGGGATCGTCGCCGACGCGGTCGCCGAGGTGCTGGGCCGCGGCGGTCCGCGTCAGGTGGGCCAGGTGATGGCCCGCGCCGGCTCCGGCGTCCCGTGGTGGCGCGTCGTCAACGCGGCGGGCAGCCCGCCGGCGCGGCACCTCGACCGGGCGCTCGCCGAGCTCCGCGCGGAGGGCTGCCCGCTCACGCGGGACGGCCGCCGCGTCGACCTGCGGCGGGCCGTGTGGTTCCCCGACGAGTGACCGTCACAAGGAGTGTCAGTCACACGGTGCGCGGGGCCACCCGGCCGAGCAGCGAGCCGGCGGCGGCCCGCGCCCGTCCGGCGAGCGTCGGCTCCTGCGCCGCCGCGAGCACCGTGAGGACCGACGCCGGGTCACCCTGCAGCAGCAGGGTCGTCACCGCGGTCGCCTCCCAGCGCTCGAGGTCGCGGGCGACCTTCTCCGCGGGGCCGACGAGCGCCACCTCCTCGACGAGCTCGAGCGGCACCGCTCGCGCCGCGTCCTCCTTGCGCCCCGCCAGGTAGAGCTCCTGCACGCGGTCCAGCACCTCGGCGTACCCGAGCCGGTCGAGCGACGCCTTGTGGAAGTTCGCGTCCTTGGCCCCCATGCCGCCCGCGTACAGCGCCACGTACGGGCGCACGACGTCGGCCGCCTGCTCGACGTCGTCGCGGACCACGACCGGCACCGTCGCCAGCACCTCGAACGCCGCCGCGGGCGAGCGCTCCGCCGCGCGCGCCGCGAAGCCCTCGGCCAGCAGCTCGCGGAAGTGCGGGTCCATCCGCGGGGCGTAGAAGCCCGCCATCCAGCCGTCGGCGATTTCCGCGGCGAGCGCGACGTTCCGCGGGCCCTGCGCCGCCAGGACGATCGGGATCTCGGCACGGCGCGGGTGGACCGTGGGCCGCAGGGCCTTGCCCAGCCCCGTCGCGCCCGGCGCGCCGGCCGGGAGGGGCAGCGTGAAGAACTCGCCGTCGATCGTCACGGGGCGCTCGCGGGCGATCACCTGGCGCACGACGTCGACGTACTCGCGGGTGCGCGCGAGCGGACGGCGGTACGGCTGGCCGTACCAGCCCTCGACCACCTGCGGGCCGGACGCGCCCAGCCCGAGCACGAACCGCCCACCGGACAGGTGGTCGAGCGTGATCGCCTGCATCGCGGTGGCCGACGGGGTGCGCGCCGCCATCTGCGCGATGCCCGTGCCGAGGCGGAGCCGGCGCGTCCGCGAGCCCCACCACGCGAGCGGCGTAAACGCGTCCGAGCCGTACGCCTCGGCGGTCCAGACCGAGTCGAGCCCGAGCCGCTCGGCCGCGACGAGGGCGGGCACGATGCCCTTCGGGGGGCGGCGGGACCAGTAGCCGGTCTGCAGGCCGATGCGCATGGTGCTCCTCGTCGAGTCGGGCCGAGCCAGAGGTACCCGGGACGCCGCGTCTCGGGTAGTGGGTTCACACCTTAGCGGCCCGCGCGTACGGTCGGTGCATGGCCACGTACGACGACGTCGCCCGCCTCGCCTCGGCGCTGCCCGAGGTCGAGGACGGCTCCCGGTACCGCGGCCACTGCACGTGGGCGGTCCGGGGGAAGGTCTTCGCCTGGGAGCGGCCGTTCTCGAAGGCGGACCTGCGCCGCTTCGGCGACGCGCAGCCGCCGGCCGGGCCGATCCTGGCGCTCGCCGTGGAGGACCTCGACGAGAAGGAGGCCGTGCTCGCGGCCCGGCCCGGGTCGTTCTTCACGATCGAGCACTTCGACGGGTACGCCGCGGTGCTCGTGCGGCTGGACGCCGTGGGCGACGACGAGCTCGCCGAGGCGCTCGAGGACGCCTGGCTCGCCAAGGCTCCCGCGGATCTCGCCGAGACGTTCCGCGGGCGGTAGGTCTCACGCCGTCCGGCGACCTCAGAAGAAGAAGCCCTGGCCCGCCTGCTTCCCGCGATCCACGTCCCGCGAGATCTTCAGGAGATCTTCGCGCCGGGCCGGGTCATGAGTCGTGTGCGACGTCCTGTCGACACGGCGCCGGACCGACAGCCACAGGGACAGGGCGACGCACACCACCAGGAGTGCGACGAGGCTGACGACATCGATGACGTCCATGGCGAGCTCCCTCCCACGCTCAGTGCGCGCCTCGCAGGGCGCTCGGGGAAGGGGCTGCGAACGCGCCGCGCACCAGGAGGACGACGACGAACGCCGCGGGCAGGATCCACCCGGACCACCCGAGGATCGTGGCCTGGGCGGTGTCGACCGTGGCACCCTCCTGGGCGAGCACGAGCGAGAGGCCGGCGGCCGCGTTGATCGTCCCGTGGCCGACGGCGGCGGGCCACACGGACCCGGACCGCAACCGCACCCAGGCGAGGACCGCTCCCATGACGGTCGTCATCCCGCACATGGCGGCGATCGCGACGCCGGGCGGGGCGAGCGGGTAGTTGTAGCCGAGCACGAGCAGGGGAGCGTGCCACACGCCCCAGACGACGCCGGAGGTGAGGATCGCCGGCACGGTACCGAGCCGGAGCAGCCGCGGGACGAGGTAGCCGCGCCAGCCGAGCTCCTCGCCGAGCGCGGGCAGGGTGTTGACCACCGAGCCGACGACCACGGTGACGAGCTGCCCGGCGAGCAGCGCGGCGACCGGGATCTCGACCGGCGGCGCCCCGGCCGCCTCGAGCTGCGCGTCGAGGGCGGCCCGGAACGCCGAGAGACCGACGAAGTCGGCGGGGTAGACGCCGAGCACCGCACCGACCGGGAGGGCGAGGACCACCGCGGCCAGGCAGACGCCGAGCGCGATCGCGCACCAGGCCAGGACCCGCCGCCACGACGACCCGGGCGTGACGACCCCGAGCCGGGTCCACACCCGCGGCTCGCCGTCGACGAATCGTGCGACCACGAGCGCGGCCGCGCCCGGGGTCAGCATCATGAGGATCGACAGCGGGAGGAACCACGGGCTCTCGAGGCCCCCGGTGAGCCGCACCGGGATCGCGACGATCCACGCCAGCGCGATCGCCAGCGCCACGAAGGCGACGGGTCCGGCCCACCCCGTGGGCGTCGTCGAGGCCGGCAGCGCCGCGGGTGGCCACGCCGCGGTCTCCTCGGCGCTCACCGGGTGCGCTCCGCGACGGTGTTGAGCAGGCCCGCGGCCGTCGCGGCGTCGTCGACCGTGACGACGAGCACGCGACCGCCCGTGCGCTCGACCTCGAGCGCCTCGCCGGCGCGCAGCACGACCCCCGTCCGTCCGCCCTGCCCCACGCGCCAGCCCCAGCCGCCGAAGTCGCGCAGCGGGCGGACGCGCGTGACGTCCGCGCGCACGATCTCGTCGGCCGGCACGCGGGTGCTTGGCCACCCGAGCGCCGAGCGGACCGTCAGCCCGCTCGCGTCCACGCGCACCGTGAAGGCGAACATCGCCGCCAGGACGACCGCGAGGAGCGCCGGGACGACGAGCATCGCCCAGAGCTGCAGGACGACGGCGAGCACCGCGGTCAGGGCGATGGCGAGCGCCCCGACGGCCAGGCCCGGCACTCCGTCGGCACGCCGGATCCACACCGCGCGCTCGCCCTCGGCGAGCGGCACCCGCGCGGCGTCGTCGGCGACCGGGGTCGTGGCCGGCTCTCGCGGGTCGCCCGGCACGACGAGCGCCGCCAGGACCGCGGGCACGAGCGGGAGGACCAGCGCGAGCGCGAGCGCCCCGCCGGGCGAGGTCGCCTGCGTCGCGTCGTCGAGCCCGCGCTGCGAGGCCGTCCCGGCGAGCAGCAGCGTGGCGCCGAACGCCCCGCTCCACACCGTCGCCGCCCCGACGGTCCGCCGGGTCGAGGCGGACGTGCCCCACGACCAGCCGATCGCGCCGAACAGGGCCACGCACCCGGCGACGAGCAGCACGCTCGACAGGGCGAACGCCTCGAGCGACATGAAGCCGTCCGGCTCGCCGGCGGCGCTCCAGTGCGAGGCGACCGGGTCCGGCAGCTCGTGGCGCCAGGTCCACACGATCGCGGCCGCGAGCAGCACCGTGCCGAGCGCCACGAGCGACGCGAGCACGACCACCTTCCGGGCCCGAGGCCGCCAGGCCTCGGTGGACGGGACGGACGGGACAGTCATCGCTTCATCGCCTCCTTGACGAGCGTCGTGGTCGCCTCGGGGGAGAGGCGCGCCTCGCGTGCCGCGGTCACGAACGCCGCGAGCGCCGCCTCGACCGGGGACAGGTCGCGTGCCGCGGCGGCCGTGACGACCGCTCCGCGCCCGCGGCGGAGCTCGATCAGGCCCTCGTCCCGCAGCTGCTGGTACGCCTTGAGCACCGTGTGCACGTTGAGCTCGAGGGACTCCGCCAGCTCGCGTGCCGCGGGCAGGCGGTCCCCGGGCGCGAGCTCGCCGCGCGCGGCGGCCAGGTGCGCCTGCGCGACGAGCTGCGCGTAGAGCGGCTCGTCGCTCGCGGGGTCGATCCTCCAGAGCATGCAGCAGACACTACTAGTTCTATCTCAACTAGAACAAGTGGCGTCGTCGGGCGCGCTTCGAGAGTCAGGGCGAGAATGAGGAAGTGGTGCGGCGCACCGTTGAGCCGCACCACACCACTTCCTACCGGTCGGCCCGGGCGGGCTCAACCGCCTTTGTCGAACCGTGACCTCAGATCACGTACTCGATGAGCTCCGACGCGTCCTCGACGCGCGGCCGCGCCGTCGGCCTCGTGCCGGGCTCGCGGACCTTGGCGGGCACGCCGACCGCCACGCAGCCGGCGGGCACGTCCTTGGTCACGACGGCGTTCGCACCCACCTGCGCGTCGTCGCCGACCCAGACCGGGCCGAGCACCTTGGCGCCGGCGCCGATCATGACGCGGTCGCCGAGCGTCGGGTGCCGCTTGCCGGGGCTCATGGAACGGCCGCCGAGCGTGGACCCGTGGAAGAGCACGCAGTCGTCGCCGATGACCGTCGTCGCGCCGATGACCACGCCCATGCCGTGGTCGATGAACAGCCGCCGGCCGATCTGCGCGCCCGGGTGGATCTCGATGCCGGTGAGGAACCGGGCGAGCTGGGAGATGAGCCGGGCGGGCAGCCGCAGCAGCGGGTTGTGCCACATGCGGTGCGTGAGCCGGTGCACCCACACCGCGTGCACGCCGGGATACCCGAGGCCGACCTCGAGCCGCGTGCGCGCGGCAGGGTCGTGCGCGTGGGCCGCGTCGAGGTCCTCGAGGAGGATGTCGAGGAGGTGACGCAGTCCGGGCCGGTGGCCCTGCGGCATCGCGTGGTCGAACTCGTCGTACGCCTCGAGGTGGTGCCCCGGCGTGCGCGCGGTGTGGTTGGTCGTCACGTCAGTCCATGAGGTCCGAGTAGAGGATGGTGGACAGGTAGCGCTCGCCGAAGTCGGGGACGATCACGACGACGGTCTTGCCGGCGTTCTCCGGGCGCTGCGCGACCTGGACGGCAGCCGCGAGAGCCGCGCCGGACGAGATGCCCACGAGCAGGCCCTCCTCCTTGGCGGCGCGGCGCGCGAACTCGACGGCGGTCTCGGCGTTGATGTCGATGACCTCGTCGTAGATCGAGGTGTCGAGGATCTCGGGCACGAAGTTGGCGCCGATGCCCTGGATCTTGTGCGGGCCGGGGGCGCCGCCGTTGAGGATCGGCGACTCCTCGGGCTCGACCGCGACGAGCTGGAGGCCCGGCTTGCGCTCCTTGAGCGCCTGGCCGATGCCCGTGATGGTGCCGCCCGTGCCGATGCCCGAGACGATGATGTCGACCTCGCCGTCGGTGTCGGCCCAGATCTCCTCGGCCGTCGTCTCGCGGTGGATCTTCGGGTTCGCCTCGTTGGCGAACTGGCGGGCGAGGATCGCGCCGGGGCGCTCGGCGGCGATCCGCTCCGCCGCGGCGACCGCGCCCTTCATGCCCTCCGAGCCCGGCGTGAGCACCAGCTCGGCGCCGTACGCGCGCAGCAGCGCCCGGCGCTCCTTGGACATGGTCTCCGGCATCGCGAGGACGACGTTGTAGCCGCGCGCCGCGCCGACCCAGGCGAGGGCGATGCCCGTGTTGCCGGAGGTGCCCTCGACGATCGTGCCGCCGGGCTGGAGCTCGCCGGACGCCTCGGCGGCATCGATGATCGACACGCCGATCCGGTCCTTCACCGAGTTGGCGGGGTTGTAGAACTCGAGCTTGGCGGCCACGGTGGCGGCCGCGCCGTCGACGAGGCGGTTGAGCTTGACGAGCGGGGTGCGGCCGATGAGCTGGGTCGCGTCGGCGTAGATCTGGGCCATGGTCTTCCTCTTCGGGTAGGGCGGTGCTGTCGGACGCGGTGCGTCCAGGGTGGTGGGGAGGTGGCGGCATCGCCACCGGGCAGGCGAGGTGCACGACGCCGGTCGGGCGGCCGGGTGCAGGGCCTGCGAGCGTCGCGCGGTCGCCACGGCCCGCCGGTGGGCGGGTCAGGCGTGACGCGGACGCCCTAGAGACAGCGGCAGCAGCAGGAGACGCACGAGCAGGAGAGGGCGGTGACGACGGTGACGTGCGTGCGACGCATGTCCGTGGTCCCTCCGTGCGATCGATCCTGCGCGGTGAGGGTCGCTGTGGCGCGAACCCCTCGGTTGACGAGACGAGCGTATCCCCGGTTCATGACGCGGACAACGGACGTCTCGGAGAGCGGGCGACGGGAATCGAACCCGCACCACCAGTTTGGAAGACTGGGGCTCTACCATTGAGCTACGCCCGCACGTGCCCGACGGCGGAGCCCGGGCAAGGCCGGGGAGCGTCGGAGCGCGGTGATCACCCTAGCAAAGGCCCAGCCAGTGCCGCCGTCGGCGTCCGGAGCACTAGACTGCCTCCTCGGTGCCCCGCGGGGCGCTCGGGGTGTGGCGCAGCTTGGTAGCGCATCTGCTTTGGGAGCAGAGGGTCGCTGGTTCGAATCCAGTCACCCCGACGGAGAGACCTCGGCTGCCCGGGTTTCGGGCCCGAGCGAGCGGCCGACCACCTAGCCGGCGAGGACGCGGTCGACCAGGCGGTCCAGGAGGGTGCCGGCCCAGGGCACGAGGGCGTCGTCCACGAGCATGGCCTGTGCGAGGCCCGCGGTCGCCAGGACCATGAGCCAGGGATCCGTCTCGGGGCCGGCCGCCGCGGCACGAGCGCCTCCGTCTGCCGCTCGCCGCAGCTGCCCCGGCGACGAGGTCGACCAGGAGCCGGGGAGCGCCGGCCGTCTCGGGGGCGGCCAGGGGCCCGTCGTCCCGAACCGTCCTGGCGTTCTCGGTCACGGCCGCGCCGTGGAAGGCCTGGAGGACGATCGCGCCCGCGCGCCGGTCCGGGTCGGTGGGCAGGGTCGCGGCCAGCACGCCGTGGAGCACCGCGCGGGGCGAGGCCTCCGGCCCGAGGTCGTCGAGGACCCCGGTCAGGCACCTCCCCGCGTCCACCGCCACCGCGCGGTGGGTGGCCTGCAGGAAGGCGTGCTTGGTGCCGAAGTAGTACTGCACCAGCCGGACGGAGATCCCGGCCTCCGTGGCGACCGTGTGGAACGCGTCACCCGCGCACCCGGCCCGCAGGGCGGGGACTGTGCCCCGGTCGTGCTGCTGCCCGGACTCGGCGGCGCCGGACCCACCTGGCACGGCCTCGCCGCCGTCCTCGCCGCCGAGCGCCCCGTCGTGTGTCCGGACACGCTCGGTGTCGCCGGCCTGTCGCACCAGACCGCGCCGTACTCCTCGGACGCCGACCTGGCCGTGTGCCGTGTGGTTCGGTGACGTCCTGGACGCGCTCGGTCTCGACCGGGTCCACCTGTACGGCGAGTCCCAGGGGGCCTGGCACGCCGCGCTCGTCGCCCTCGGGGCGCCCGAGCGGGTCGCGAGCCTGAGCCTCGTCGAGCCGAACGGGTTCATCACCAGGACGCCGATCGGCGCCCTGCTGACGTTCGTGTGCCTCTCCGTGAACCCGACGCCGAAGGGCTGGGCGCGGATGAGCGCCTGGCTCACCCCCGGCGTGACCGTGCCTGCGCGGGAGCGGGCCCTGGCGGCCGCCGCGCTGAAGTTCAGGCCCTCCCTGGGGTACGCACGCGTCCTGCCCGACGACGAGCTGGGCCGCCTCGGCCGGGTCCCGCTGCTGGCGGTCTTCGGGTCGGCGTCGGTGCTGATCGACGTCCCGACGACGACCGCCAGGCTCCGCGCCCTCGTCCCGGCCGCTCGCATCGAGGTGGTCGACGGTGGCGGGCACGGCGTGCGTGCCCAGAAGGCCGACCAGGTCGAGTCCGTCCTGACGGAGTTCCTCGCCGTCCACGACTTGGCGTGAGCACAGGAGCGCCGCCCGGCGCGGCCGGGCGGCGCTCCCGTGCTCGTCAGGTCAGACCTTGCCTCCCGGCGCCAGGGCGAAGCTGGCCGGCCCGGCCTCCATCGGCAGGGTGTTGCGCGCCAGGTAGGTCTCCAGGTACGGCGTGCTGGTGCCGTGCGTGGCGACGTCGTCGGACGGGTCGTCGAGGGCCAGCCGGAGCTGGGCGCCGGTGACCGTGATCGTCTCGTTCGACGGCGTGTCCCGCCAGGAGCCGGTCTGGATCGAGCCGATCTCGACCGCGAGCACGTGGCCTGGACGCAGGGTCCAGTCGGTCGACTTGAGGTCGAACGAGAGCCGACCGGACGCCGGCAGCAGCGAGACCTGCTCGTCGAACATGACCGCCGTGCCGTCGGGCGCGACGTCGTAGAGCTTGACCATGACGTTGCCCGCCCCACGGGTCGTGAGCGAGACGTTCGGCGTCCCCGTGATGCGGACCGCGTCCCGGACGGGCTGCGACCAGACGAAGTAGCTCGAGACGACCTGGCCCGCCTCGGTCGCGCGGGTCACGCCCTTGGCGTGGCCGCGGGGCGCGACGGGCTCGGTCGTCGGGGCGTTCTCCATGTCGAAGCTCGACGGGACCGGCGCCTCGAGCGGGGCCGTCGCGCCGGCGGCCGCCCGGGCCGACGCGCCGCCGTCGTCGACGTACGACCCGCCGCCGAGGGGCAGGGGCACGGCGCGCTCGACGACCGGCCAGTCGTCCTGCGCGCGGTACGAGCCGCTGTTGTCCTGCACGACGTACGCGGGGTAGTCGACCGTCGGGGTCGTGCCCTTGAGGTACTCGTCGTAGAAGCTCATGACCTCGTCGAACCAGCCCTCGCGGCCCATGGCGAGCCGGCCCGCGGTGACGTCGTTGCCGCGCACGTGGTCGAACTGGCCGAGCCAGCCGCGCTGCGGTCCCTCGTGGTTCTCGAGGTACTCCTGCATCTCCTCGGGCTTGGTGTTGGGCTCGATGAAGCCCTGCGTGACGAACAGGGGCGTGTCCGTCCCGTCGGCCATCGCGGCGAGGTCGCGCGACGTCCAGTGCTCGGAGGACTGGTCGGCGATGCGGTAGCCGGCGGCGTGCTCAGCCAGGCACTCGGGGTTCTCGCGCACCCACGCCGCGTTGGCCTTGTACCGCTCGTCGTCGTCGGCCATGGCAGGCAGGCTCGCGATCGAGTTGTACGCGTTCGCCGTGCCGGTGACGTTCGGCCGCGGCACGCCGTTGGAGTAGATGTACTGGTACATGTCCCACACGGGCTCCTGCGCCACGACCGCCTTGAGCGCCGGGTGGTCGAGGTTGTTCCCGATGAGACCGGTGACGCCGTCGTACGACTTGCCGTACATGCCGACGTTGCCGTCCGACCACGGCTGGGCCGCCGACCACTCGATCGCGGCGAGGACGTCGGCCTGCTCGCCGGGGCCCGCCCAGTCGTGGCAGCCGGTCGAGCCGCCGTAGCCGCGCAGGTCGACCATGACGAAGGCGTACCCCTCGTCGAAGAGGTCGGCGCCCTCGATCAGGTCGAGGAAGCGCTGGGACGGGCCCGTCTGGGCGAACCGGTCGTTGCCCGTCTGGCCGATGTGGGAGAAGTACGGGCCGACCGACAGGATCACCGGGACCTGCTGCCCGGGCTCGAGGTCCTCCGGGAGCAGGACGTCGGCGTGGAGCTCGACGCCCGACCCGTCCGAGGACGGGAAGTAGTGCTGGGTCCACACCGATCCCTCGGGGACCCGGGGGTTGAGCTCGTGCGTGACGCCGTAGGTGTCGGTCGCGACGTGAGGCGCCGTGCTCGTGGCCGTCGCGAAGAACGCCGTGCCGGTCGCCGGGACGGTCGGGGCTGCGGTGGCGGTCCCCACCGCCGCCGTCGTCGTGAACAGTGTTGCTGCGGCGGCCAGTGCGGCCGCGCGACGTGCCTTCAACGCTCCTCCAGGGGTCCGGTGGTGCAGACGAGGTCGTGCAGCGGCCCCGACCGTGGAGGATGTCTCCGCACGTCAGCGCCGACGTGGCACGACGTTACCCACGGCGTGTGACCGTTGTGTAGCCCCGTGTAACGATTCCGTTCCGCGGGGCAACCGCACCTTCCGGATCGGCGACACCCTGGTGGCCCGGTTGCCGAGCGCCGCGCCCTACGCGCTGGCGGTCGAGAAGGAGCAGCGATGGTTGCCGGGCACGCCCGCCGACCGGGCAGCGATCTCGGACCCGGACCGGTTCGCTCGCGACCTGGGGCTGTTCCTGCTCGCTCTGCACCGTGTCGAGACCGAGGACGGCCCGAGGCCAGGGCTGCACAACTGGTACCGGGCGGACCGCTGAGCCGCTACCAGGGAGAGGTCGACCGTGGCCTCGCGGTGCTCGACCGGAAGCGAGCCGAACGTGTGCGGGAGCTCTGGAAGTCCGCGTCGGCTGCTCCCTGGGACGGGCGCGAGGTCTGGTTCCACGGCGACGTCGCGGTCGGCAACCTCCTCGTGCGCGACGGCGCCCTCGCCGCGGTGATCGACTTCGGCACCACCGGCGTCGGCGACCCGGCCTGCGACCTGGCGATCGCCTGGACCGTCTTCGAACCGGGCAGCAGGACGGTGTTCCTGGAGACGCTCGACGCCGATCCGTCCACCGTCGCGCGCGCATCCGGCTGGGCGCTGTGGAAGACGTTGGCCGGCTACGCCGACGACGTCGACGACGGCGTGGACGTCCGTCCCGACGTGGCCTTCGCCCTCGACCAGCTCCTGTCCGACCCCGCCCTCGGGGGCGCGGGCTCGGTTGCGGGCGAAGGCGCAGGGCATAGGCCTGAGGCATGTCGATGAGCGAACCGTTCGAGCCCGACCCGCACGACACCGAGGAGCGCATCGCCGCCGCGGACCCCGGCCCGGGCGGCCCGAAGCCCGCGCCCGGCTTCGGCCCGGAGGGCGAGGAGCCGGACGTGACCGCGGACCAGGCCCGGGCGCAGGAGGGGGACGACGAGCCCGAGGCCGACGCGGCGGACGAGGGCTGACCACAGCCCGGCGCGGGGCGCCGCGCGCCGGCCGTCAGGCGAACCCGAAGACCAGCGGGAAGACGACGACCACCACCGCGGCCCACACCCCGTAGACCGGCAGGTAGCGCGTCTGCCAGCGCTCGAGCTCGGCGAACGGGCGACGGCCGCGCAGGAAGCCGAGCAGCAGCCACGCGGCCCACGCGAGGTGCACCAGCAGCAGCACGTTGAGCCCGAGCGCGGCGACCTTGTTCGGGCTGAACCCGAACTCGGCGATACGCGCGAGCATGGCACCGAGCATCACGGCGTCGACGGCCAGGGCCGCGACGATCATCACGAGCTGCAGGCCGTCGAAGAACCCGGCGGGCGCCAGGGAGTCGCGCGCGGAGATCGCGTAGAGCAGCAGGGACAGGACCAGCACGAGGATCGCGTCCATGAGGATGAGCAGCTCGCGGTCCACCTCGACGAGGCCGCCGGTCGTCGCGAGCGCCCCGAGGAGCGTGAGCAGCATGACGATCGTCAGCGGCGTGAAGATGCGCGTCAGCACCGGGGCGATGTTCTCGATGACGCTCTGCTTGGCCTCGACGAGCCAGGCCGCGACGACGAGCGCGCCCGGCACGGCGAGCGGCACCACCCAGTCCTCGAGCACCGGTTCGAAGTCGATGCCCACGAGCGACAGCACGCCCGCCGTCAGCCCGACGAGCACCCCGCCGCCGATCGCGATGAGCGTGTAGTAGACGACGAGCTCGCCGGTGAAGCGGACGAAGTCCATGCGGCGCCCGTCCGAGCGCCACCGCCCGCCCACGTACGCGAGCCCGGCGAGCAGCCACAGCACGACGGGCGCGTGGAGGGCGGCCAGCACCTCGGTCATGCCGCCAGCGGAGAACGGGTAGGCGTTGAGCACGACGGCGAGCACCGCGAACGGGATCGCGAGCGCCACGCCGACGCGGGCGGTGAGCCGCCGCTTCCACGCGAAGTACGCCGCGAGGAAGGGGAAGACGAGCAGCGCGACGTTGCGCAGCAGCGCGTTCCCGTCGTCGAGCACGGTGAGCCCGACCTTGACCGCGACGCCCGCGCCCACGGCGAGCCCGAGGACGACCGCGAGCTCGCGCCACGGGGGAGCGCCGCCGCCCGCGGCGTCGTCGTCGCGGACGAAGACGAGCTGCTTCCAGAGCCGGTCGGAGTGCTCGCGGGCGAACTCGCGCGAGATCGCGTCGAGGCTGCCCATGCGCTTGATCGCCACGAGGAAGGCCTCCTCGTCGTCGAGCCCGGACGCCCGCAGGTCGCCGATCCGCTCGCGCAGGTGGTCCTCCATCTCGTCGACGTCGGCGGCCGAGATCGCCTGGCGCCGCAGCACGTACCAGCGCCAGTGGTCGATCTGGGCCTCGAGGCCCTGGTGCTCGGTCATCAGGCCCACCCCTCTGCCACGGCCGGCGGCTGCTGGGCGGCCTGCCACACCTGCTTGAGCGCGTCGGCGACGACGCTCCACTGCTGCTGCCGCTCGGCCAGCGCCTCGCGGCCCGCCGGCGTGATCGCGTAGTGCTTCCGGCGGCGGCCGACGTCGGACGTGCCCCACGACGACCTCACGTACCCCAGGCGCTCGAGCCGGTGGAGGAGGGGGTAGAGCATCCCGTCCGTCCAGCGCATGCGGCCCTCCGACAGCTCGTCGACACGCTTGAGGATCGCGTAGCCGTACGACTCGCCCTCGGCCAGGATCCCGAGCACCAACGGCGTCGACGAGGCCGCGACCAGGTCCTTCTCGATGTGCATGGCACCTCCATGCATAGAACTGCTAGGGCCTAGAACCCTAGCGCATCGAGGTATGGCATGTGTCGAGCGGATCTGGTGCTGTGCGGGGCGGGAGGAGGTGCACATGGTGGGGGTGGAGCTCGAGCTGCCGTTCACCGGGCGCTGGCTGGTCCGGAACAGCCCGGCGCGTCGTGTGCCGAGCCACGGCACCGCCCTGCTCGCGAGCAGTCACGTGCGTCGCTCTCGTCCACCTGCGGTCGGGCTCGGTGCGGGTCGCGGTGGGCGACCGTGTCGCGGCCGGTCAGCCGCTGGGGGAGTGCGGAAATTCGGGAAACTCGACGCAGCCGCACGTGCACGTGCAGGCGATGGACGGGCCGGACCCGGAGCGCGCGCGGGCCGTCCCGATCACCTGGCGGCGCTACCGGGAGTGGGCGCACGGCGTGCGCGAGCCGGGCGAGCACGACGCCGGCGTGCCGGGCGAGCGGTCGGTCGTCGAGCCCGCGTAGCCGATCAGCGGGCGAGGAGCTCCTCCGCGTCGGTGCCGGGCAGGGACACGGTGACCTCGGTGCGCCACGGGTCGTCGACGGTGACCGACCGTCCGTCGTCGGCGAACTGCAGACCCCGGCGGGTGAGCCGGTCGGCGAGGGCGTCGAGGTCGTCGCGGCCGGGGACCGTGATGGCGAGCCGGCCGAGCCCGAGGCTCGCGGCGCGCGGCCCGGCGCCGGCGCTGTTCCACGTGTTGAGGCCGACGTGGTGGTGGTAGCCGCCCGCGGCGACGAACAGCGCGCCGGGGTAGTCGGACTGGGTGACCTCGAACCCGAGCGTGTCGACGTAGAACTGCCGCGCCACCTCGAGGTCGCCGACCTGCAGGTGCACGTGCCCGACCGTCCCGCCGCGGGAGGGCCCGGCGTCGAGCACGGCCTGGTCGAGGTGGGTGCGCACGTACCCCGTCGGGTCGAGGGGCTCGCTGCTCATCACGACGCGCCGGCCCCGGCGCGGCCACGTGGCACGGTCGCGGTCGGCGTAGAGCTCGATGCCGTTGCCCTCGGGGTCGGTGAAGTAGAACGCCTCGGACACGAGGTGGTCGGCCGAACCGACGAACCGGCTGCGGGGGTCGCTCGCGGCGCGGTAGACGGTCGCCGCGAGCGCGGCGGGGGAGTCGAAGAGGAACGCGGTGTGGAACAGGCCCGCCTCCCGCCGGCCGGGCACCGGCAGGCCGGGCGTGTGCACGAGCCGGACCATCGGCGTCGTCCCGCGGCCCAGGACGCGGTGCACCTCGCGGCCACGGCTGCGCTCGGCCACGGGCTCCATCGCGAACGCGGCGGAGTAGTAGCTCGACATCGACTCCAGGTCCGCCACGCGCAGCGTCACGGCGTCCATCGCGGTCTCGGGGTGGAGGACGAGGTCGTCCATCGGGTGCCTCCTCGGCGTCGTCGTTTGTAGCGACAACTAAAGCAGACGCCACGATGTTCCCGTCGCGCACGACGTCGTCCGCGACGGCGCGCACGACGGCGTGCACGACGGCGTCCGGAGGGTCGAGGGGCCGTGGCAGCGTGGCGTACCATGGAACGGTTGCCCGTACGCCCGTCGTACGGCACGCACCCCCCGCGCCGCAGGAACGGGCCGGCTCGTGCCGGTGAGAAGACGCGCGCGCACGCACCCGACACGTTGGAGACCATCGAAGTGAAGAGCGCCGTCGAGACCCTGGACCCCACCAAGGTCAAGCTGACCGTCGAGGTGGAGTACGACGAGCTCAAGCCGAGCATCGACCACGCCTACAAGCACATCGCGGAGCAGGTGAACATCCCCGGCTTCCGCAAGGGCAAGGTCCCCCCGCGCATCATCGACCAGCGCGTCGGCTGGGGTGCCGTGATCGAGCACGCCGTCAACGACGGCCTGTCCGGCTTCTACCGCCAGGCCGTGACGACCGAGTCGCTGCGCCCGCTCGGCCAGCCGGAGGTCGAGGTCACCGAGATCCCCGCCAAGGCCGGCGAGGGCCAGCTCGTCTTCACCGCCGAGGTCGAGGTCCGCCCCGAGATCGAGCTGCCCGACCTGTCGTCGATCGACCTCGTCGTCGACTCGACCGAGGTCACCGACGAGGACGTCACCGAGCGCCTCGACGCGCTGCGCGAGCGCTTCGGCACGCTCGTGGGCGTCGACCGTCCGGCCGCCGAGGGCGACTACGTCGTCATCGACCTCAAGGCCACGATCGGCGGCGAGGAGGTCGACTCGGTCTCCGGCGTCTCCTACCAGATCGGCTCGGGCAACATGCTCGAGGGCCTCGACGAGGCGCTCACCGGCCTGTCCGCCGGCGAGACGACGACCTTCTCCGCCCCGCTCGCCGGCGGCGAGCACGAGGGCGAGGAGGCCGAGGTCACCGTCACGGTCACCACGGTCAAGGAGCGCGACCTGCCCGAGGCGGACGACGACTTCGCCCAGCTCGCCTCCGAGTTCGACACGCTCGAGGAGCTCAAGGCCGACCTGCGCGAGCAGGTCGCGTCGATCAAGACGTCGAACCAGGCCGTCGCCGCGCGCGACCAGCTGCTCGAGAAGCTCCTCGAGGCCGTCGAGATCCCCGTCCCGCAGGGTGCCGTCGAGGCCGAGGTGCACCGCCACCTCGAGTCCGAGGGTCGCCTCGAGGACGACGAGCACCGCGCCGAGGTCACCGAGGACGCCACCAAGGCCCTGCAGAACCAGATCCTGCTCGACACGCTCGCCGAGAAGCTCCAGGTCCAGGTCGGCCAGGGCGAGCTCGTCGAGTACCTCGTGCAGGCGTCGCGCCAGTACGGCATGGAGCCGCAGCAGTTCATCCAGACGCTGGACCAGGGCGGCCAGATCCCGGCCATGGTCGGCGAGGTCGCGCGCTCCAAGGCGCTGGCCGTGGCGCTGCGCCAGGTCGAGGTCAAGGACACCGACGGCAACGCCGTCGACCTGACCGAGTTCATCGGCAGGGACGAGGACGAGCAGGCCGCGGCCGACGCCGAGGCCGGCGACTCCGCGGAGTCCGCCGAGAGCGCCGAGTCCGCGGAGTCGGCCGAGTCCGCGGAGTCGGCCGAGAGCGCGGAGTCGGCCGAGAGCGCGGAGTCGGCCGAGTCGGCCGACGAGGCCCCCAAGGCCTGACGACGGGCCGCACCCGACCCCACGACGACGGCCCGCACCCTCCGTACGGACGGTGCGGGCCGTCGTCGTACCCCGAGGAGTTGTCAGGCTCACGCCGGGGTATGTACCGGCGTGAGCCTGACGACGTGGCCGACGCGCGCGGGCTGTGCGCCTGCAGCGAAACAGCGCCCGGGCGGGACGTCGGGGCCGCGGCACCACGTTAGGGTCGAGCGACAGCGATGCGAAGGAGACGGACGTGAACGACCTGCTGCAGATGGACGGCGGCGCACCGGTGGCCCGTGCGGACGGCCCCAACTTCGGGCTCAACGACTCCATCTACAACCGGCTCCTGCGGGAGCGCATCATCTGGCTGGGCACGGAGGTGCGCGACGAGAACGCGAACGCCATCTGCGCCCAGATGATGCTGCTCGCGGCGGAGGACCCGGACAAGGACATCTACCTGTACATCAACTCCCCGGGCGGCTCCATCACGGCGGGCATGGCGATCTACGACACCATGCAGTTCATCCAGCCCGACGTCGCGACGGTGGCGATGGGCATGGCCGCGTCCATGGGTCAGTTCCTGCTCTCCTCGGGCGCCAAGGGCAAGCGCTACGCGACGCCGCACGCCCGCGTGATGATGCACCAGCCGTCGGGCGGCATCGGCGGCACCGCGACGGACGTGCGCATCAACGCCGAGCTGATCATGCACATGAAGAAGGTGCTCGCGGAGCTCACGGCCGAGCAGACCGGCCAGCCGCTCGAGAAGATCCTCAAGGACAGCGACCGCGACAAGTGGTTCACCGCCGACCAGGCGCTCGAGTACGGCTTCGTCGACCACGTCGTCGCCAGCGCCTCCTCGGTCTCCGGCGGCGGCGGCACGACCGCCTCCTGACGCCGCCCGACGCCCCGTCCCGCGAGGACACCAGACTTCCCACCCGAGGAGAACGACCGTGAGCTACTCCGACGAGTACCAGTTCGCCATGAGGGCCGGCCGCCTGGCCGGCGCCGCGGGCCGCCCCGGCGGCGTCGCCCTGCCGGGCGGTGCCCCGACGTCGCGCTACGTGCTGCCCCAGTTCGAGGAGCGCACCCCGTACGGCTTCAAGCGTCAGGACCCGTACACCAAGCTGTTCGAGGACCGCATCATCTTCCTCGGCGTCCAGGTCGACGACGCGTCCGCCGACGACGTCATGGCGCAGCTGCTGGTCCTGGAGTCCCAGGACCCGGACCGCGACATCATGATCTACATCAACTCCCCCGGGGGGTCGTTCACCGCCATGACGGCGCTGTACGACACGATGCAGTTCATCAAGCCGCAGATCCAGACGGTGTGCCTGGGCCAGGCGGCGTCGGCCGCGGCGGTGCTGCTGGCCGCGGGCCAGAAGGGCAAGCGCCTGGCGCTGCCGAACGCCCGCGTGCTCATCCACCAGCCCGCGATCGAGGGCGGCGGCTACGCCCAGGCGTCGGACATCGAGATCCACGCCAACGAACTCATCCGCATGCGCGAGTGGCTCGAGGAGACGCTGGCGCGCCACACCGAGAAGTCGGCCGAGGAGATCCGCGACGACATCGAGCGCGACAAGATCCTCACCGCCGCGCAGGCGCGTGACTACGGTCTCGTCGACCAGGTTCTCGAGTCGCGCAAGCCGGTCCAGATCGCCGCGCGCTGAGCATCTGACCAGCCGCGACACCTCTGTGGCCCGGGCCCTGCACCTCCGTGGGGCAGGTCCCGGGTCGCGACGCACCGGAGGTACTCGGCTGACAACGGGGCGACCGTGGTGTGGAATGGTCGCAGAAGTCCTCCTCGAGACAAGGAGACGCTGGTGGCACGCATGGGTGACGGCGCTGACCTGCTGAAGTGCTCCTTCTGCGGGAAGTCGCAGAAGCAGGTCAAGAAGCTCATCGCGGGACCGGGTGTGTACATCTGCGACGAGTGCATCGACCTGTGCAACGAGATCATCGAGGAGGAGCTCGGCGAGGCCGCGGAGCTCGGCCTGACGGAGCTGCCCAAGCCCCGGGAGATCTTCGACTTCCTCGAGCAGTACGTGATCGGCCAGGAACCCGCCAAGCGGGCGCTCGCCGTCGCCGTGTACAACCACTACAAGCGGGTCCAGGCCGGCGCGCCGACGCGCGACGGCGACGACCAGGTCGAGATCGCCAAGTCCAACATCCTGCTCATCGGCCCCACGGGCACGGGCAAGACGTACCTGGCGCAGACCCTCGCCAAGATGCTCAACGTCCCGTTCGCGATCGCGGACGCCACGGCGCTCACGGAGGCGGGCTACGTGGGCGAGGACGTCGAGAACATCCTCCTCAAGCTCATCCAGGCCGCCGACTACGACGTCAAGAAGGCCGAGACGGGCATCATCTACATCGACGAGGTCGACAAGGTGGCCCGCAAGGCCGAGAACCCGTCGATCACGCGGGACGTCTCCGGCGAGGGCGTGCAGCAGGCGCTGCTCAAGATCATCGAGGGCACGACGGCGTCGGTGCCGCCGCAGGGCGGGCGCAAGCACCCGCACCAGGAGTTCATCCAGATCGACACGACGAACGTGCTGTTCATCGTCGCCGGCGCGTTCGCAGGGCTCGACGACATCGTCGCCGCCCGGGCGCGCAAGCGGGGGATCGGGTTCAGCGCACCCATGGAGAGCGGCGCGGACGAGGACCTGTTCGCCGAGGTCCGCCCCGAGGACCTGCAGAAGTACGGCCTCATCCCCGAGTTCATCGGTCGTCTGCCCGTCATCGCCTCGGTATCGCAGCTCGACCGCGAGGCGCTCGTGCGGATCCTCACCGAGCCGCGCAACGCGCTCGTCAAGCAGTACCAGCGCATGTTCGAGATCGACGGCGTCGAGCTCGCGTTCGACGACGACGCGGTCGGGGCGATCGCGGAGCAGGCGCTGCTGCGGGGCACGGGCGCTCGCGGTCTGCGCGCGATCATGGAGGAGGTCCTCCAGCAGGTCATGTTCGACGTCCCGAGCCGTGACGACGTCGAGCGCGTCGTCATCACGCGCGACGTCGTGCTGGAGAACGTCAACCCCACGATCGTGCCGCGGACCTCGCCCGTGCGGGGCCGTACCCCGCGCGAGAAGTCGGCATAACCGTTGTGAGCGGAGAATTGGCCCGGTCCTGACCTCAGGACCGGGCCAATTCTCCGCTCACAACGGTCACGCGGGGACGGCGGTCGGGGCCGGCGCCCCGTACAGCTCGTCGATCACCGGCGCGTAGTCGCGGATGATGAGCGCCCGCTTCACCTTGAGCGAGGGCGTCAGGTAGCCGTTGGCCTCGGTGAAGTCGTGGTCGAGGACGTGGAGCTTGCGGATGGCCTCCGCCCGGGAGACGGCCTCGTTGGCCTGCTCGACGGCGCGGTCCAGCTCGGCGCGCACCTGCGGGTGCTCGCGAGCCTCCTCGATGCTCAGGCGCGGCAGGCCGTGGGCCGCGAGCCACCCGGGCAGCATCTCGGCGTCGAGGGTCACCAGTGCCGCGACGAACGGGCGCCGGTCGCCGACGACCACCACCTGCGAGACGAGCGGGTGCGCGCGCAGGCCGTCCTCGAGCACCGCGGGGGCGACGTTCTTGCCGCCCGCGGTCACGATGATCTCCTTCTTGCGGCCGGTGATGCGCAGGTACCCGTCGGTGTCGAGCGTGCCCAGGTCGCCGGTGCGGAACCAGCCGTCGTCCTTGAGGGCCTCCGCCGTGCGCTCCGGTGCGCCGCGGTAGCCCCGGAATACGTGAGGCCCGCCGAGCAGGACCTCGCCGTCGTCGTCGATCCGGATCGACGTGCCGGGGAACGCGGGCCCCACAGTCCCGATGCGGACGGCGCCGGGCAGGTTGACCGCGGTGGGCGCCGTCGTCTCGGTCAGGCCGTAGCCCTCGAGGATCGTCACGCCGACGCCGCGGAAGAAGTGGCCGAGCCGTTCGCCGAGCGGGGCGCCGCCCGAGATGGCGTGCTCGACGCGTCCGCCCATCGCCGCGCGCAGCGCGCGGTACACGAGGCGGTCGGCCAGGGCGTGCTGCAGCCGCAGGCCCGTGGGCACCGCGCCCGTGTCGACGGCGCGCGACCAGCGGCCCGCGACGTCGGCCGCCCACGCGAAGAGCCGGCGCTTGAGCGGCGAGGAGGCGGCCTTCTGCTCCGCCGAGTTGTAGACCTTCTCGAAGACGCGCGGGACGGCGAGCAGGAACGTCGGCCGGAACGTGCCCAGGTCGGCCACGAGCGTCTTGACGTCGGGCAGGTGCCCCAGCACCGCGTCGCCCGAGACGACCGCGACCTGGATGAGCCGTGCGAACACGTGCGCGAGCGGGAGGAACAGCACCGTGCGGGAGCCGTCGCGGCCCAGCAGGTCCGGCAGCGCCAGGCGTGCGTTCAGGGCCAGGTGGGCGAAGTTGCCGTGCGTGAGCTCGGCGCCCTTGGGCCGGCCGGTCGAGCCGGAGGTGTAGATGATCGTGGCGAGGTCGTCCCGCCCGACGGCGTCACGCCGCTCGGTCACGGCGCGCGCGGGCACGTCGGCGGCGGCCGCCCGCAGCGTCGCGAGCGCACCGCCGTCGAGCACGAGCACGTCCTCGAGCGCCGGGAGCCGGTCGCGCACGTGGGCGACCGCGGCGGCGTGCCCGGCCGTCTCGACGATCGCGAGCCGGACGCCCGCGTCGGACAGGATCCAGTGCACCTGCTCGGGCGAGCTCGTCTCGTACACGGGCACGGGGACGGCGCCCACGGCCCAGGCGGCGTAGTCGAGCAGCGTCCACTCGTAGCGCGTGCGCGACATGATCGCGACCCGGTCGCCGGCCTGCACCCCGCGCCCGACCAGCCCGCGCGCGACCTCGAGCACCTCGTCGCCGAACTCGCGGGCGGTCACGGGCCGCCACGCACCGCCGGCGGTGTCCCGCCGCTCGAGGAGGGGACGGTCGCCCGCCCGGGCGATCCGGTCGAGAAGGAGGGTGCTGATGCTCGTGCCCGCAGGCACGTCCACGAGGCTCGGCGTCGTGGCGACCGTCATTGTGCTGTTCTCCATCGATCAGGTTCGCGACCCGTTCAGGGCCCCGGAGACCCTACACGCTCCACGGTGGACGCCCTGACCAGGCATCCGGCCTCGGCCCGTAGGATCGAGCCATGGCCGATCCCTACGACGAGGCACCCGTCCCGGAGAGCGGGCGGCCCCTGCCCGCCGAGATCCTGGCGCTGCGCAGCACGATCGACAACATCGACGCGGCGCTGGTGCACCTGCTCGCCGAGCGGTTCAAGACGACGCAGCGCGTCGGCGAGCTCAAGGCCCGGGGCGGCCTGCCGGCGGCGGACCCGCAGCGCGACCGCCAGCAGATCGAGCGTCTCAAGAGCATCGCGCTCGGGGCGGGGCTGGACCCGGAGTTCGCCGAGCAGTTCCGCGAGTTCATCGTCTCCGAGGTGATCCGCCACCACGAGCGCATCGCGGCCGAGCACGCCGCCGGCCGGCGTCTCGGCGAGCTGCCACCGCTCGACACCTACAGTTGAAGAGACTCCGAGATCTGACCGGATCGACGGCCGTGCCCGCACCTCGCGGCACGGCCGTTCCTCTCTCGGCGTGATCCGGGTGCCGGGGTGGCGGCCCGGCGCGATCCGTCGCACCCTGGAGGGCACAGCCGACGGAACCGAGGGGGACTCTGGATGAAGATCGACTGGCTCAAGCCCCTCGTCGGACACCCCGGACCGTTCGCGACCGTCTACCTGGACGCGACACGGTCGGCCGATGCCGGCGACAAGGACGTGGTGAACCGCTGGAAGGCGGTGCGCCGCTCGCTGCAGCAGCAGGGCGCGCCGCCGGGTGTGCTCGAGTCGCTCGACGAGGCGGCGAGCCGCTCCACGTGGGTCGCCGGGCCGCACGGCCGGGTGCTCATCGCCGACGAGAGCGGCGTGCTCGTGGACCGGGTGCTGCGCAACCCGCCCGCCGTCGCGACGGGGCTCTGGCACCCCGTGCCGGCGCTCCTGCAGGCGGCCCGCGCAGGGGACGAGAGCGTCGACGCCCTGTGCGTCGCGGTCGACCGGCACGGCGCCGACTTCTGGCCCGTGAACGTCAACGGCACCGCCAAGCCGGAGAAGCAAACGATGGCCGGCCCGCACGACGAGGTCTCCAAGACGTCGTCGACGCGCACCAAGCGCGCCACGATCGAGTCGCGCGCCGAGGACTCCTGGGAGCGCAACGCCGAGGCGTTCGCCGCCGAGATCGACCGTCGGGTCGCGACGCAGCGCCACGAGCTCGTGCTGCTCACGGGCGACGTCCGCGTCGTCAACCTCGTCAAGGAGGAGCTCGGCCAGGAGGCCTCGCGCGTGACCGTCGAGGTGCCGGGCGGCGGGCGCGGACCCGGGGTGCACGAGGAGTCGTTCGCCGAGAACGTCGAGGACGCCCTCGACTCCTTCCGCGAGCGCCGGCGCGAGCAGGTGCTCGCCGAGCTGCGCCAGGAGCTCGGCCGCGAGGAGGGTGCGGTGACGTCGATCGACGACGTCGTGCAGGTCCTCGCGCGCGGCCAGGTCAAGGACCTGGTCCTCGCCGAGTCGCTCGCCGACGACGCCGCCCGCCTGCTCGCCGCGTTCTCGGCCGGGGAGACGACCAGGCCCGACTTCGGCGGGCTGCTCAACGGCCGCCACCTGTTCATCGGGCCCGACCCGATGCACATCGCGACCTCGCGTGCGGACCTCGAGGCCCTCGGCGTGACCGAGGGCATCGAGGAACTGCCGGCGACGTCCGCGCTCATGCGCGCCGCGATCGCGCAGGACGCCGGGCTCACGTTCGCCCCCGAGGGCTCGGTCGAGCTCATCGAGGGCGTCGGGGCGACCCTGCGCTGGACGGACAACGGGACGCCCAAGGAGGTCGCCGCCACCATGAGCGGCGACGACGTCCGCCTCGCCTCGCCGAGGTAGCGCGCCGCCTCGCCGAGGTAGCGCGAACGCCCCTCCACCCGGCTGGCCCGGGTGGAGGGGCGTTCTGCGTCGTCTCAGGCCTGGGGCTTGCGCGCCGGCGGCTCGCCCAGCTCGGAGGCGGTCACGACGATGCCGCCCTGGACGTCCGGGTTGCCCTGGCCCTCGGCGGCCTCGACCAGCTCCAGCTCGCCCTCGACGCGTCCGGCGCCGCGCACGTCGTCGAGCGACGCGCGCACGCCGTCGAGCAGCGCGCCCGGCACGGCAACGGTCGCCGAGAGGATCGGCGTGCGCATCGACACCTTGGCCTCGGACTTGATCTTGCGCAGCGCGGCGAGCGCGTGCCCGGCGGCGGTGAGCTGGACCGGGTCGGCGTCGCCGGCCGCAGCGCGCAGCGCGTCCGGGGTCGGCCACGGAGCGCGGTGCACCGAGCCCTCCCGCCACCACGACCAGACCTCCTCGGTCGCGAACGGGATGAACGGCGCGAGCAGCCGCAGCATCGTGTCGAGGGCGAGCGCCAGCGCGGTGCGCGCCGAGACCGTCTCGGGGCTCACCTCGGTCGCCGCGGCGCCCGCCCCGTACGCGCGGTCCTTGACCAGCTCGAGGTAGTCGTCGCAGAACGTCCAGAAGAACGTCTCGGTGACCTCGAGCGCGCGCGTGTGGTCGTACGCCTCGAACGCGGCGGTCGCCTGCTCGACGACGGACGCGAGCCCGGCGAGCATCGCGCGGTCGAGGTCGACGGTCACCGCGGCGGGGTCGAGCACGATCTCGCCCGTGCCCGTCTGCGGGTCGACGCCGAACGTCAGCGCGAACTTCGAGGCGTTGAGCACCTTGATCGCGAGGCGGCGGCCGATCTTCATCTGGCCGACCTCGAACGCCGCGTCGGTGCCGAGGCGCGCCGCGGCCGCCCAGTAGCGGACGGCGTCCGAGCCGTGCTCGACGAGCAGGTCCATGGGCGTGACGACGTTGCCCTTGGACTTCGACATCTTCTTGCGGTCCGGGTCGAGGATCCAGCCGCTGATCGCCGCGTGCTTCCACGGCAGCACGTTCCGCTCCAGGTGCGAGCGCACCACGGACGAGAAGAGCCACGTGCGGATGATGTCCTGGCCCTGGGGGCGCAGGTCCATCGGATAGACGCGCTCGAAGAGGTCGGGGTCCCGCTCCCAGCCCGAGACGATGAGCGGGGACAGCGAGGACGTCGCCCACGTGTCCATGACGTCGGCGTCGCCCACGAACCCGCCGGGCTTGCCGCGCTGGTCCTCGGAGAACCCGGCGGGCGCCTGCGACGTCGGGTCGACGGGAAGCTCGGCCTCGGTCGGCACGATGGGGTGGTCGTAGTCGACCTCGCCCGTCTCGAGCACCGGGTACCACAGCGGGATCGCGACGCCGAAGAAGCGCTGGCGGCTGATGAGCCAGTCGCCGTTGAGGCCGTTGACCCAGTTCTCGTAGCGGACCCGCATGAAGTCGGGGTGGAAGTCGAGCTCCTTGCCGCGCTGGAGCAGCTCGGTCTTGAGGTCCCGCCGGTCCCACTCGCGCCCGCCGTTGCGGATGTACCACTGGCGGCTCGTGACGATCTCGAGCGGCTTGTCGCCCTTCTCGTAGAAGTTCGTCATGCGCTGGGTCGGCGTCGGCTCCCCGTCCAGGTCGCCCGAGGCGCGCAGCGCGTCGACGACGGCGGTGCGCGCCGAGAACGACGTCTTGCCCGCGAGCTGCTCGGCGTACAGGGCCTCGCCCGGGCCGCCCGCGATCCACTCGGGCACCTCGCGCGACAGGCGCCCGTCGCGCTGGATGATCGAGCGCGTCGGCAGCTGCAGCTCGCGCCACCACTGCACGTCGGTGAGGTCGCCGAACGTGCAGCACATCGCGATGCCCGCGCCCTTGTCCATGGCGGCGGCGGGGTGCGCAAGCACCGGGATCTCGACGCCGAACAGCGGCGACGTCACCGTGGTGCCGAAGAGCGGCTGGTACCGCTCGTCGTCGGGGTGCGCGACGAGCGCCACGACGGCCGGGATGAGCTCCGGGCGGGTGGTCTCGATGTAGACGGGCTCGCCGTCGGGCCGGTGGAACGCGACCCGGTGGAAGAAGCCCGGGTACTCGCGTGCCTCGAGCTCGGCCTGCGCGACCGCCGTCTGGAACGTCACGTCCCACAGGCCCGGCGCC
This sequence comes from Isoptericola variabilis 225, assembly GCF_000215105.1. Taxonomy (GTDB): domain Bacteria; phylum Actinomycetota; class Actinomycetes; order Actinomycetales; family Cellulomonadaceae; genus Isoptericola; species Isoptericola variabilis_A. Next base: position 1,190,765 of record NC_015588.1, read on the forward strand.
TCGGCCTGGTAGGCCTCGCCGCGCTCGAGGTTGCGCAGGAACGCGCGCTGCGAGGCGGCGCGCGACGTCGCGTCGATCGTCTGGTACGTCTGCGACCAGTCGACGCTCAGCCCGAGCCGGCGCCACAGCTCCTCGAACTGGCGCTCGTCGTCGGCGGTGAGCTTCTCGCACAGCTCGACGAAGTTGCGGCGGCTGATCGGCACCTGGTCGCCGGGCTTGACGTTCTTGCCGTCCGTGCCCTCGTGCGGGGGCGTGAAGTCCGGGTCGTAGGGCAGCGACGGGTCGCACCGCACGCCGAAGTAGTTCTGCACGCGGCGCTCGGTGGGCAGGCCGTTGTCGTCCCACCCCATGGGGTAGAAGACCTCCTTGCCGCGCATGCGCCAGAAGCGCGCGACGACGTCGGTGTGCGTGTAGCTGAACACGTGCCCGACGTGCAGCGAGCCCGAGACCGTCGGCGGCGGCGTGTCGATCGAGTACACCTCGTCGCGGGTCTTCGTCCGGTCGAACGCGAACGTGCCCTCGGCGCTCCAGCGCTCGTCGAAGCGCTCCTCGAGGCCGTCGAGGCTGACCTTGTCCGGTACCTCCCGGACCACCGCGCGCACGACGTCGGCGCCGGCTACGGGCGCGGAGGTCGGGGTCGCTGCGGGGGTCTGCTCGGGCGCGCTCTGCGCCTGGGGGGTCGGGAAGTCGCTCATGGTCGCCCATTGTCCCAGAAACGCCGCCCGCGTCCGCACCGGTTTCACGTCTCTCGCGAGTTGTCAGGCCCACGCGCGCGTATAGGTCTGCCTGGGCCTGACAGCTCTCGGGCCCGGGAGTTGTCAGGCCCACGCTCGCGTATAGGCGTGCGTGGGCCTGACAGCTCGGCGGGGGAGCGGGTGCACGACGGCGGAGGTCGCCGCGCGCTCACATGTCGCGGTAGCGCTGCGCGGCCGCGAGCAGCTCGGCGAGCTCGGCCGCCGTGACCTGCCGGCCGCGCTCGGGCGGCCAGACGTTCAGGCCGTCGGGGGAGTAGGGCGCCGCGTAGGCGGGCGTGTCGCGCTGGAAGCGCCAGCCCTCGGCGAGCGGTCCGACGTCGTGCGCGTGGAACCCGACGCGCTCGACCAGCTCGATCACCGCGCGCTTGGCCGCGGCCGCCTCGGGCGTGTCGTCGTCGCCGGCGACGGGCAGCGCGCTGCGCTCGGGGTCGCCGGGCGCGCGGGCGAGCATCGGCAGGTGGACCCACGCGATGTTGTTGAACGCCTTGACGACGTGCGCGCCGGGCAGCAGCGCGGCGAGGAGCTCCGACGTCGTGGTGGTCTCCTCGTCGAGGACCGGGATGCGGCCGTCGCGCTGCGGGTAGTAGTTGCACGTGTCGACCACGGTCCTGCCCGCGAGGTCCGCGACCGGCAGGTCGCCGAGCGCCGCGAGCGGCACCGACACGACGACGAGGTCGCCGGCGCGTGCCGCCTCGGCGGGCGTGGCGGCGCGGGCGCGCGTGCCGATCTCCTCGACGAGGTCCGCGAGCGTCTCGGGGCCGCGGCTGTTGCTCAGCACCACGTCGTAGCCGGCGTGGGCGGCGAGGCGCGCGAGCGTGCCGCCGACGTGACCGCTGCCGATGAATCCGATGGTCGTCATGGCCCCAGCCTCCCCATGACCCGGGCCCGCACGCGCGCGGGTTCACCCAGGGCGGACACCACGCCCCGAACCGGTGACCCGGTCGGGCGTAGGGTCTGACCATGGCTTCTGCACCCACCATCGGCTACGCCGCGATGCTCGAGCAGTTCCACCCCACCGACGTCGTCGAGTACTCCGCCTACGCCGAGGAGCACGGCTTCTCGGGCGTCATGGCGGCCGACCACTTCCAGCCGTGGGTCCCGCAGCAGGGTCAGGCCGCGTTCGTGTGGAACGTGCTGACCGCCCTGGGCGAGCGGACGCGCGGGGACATCGGGCCCGGCGTCACCGCGCCCACGTTCCGCTGGCACCCGGCGATGGTCGCGCAGGCGTCCGCGACCCTGGCCGCGATGTACCCGGGCCGCCACTGGCTCGGGCTGGGCTCGGGCGAGGCGCTCAACGAGCACGTCGTGGCGGGCTACTGGCCCGAGGCGGCCGAGCGCATCAACCGCATGTTCGAGGCCATCGACATCATCAAGAAGCTCTTCCAGTCCGGCATCGACGGCAAGGACGTCAAGCACTCCGGGCAGTTCTACAAGATGGAGTCCACGCGGCTGTGGACCATGCCTGAGCAGGCGCCCGAGATCCTCGTCGCCACGGCGGGCCCCGTCACGGCGAAGCGTGCGGGCAAGCACGCCGACGGCCTCATCACGGTCGGTGCGCCGCTCGAGAAGATCTCGATGCTGTTCGACCGGTTCGACGCCGGCGCGCGCGAGGCGGGGCGCGACCCGTCGACCATGCCGAAGGTGCTCCAGGTGCACATGTCCTGGGCGGAGACCGACGAGCAGGCGCTCGAGAACGCCATGACCGAGTGGCCCAACGGCGGCATGAAGTTCCCCAAGGCCGACATCCGCTCGCCGCACGACTTCGCGCAGATGGCCAAGCTCGTGCGCCCCGAGGACTTCGAGGGCCGCATGGTCATCAGCTCCGACCCGGACAAGCACCGCGAGGCGATCCAGAAGTACGTCGACCTCGGCTTCGACCGCATCTACCTGCACAACGTGGGCCGCAACCAGCGCGAGTGGATCGAGGTCTTCGGTCGCGAGGTCCTGCCCAAGCTGTCGCGCTGATGGTGCACGACGGCGGTGCGCGCGTCCTGCAGGACGCGCGCCTCGAGGTGTGGGCCCCGCCGGGGCTGGGGGAGGTGCGGCCGGGCGACGACCTCGCCGCCCTCGTCGGCGACCTGCTCGACGGCGCGGTGCTCGACGGCGAGGCGCTCGCGGAGGGCGACGTCGTCGTCGTGACGTCGAAGGTCGTGTCCAAGGCCGAGGGGCGTGTGGTCCGGGCCACCGACCGCGAGCAGGCCATCACCGACGAGACCGTGCGCGTCGTCGCCACGCGCGAGCGGCCCGGCGGGCTGCCGCCGCTGCGGATCGTCGAGAACCGGCTCGGGCTCGTCATGGCCGCCGCTGGCGTCGACGCCTCCAACACGCCCGAGGGCACGGTGCTGCTGCTTCCGGTCGACCCCGATGCGTCCGCGCGGCGCCTGCGGGCGGCGTGGCGTGAGCGGTTCGGGCTCGACCGGCTCGGCGTCGTCGTCACGGACACCGCGGGCCGGCCGTGGCGCGAGGGGCTCACCGACATCGCGATCGGTGCGGCCGGGGTGGCGGTCGTCGACGACCTGCGCGGGGGAGCGGACGCGCACGGCCGGCCCCTGAACGTCACCGTGACCGCGGTGGCCGACGAGATCGCCGCCGCGTCCGAGCTCGTGCGCGGCAAGGCGAGCGGGCGCGCCATCGCCGTCGTCCGTGGCGTCGGCCGCTTCGTGCTGGGCGGCGACGGCCCGGCGGGTGACGGGCCCGGGGCACGCACCCTCGTGCGGCCGAGCGCCGACGACCTCTTCCGTGAGGGCTCCGCCGAGGCCTACGCCCGCGGCTACGCCGCCGCCCGCGCCGAGGTAGCGCACGATCCGGCGAGGTAGCGCACGATCCGCCGAGGTAGCGCACGATCGGCGAGGTAGCGCAAAACCTGGCGAGGTAGCGCAAACCTCGCGAGGTAGCACGGAATCCCCTCGCCCGGCGGCCGCACCACGGCTAGCGTGCCGAGCATGCTTGCGAAGGACTGGATCGAGCACCGGCGGCCGGGCGACCGCGAGCGCGTGGGGTGGCTCCGGCCCGACGGCGGCGGCTGGGTCGCGGTGTCGCTGCTCGGTCGGGAGCTCACGGGCCCGGTGGACTGGCTCGAGGCTGAGGAGACCCTCGATGCCGTGGGCCTGTCGTGGCTCGCCGAGGTCTGGACTCTCGAGCGCGACGGAGCCGAGCCCCTGCGCGTGCGGATCGTCGAGGTCACGCCTCACCGCGTCGTGGTGCAGACCGACGACCTCGGCGCGGTCGACGCGCCCGTCGAGCGGTTCGAGCTCCCGTGGCCCGCGCCCGCGCGTCTCCGCCCGCGGCGCCCCGGCGACCCCGACGGGGACGTCCTCTTCCGGTAGTGCTACCTCGCCGCGAGACGCGCTACCTCGCCGGATCGTGCGCTACCTCGGCGGAGAGCGCGCTACGTCGGCGGGTCGAGCGCTACTTCGCGGGAGACTTCGCTACTCCGGCTCGACGGGCGTCGGCTCGCCGCCGGTGAGACGCAGCAGCTCGCCGTACGACGTCGGGAACACCGTCTTGGCGTGCCCCGCCGCGGCCCACACCACGTCGTGCTGCGCCAGCGCGGTGTCGACGAACGTGCGCACCGGGGCCGGGTGCCCGACGGGTGCGACGCCGCCGATGACCTGACCGGTCGCCTCGCGGACCACGTCCTTGCTCGCCCGCCCGATCGTGCCGCCGAGCCGGGCGCCGAGGAACGCGGTGTCGACTCGGTGGGCGCCGCTCGTGAGCACGAGGATCGGCTCGTCGTCGAGCGTGAACACGAGCGAGTTGGCGATCGCGCCGGCGGGGACGCCGAGCGCCTCGGCGGCGAGCGCGGCCGTCGTGGCTGCGTCGTCGAGCCAGCGGATCTCGCCGGTGGCGCCGGCGGCGTCGAGCGCGGCGCGGACCCTGTCGACGGCGGGGTGCGTGGGGGTGGGCGTCGTCGTCATGGGGGCGATGCTACTCAGCGCTGCCCGGCACCCGGCGTCGAGCCCGCCACGCGTCGCGCCGCCGCCCGTCCACGGGGTGTCGCCGCCGCGCACTTCGTCGTAGCGTCGGACACGAAGGGGACATCTCGATCGAGGAGGATCGGAATGTCGAAGTACTCGCGTTCGCTCGTCCGCCGGGGTGCGCTCGTCGCGGCCCTCGGCCTCGCGGCCGCCGCGGTGAGCATGCCCGCCGTCGGTGCGTCGAACCAGATCCCGCTCAACACCGGGCAGGAGGCGGCCAGCCAGGGCATCCCCGTCAACACGGGCGCGCACGGCTGGTTCACGTACTCCATCGAGGGTGACGAGCTCTGCTACACGCTCATGGTCGACGGGCTGTCGTCGCCCGCGACCAACGCGCACATCCACGTCGGCCCGCGCACGGTCATCGGGCCGCCCGTGGTGCAGCTCGACTTCGAGCGGACCACGTCGTTCACGGTCTCGGAGTGCGTCATGCCGGCCCCGGAGGTTCTCGCCGCCATCGAGGAGAACCCCAAGAGTTACTACGTCAACGTCCACTCCGGCATGTTCCCGGTGGGCGAGCTGCGGGGGCAGTTGCGCTGACCTCGTCACGCTCCCGACGCCGTCAGGTCCTGGTGGCCTTCCCGGGCCACCAGGACCTGACGACGACGAGCGGCGGGCAGGTCAGTCGATCTGGACCCACGGGGTCGAGCCCCAGAGGATCTCGTGGAACTCCTGCCACTCCGGACCGTCTGCGCCGCCGCGCACGTCGACGAGCTGGAGGAACTGGCCGTCGTACGTCCAGGCGGCGTCGAAGAGATCCTTGCCGGCCGCCGACCCGCACGTCGGCCCGCGCGGGCCGAGGCGTACCGACACGCGACCGTCCTGGACGACGTAGGTGCTTCCCGGGCACCCGGGGTCGAGGAACTTCCCGTCCTCGAACACGAGCGTCCACACCCCGGCGTGGTCCCTGGCGTGGCCGGCGTCGACGCCGGCGTCGGTGAACTGCTCGACGGTGCGCTCGGCGCGGAAGGTCCCCTCGGGGAACTCGCCCTCGGCACGGACGAGCTCGCCCTGGTCGATGTCGGGAGCGCACGGCGCGACGGGGGGAGGGTCGCCCGCGGCCTGGGTCATGGCCTCCAGCTCCGCGTACACGTCGCTCGTGCGGGGGTCCTCGGCGACCTCCGCGCGCAGCGGGGCGGTGGCCTCCTCGAGCCCGCGCACGGCGTCGAGCCCGGCGAGGACGATGGTCCCGTTCATGGCGCAGTAGTCGGCGCCGTACTCCGGGTCGGTGGGCGTCGTCTCGAGCGAGTGAGCCTGCGCCTCCTTCGCCGCGGCGAGCACCTGCTCGCGCTGGGCGTCGGTGAGCGAGGTGTACCAGTCCTCGGCCGCCACCAGCACGTTCAGCTTCGGCCAGAGCGTCACGTCGCCGACGAAGACCGCGCCGGCCGCCAGGCTCGCGTACTGGCCGAAGGCGGAGTCCGCGGCGTCGAAGTCGACGTTCACCCTGCCCTCGTTGGCGTCCCGGACGCGTGCACCGAGCGCCTCGAAGAGCGGCGGAGCGGCGGGATCGAGCGCCCGGAAGGTGCGTCCGGCGTAGGTCTCGGGTCCGGTCAGCGGTGCGTCGTAGGTCACCGGGTGCCGGAGAGTCTCGGGCAGGACGGCGAGCCCGACCACGCCGGTGCCCTCGAGGTCCTCGAGGAGCCGCTCGCCGACGGAACCCAGCACGATGCGCTCGACGACGGCGTCGTGCCTGACGAGGAACGGCGCCTTGATCGCCCGCATCGTGTCGGAGCCGCTCGCCGTGAGGATCGAGTCCGGCAGCAACGCCACCTCGAACCGGCCCGACCGCAGCCCCTCGGCCACCGACTCCACGAAGTCCACGCCCGTGTCCAGCTCGACGTGGACGGCGGGATCGGTCGTGTGCGCCCTCCACACGACCTCGGTCTCCCAGGCTCCGGACGACCCGCTCTGGAGCGCCGCGGCGAAGACCTCGACGTCGTCGCTCGACGGGCGGCCCTCCGGGTCGATCGTCGCCACCCGGACCGCCTCGACGGCGCCACCTCCCGACTTCTGCGCCCCGACGGACGTGTCGCACGCGGCGAGAAGCGCCGTCGCGACGAGAGCGACCGTCGCCGTCTGAATCACCTGGAAGTCCCGCGCACGGGCGCCGTCTCGGTTCATGACTGCCTCCTCGGACAGGGTAGGCAGCAGGTGAAATCTCTCGGCCTCCGTGCTGACACGGAGACGTCGAAATCACCCGGGTGGAGACTTGTGCTGTGCTCCCCGACTCCACGGTGCGACGGTGGATCGTCGTCGGCGGTGCGGCGACGGCGACCCTCGCCGCGCTCGCGGTCACCTCCGGAGCCGTCGTCGCGACGGTCGTCGACGCGAGCGTCGGGGTGGCCTTCGCTCTGGTCGCGGCCCGAGCCTGGCCGGCCCGCCGTGCGAGCGCCGCCCTGGCGCTCGGCGTGACCGCGACGTGGGCGGTCGGGTCCGTGCTGCCGTTCGCGGTCTTCTGGCACCGCGGCGTCCTGGTGCACCTGGTCGTCCACCTGTCCGGCACCGGGACGCGCGGCGTGCGGTGGGGCGCGATCGTCACCGGGTACGTCGTCGCCGCGACCCCGTACCCGTGGTCCCGGTGGGAGGTCTCGGCGGCGACCGTGCTCGTGCTCGGCGCGCTCGCCGTCGTCCCGCAGGGCCTGGTGGACCGGTCCGGGCGCCACGCCCTCGCCGCCCTCGGGGCAGGCGTGGGGGCCGCGCTCGCGCTGAGCTCGATGCTGCCCGGCGTGGGCGGGATGCTCGCCGCGGCCGTCGCGTACGCGGCCGCCCTTCTCGGCGCGGCGGCGATCCTGGCCCGAGCCGTGAGGTCGCGCTCGGTCGTCCACGTGATCGACCTCATGCGCCGGAGCGCGGAGGAACCGCACGAGGATGCCGTCGCGGCGTTCCTCGAGCGTCACCGCGGCACGGTCGACCCCCGTGTCGCGGCCGAGGCCGCGCAGCGCCTCCGCGCCCTCGAACGGGCGAACCGGGAGCTGCTCGCCGCGCTCATGGCGCGCGTCGCGGAGCTGGAGGCGTCCCGGGAGCGCATCCTGCACGCCGCCGAGACGGAGCGGGAGGTGCTGGCGCGCGAGATCGACGGTGCCGTCGTCGACCCGCTCATGGCGCTCGCCGACCGGCTCGAGGCGGCGGCGGACGGGGCGTCGACCGACGTCACGCGGGCGGTGGGTCTGGCCCGGCGCGCCGCGCGCGAGTCGGCGGCGATCAGCCACGGTCTGCGCCCGCAGGGGCTCGTCGGGGGGCTCGCGGCCGCCCTCCGGCGTCTGGCCGACGCCGCCCCCGCCGGCGTGGTGGTGGACGTCGACGCCGCGGGCGTCGTCCCGCCGCTCCCGCCGGACGTCGAGGCGTCCTGCTACTTCGTCGCCAGCGAGGCCATGGCCAACGCCGTGGCGCACGGTCACGCCCGGACCGTCCGCATCGCGCTCGGGGTCGACGCGGGCTTCCTCACGCTCACGGTGGTGGACGACGGCGTCGGGGGCGCGGACCCCGGGCGCGGGAGCGGCCTGGCCGGGCTCGCCACGCGCGTAGCGGCCGCCGGCGGGTCGCTGACCGTGGACTCGCCGCCCGGTGCGGGCACGGTGGTCCGTGCCCGCTTCACCGACGTGGCCGCGCAGGCCGGGCGCCGGGAGGCGGCATGGGCCTGACGTCCCGCCTGCTCGTCGCGGTGGCCGCGGTCGCCGCGACCGTCGCCGCCGCGCTCGTGCTCGACGGCGGGGCCGTCGCGCTGGTGTCGCTCGGCAGGATCGGCCCGGCGGCCTTCCTCGGGGCGCAGACGCTGCTGGTCCTCGCGGCGGGTGCGGCGCCCGACCCGGGCCGCCGGGCGTCGCTCGCCGCCGTGTCGATCGGGTGGTCCGGCCCCGTCCTGCTGGGCTGGGACGGCGGACCGGAGGTGGTGCGCACGATCGCGCCCCTGGCGACGGCCGCCCTGCTGCCGGCCCTGGCGACGCTCGCGCTCGCCCCTGCGCGCAGCCGGTACGGCGCCGCCCTGGTCCGCGGCGCCTGGGTCGTCTGGCCGGGGCTCGCCGTCGTCGTCGGGCTCGTGCGCGACCCGTTCCTCGTCCTCGAGTGCTGGAACAACTGCACCGTGAACGGGATGCTCGTGGCGTCGTCGCCCGGGCTCGCGCGCGTGCTGACCGACGTCGTCGCGCCGCTCCTGGCCGTGGCGCTCACGACGGCGGTGCTCGCCGTCGTGGTCGTGCGCCGGCCACGCACCGCGGAGTCCTGGACGAGCGTCGGGGCGCTCGCCGCGGCGTCGGGCGTCGTCGTGATCGCCCGCGGCGAGCCGTCACCCCTGGAGGCGGGCGTCGCGGACGTCACCTCCCTGGCGCTGGCGGCCCTGGCCGCCGTCGCGCTGTCGGCCGGCGTGCGCGCGGCCCAGGACCGGCTCGCGCTCGAGAGCGTGGCGGAGGATCTGTCGGCGGTCGGCGGAGGGCTCCGCGCGCTGCTCGAGCGCCGCCTCGGCGACCGCCGGATCACGGTGGCGTACCGGTTGCCGGGTGACGGCGTCCTCGTCGACGACGCCGGACGGCTCGTGCCCTCGCCCGCCGGAGCGGTCACCGAGATCCGGCGGGGACCGGAGGTTCTGGCGGTCGTCGGTCGCTCACGTCCCATGCTCGGGGTCGACGTCGCGCGGGTCGTCGGTGACGCCGCCGTGCTCGCGATCGACAACGACCGGCTCCGCGCCGGCGTCCGCCGGCGGATGGTCGAGCTCGCCGACGCGCGCAGCGCGATCATCCGCGCGGGCGACGCCGAACGGCGGCGGCTCGAGCGGGACGTGCACGACGGTGCGCAGCAGAGTGCGGTCGCGCTCTGCTACGAGCTCGCCTCCCTGTCGGCGCTCCGGGGTCCTGCGGCCGGCACGCTCGGCGCTCTCGCGGGCGCCGCTCGCGAGATCGCTGCCCGTCTGCGTGCCGTCGCGCGCGGCATCTACCCGGCGATCCTCACCGACCAGGGGCTGCGGCCGGCGCTCTTCGGGCTGGTCGAGGAGGCGGCCCTGCCCGTCGAGCTCACGGTCGGCACCGACCGGCGGTACCCCGACGTCGTCGAGCGCACGGCGTACCTCGTGGTGCGCTCGGTCGTGCAGGACACGGCCGCCCCGGGCCTGCGGGTCACGCTGCAGGGGGACCGGGCACGGCTCGTCCTGCGGTTCGAGGGTGCGTCCGTCGCACTGGCGCAGGCGGTGTGCGACCGGGTCGACGCGCTCGGCGGTGAGGTCGCCGCGCGCGGCGGGGCCGTCGAGGTGGTGATCCCGTGCGGGTAGTGGTGGCCGACGACGCGATGCTCACGCGCGAGGGGATCTCGCGGCTCCTCGTCGAGGTGGGCGTCGACGTCGTGGCCCAGGTCGGGGACGCTCGCGCGCTGGTCGCCGCGGTCGAGTCCCACGTCCCGGACGTCGCGCTGGTCGACATCAAGATGCCGCCGACGTTCACCGACGAGGGGCTCGTCGCGGCCGGGCGGATACGGGCGACGCGTCCCACCGTGGGGGTCCTGGTGCTGTCCCAGTACCTCGAGAGCTCGTACGCGATGCGCCTGCTCACGGAGGTTCCCGAGCGCACGGGCTACCTGCTCAAGGACCGTGTCGCCGACGTGCAGGTCCTGCGCGACGCGCTCGGGCGCATCGACGCGGGTGAGACCGTCGTGGACCCGACGATCGTGAGCCGGCTGCTGGGACGGCGACGACAGACGGACCCGCTGGAGGCGCTGTCGCAGCGGGAGCGCGAGGTGCTCGCACTCCTCGCGGAGGGCCTCAGCAACGCCGCGATCGCGCACCGCCTCTTCATCACCGAGCGGACGGTCGAGACCCACGTGTCGATGGTGTTCGCGAAGCTGGGCCTGCCCGAGGACGGCGCGTCGCACCGCCGCGTGCTCGCGGTGCTCGCGTACCTGCGGGGAAGCAGCTGAGCGTCAGCGGCGCGGGTCGACGACGACCATGCCCGCGCGCGGGGCGTCGTGCAGGCCGGGCAGCAGCCGCGCCCCCTCCTCGAGCCCGACCACGCGGCCCACCAGCTCCTGCGGCCGCAGCGTGCCGTCGGCGACGAGCGCGAGCATCTCGGGGTAGTCGGCGGCGGCCATGCCGTGGCTGCCGAGCACGTCGAGCTCCCAGCCGATGACGCGGCTCATGGGCACGCGCGGGTGGCCCTCGACCGGCGGCAGCAGCCCCACCTGCACGTGCCGGCCCTGCCGGCGCAGGCTGAGGATGCCGTCGGCGCACGTCTGCTCGGACCCGACGGCGTCGATCGCCACGTGCGCGCCGCCGTCGGTCAGGTCGTGCACCTGGTCGGCGACGTCGACGTCGGGCCGGGTGTGCACGACGTGCGACGCGCCCGCCGCCCGAGCCGCCTCCAACGCTGCCGAATGCCGGTCGACGGCGACGACGCGCGCCCCGAGCGCGGCCGCCACCATGACGGCGCTGAGCCCGACGCCGCCCGCGCCGATCACGACGACCCACTCGCCGGCCTGCACGCGTGCCCGGGCGGTCACGGCCCGGTAGGCGGTGGCGAAGCGGCAGCCGAGGCTCGCGGCCTCGGCGTCGGTGACGCCGTCGGGCACGGCGACGAGGTTCGTGTCCGCGGCGTGCAGCGCGACGAGCTCGGCGTCGGAGCCCCGGTGCGTGAAGCCGGGCTGCGTCTGGTTCGGGCAGACCTGCGCCTGCCCGGCGGCGCACCACGCGCACGCGCCGCAGCCGCAGACGAACGGCACGGTCACGCGGTCGCCGACCCGCCACCGCCGCACGCCCGTCCCGACCGCCTCGACCACGCCGGCCAGCTCGTGCCCGGGCACGTGCGGCAGCGCGTCGATGTCGGGGTCGTGGCCGGCCCACCCGTGCCAGTCGCTCAGGCACAGGCCGGACGCGTGCACCCGGACGACCGCACCGCCGTCGGGCGCGACCGGGTCGGGCACCTCACGGACCGTGACGGGACCGCCGAAGGAGTCGTAGACCATGGCTCGCACGAGGCGATCCAACCACGGCCCGGAGGCAGGTCAGATCCACTTCTTCCAGCGGAAGACACCGAACAACCCGACGCTCACCGACAGCATGGCGAGCAGCGCCGCGGGGTAGCCCCACACCCAGTGCAGCTCGGGCATGTGGTCGAAGTTCATCCCGTACACCGCGCCGACGAGCGACGGCGCGAACAGGATGGCCGCCCACCCGGAGATCTTCTTGACCTCCTCGCCCTGGCGCAGGCTCACCTCGGTCAGGTGCTTCATCTCCTCGTTCTGCCGCTGCGCGACGAGGGTGGCGTTGACCGTGAGCATGTCGCGCAGCGCGGCGCGGAAGGACTCGACGGACTCGCCGACCTCCGTCAGGTGGTCAGCGACG